>JBAXJA010000294.1:0-1008 GCA_037138115.1 Thermoleophilia bacterium | reverse complement strand
GGCCAGCGCGTATCCACTGCACCTCGGCCTCGAGCCCCGGGTAGGCCGAGCCGTCGTTGACGCTCATCGGGCCACCCATGATCACCGCACCGCGCACCCGATCGACGCCTGGCAAGGTGGCGCCGGGGGCGAGGGGGTCCACGACGATCGTTGGAATGCCGGCGAAGGCATCGAGGATGCGATGCGGGCCCTCACAGGGCACATGGCGCATCACGAGGAGCGGGCGGTCGGCCATGCAGTCAGTGTGCCCGATCTGGCTGCGCCCGCATGGGTACCATCGACCCGGTGAAGGCAGCCATCTACCACGGGGCCGGCCGGCTCTCGATCGAGGATCACCCTGACCCGTCCGCGGGGCCGGGGGAGATCGTCATCCGCACGCGGGCCTGCGGTCTCTGCGGCACCGACCTGATGCAGTGGTACCAGGACACCAAGGCACCGGTGGTGCTGGGTCATGAGCCCGTCGGCGACGTGGTGGAGGCAGGGGAGGGGGCGCCGTTCGCGGTGGGCGACCGGGTATTCGTGCACCACCACGTGCCGTGCCTCGAGTGCGAGTTGTGCGTCAGCGGTCGCGACACCCTGTGCGAGCAGTTTCGTGCCACGCGTATTGATCCAGGCGGGCTGGCTGAGTTCATCCGGGTGCCAGCCGAGAACGTGAACCTCGATGTGCATGTGCTGCCCGACGGCATGAGCGATACCACCGGCACACTCATCGAGCCTCTCGCCTGCATCCTGCGCGGTCAGCGGCTGGCCGGGGTGGGCCCGGGCTCTGATGTGGTCATCGTCGGCGCGGGGTCAATGGGCCTTATGGAGGCCGAGCTGGCACGGGTGCTGGGCGCGCGCACTGTCGTGGTGATTGAGCCCAACGAGGCCCGCCGCCCCGCTGCCGCTGCGCTGGGGGCCACAGTGCTGCCCGCGTGTGATGCCGATGCGGTGCGCGAGGCGCTTGGGGGTGGATTGGCGCATCAGGTGATCGTGTGCACGCATCATCACGACGCCATGAACGATGCC
>JBAXJA010000293.1:0-1032 GCA_037138115.1 Thermoleophilia bacterium | reverse complement strand
GACCCAAACCTGCTTCGTACGCGCTTGCGGCAGCCCAGTATTTCTGCACCTGTCCCTGCCACTCCTTCTGCGCCTCGATCAGTGCGGCGCGCGCCTTGGCAATCGTGTCGGTGCGGATCGCCAATGCCGATGCTTCGTCAAAGGTGGGCGTCGTTTGACCGGTAAATGCCCAGCCGCAGCCTGGGCCAGCGTCGTCGCGGCGAGGTACCCCGACGGTGGTGGCACTGGGCTGTGCGGCCACGGGGGATGGGAGCACCGGGGTTACAACGGGCGCGGGGGCAGGAGGCCAGAGAGGCTCGCTGGGAGTCGCGGAAGGTTCACTCACTTGGGGCAGTGGTTCGAGGGGTGCGGTGAGATCTCGGGGCAGCACTCCTGCGGCGGGAGTGGGCAAAGGCGACGGGGCGATGGCAATGGTTTCGGGGGCGAGCCATCCCGTGTACACCTTCGGGTCGATCCAGGGTGAGCGCAGCGCATCTTCAACCGTCGATTCCATTGAGGCACAGACCGGTTCGATCGCGGTGGTAGCCGCAGCGTCAACTGCCTGCGCTGCGGCGATGAGGCCGGGGTAGGGCACCCCGCTCGCGTGAACATCGAGCACCACGTCACCGCGGCGCCACACCACTGACGTGACCGTCGAGGGGGAGCCTTTCGGTCGAACTTGGCCGATCAGCCCGTTGGCACCGCCGACCGACACCGGCTGAGAACTCACCGAGGACTCACGCTGAGGGCACTGCGCGATGCGTTGGGACAGCTGATCGAAGGCGAGGGCCCCTGCGCCCGCGCTGTACGCGTGTGCCGACACGGTGATGGTTCCCGACGCGCTCTGGAATGTGCGCTGGCCGGAAACGGCAGCGCGGGGCCCCTTCCACGTAGTGAGCTGACAGGCGTAGTCGTACGGAGTACCGACCGCCCAATCGACCTCAGCGGACGGCAGCCACGGGGCTCCTGGACCTTGGTTGAGCACAGACGTCACCGCGAGTGTCGCGGGGGAGTCGGAGAGAACCGCCAAGGGGGCCAGTGAGGGGCCTGGGG
>JBAXJA010000292.1:0-1041 GCA_037138115.1 Thermoleophilia bacterium | reverse complement strand
CGAGAGAATGGCAATCCCCGAGCCGCGCAACTTCGTGGGGTACGTCGCCGCGTCGCTCGCCGCGCTACTTGACGAGCGTGAACGCATGAACCGAACGTATCTTCGATTCGGGCTCCTGCCGCACCGCCTGCGCCAACACCTGCGGGCGGCCGACAGCCGCTAATCCACTGCGGCCCCTTTGCGGCCCACTTCGCTTTCCCACCCAGATGAGGCGCCCACTTCGCAGTCTCCAAACGGGCTCCTGACAACGCCCGTCGGCTCCGACCTGCTGCTCATAATCCCTCGGTCGCAGGTTCGGGTCCTGCCGCGCCCACTCACATATGTAGGCACTTCGCTTGCGCGTCGCCTGCGCGGGTTCGCATGTATTCGCACCGACCTGCGGCTCCGTGCGCGGCCCCGTTCTGCGGTCCCTGACGCCGGGCCGCAGAACCCGGCAACGCTCAGCAGGGTGGCCGGTGCGGTGGGCCAGTTGAGCGGCCTCGCCGTGCGGGCGGGCCTGCGGGATGTGCTCGACAACATCGCCATCGCCGACCTCGCCAACGACAAGCACCGGCGCGCGTGAAGAAGCGCGCCGTTCCCGACCCCCAGCCCTAGGCAGGAGCAAGGGCGGCGCAGACCGCCGCGTCGAAGGTGATCCGCAGCGGCCCGAGCAGTTCGGGGGTCACCTGCGTGGACATGCTCACCACCGCCGACCTGGTGCCATCGCGGGTGGCCGCCATGAACTGCGTGTACCCGAGGATGCTGCCGGTGTGCCCGTACACCACACCGCACCGCGTGGTGTACCTGAACAGGCCCGGGCCCGCGGCGTTGGTGCCCGGCCCGCGCGGCGATGACGCCCCGGGTACGAACGCGGTGTCAGGCACCGTCGGGATGTACCGGCGCACGAATCGCGATACATCCGACGGCGTCGAGACGATTCCACCCGACGCCCAGCCCCAGCCCCCGAAGGCGACCGCGGTGGTCACGTCCACGGGGTGGCCGTCACCCCACGCATACCCGCGCAGGGTCGGCGCGGGTACGGCTGCGGTGAGGGGCAGCTCG
>JBAXJA010000291.1:0-1048 GCA_037138115.1 Thermoleophilia bacterium | reverse complement strand
CCCCCGCGACCCCCCTGACACGAGGGGAGGTGTCTGGTCTCCCGGGCCCCCGCGGCGTGACCGCGGTATTCCGTGACGACACCGGAGCGTTGGTGGCAACGCGTGAGATCCACGACGCCTACCTCCTCCCCGCAAATGGGGAACTGGCGATACCCGGATCCCACCGCTCCGTTTCGCTCGAGCGTTCCCTCGCGCGCATTGCCGCGCGCCACGGTGGAGTCACCGGCCTCTGGGCCCAGCGACTGTGGGATGGCCGTGCCGCCGGATGGAATGCCGGTGCCGAGTTCCCCGCGGCCAGTCTCGTAAAGTTGCCGCTCGCCGTCGGGGTGATTATGCGCATGGGCCCCACCCCGTGGACCAATCCATGGTGGCCGGACATGGTCGCGATGCTCAAACGCAGTGACAACGCCGCTGCGGATGCACTGATCGAGCATCTCGGGTCGGGGTGCGGCACCAGCGCCGATTCTGCAGCGGCAGACGGGCTTCGCCGACTCGGCGCCGAGCAGAGCACCTTCACCGGCTGCTACCAGCTGGAGTCAGAACTCCAGCCGCGTCTCCCGGGCGCGTCCATCGCTGTCGCACCGGTGTGGTCGAACCGCCATACCACCGCACGCGACATGGGGCGGATGCTGTACGCCCTGCAGGCATCGGTTGCTGCGACTGGGGCGGCGCGGCGCCACACCCGCATCCCGGTCGTCGATGCACGCCTGATCCTTGGCCTGCTGCTCACCACCGTGCAGGACGGACCCAACGCCACACTGTTCTCGGGCGGACTCCCACCGGGCACTCCCATTGCCGAGAAGAATGGCTGGCGCACAGATGAGCAGCACGGGGCTGCCATTGCCTACACCCGGCGCGGCCCCGTCATCCTGGTGGTCCTGACCCAGCGATCAGGTGGCGCCGACCCTGCTGATGCACGGGAAATCGGGGCCGAGTTGGCCCGGGCGTCGCTCCGGGACTGACCCCTGCTACTGACCATCGGCAGGGATTGACCACCGGGTGAGGGAACATCCCGTAGCAACGTTTCCAAGCAAGGAGCACGGCCTCA
>JBAXJA010000290.1:0-1048 GCA_037138115.1 Thermoleophilia bacterium | reverse complement strand
GCCACGAGATGGTGCCCATCGACTATCTCAAGTGCTACATGAACATCACCTCGAAGAAGCCCGAGCTGCGCTACCAGGGCGAGAAGCTGGTGGGCTTTGATGCCGTGATCCCGAGGATCGGCGCGTCGCATACATTCTACGGCATGGCCGTGCTGCGCCAGTTCGAGATGATGGGCGTCTATCCGGTGAACGAATCTGTCGCCATCGGCCGCTCGCGCGACAAGCTGCGCTCGCTGCAATTGCTGTCGCGCGACGGCGTGGGACTTCCCGTCACCGCCTTCGCACATGATTCAAAGCGCACCGACGACCTGCTCGACATCGTCGGCGGCGCGCCCGTGGTCATCAAGCTGCTGGAGGGCACGCAGGGGATCGGCGTGGTGCTGAGCGAGACGCACAAGTCGGCGAAGTCCGTGGTCGAGGCCTTCCACGGTGCCAATGTGGCGATCCTCGTTCAGGAGTTCATCAAGGAAGCCGAGGGCAGCGACATCCGCGCCTTCGTGGTCGGGCGCTCGCTCGTCGCCGCCATGGAGCGCAAGGGCGCGAAGGATGACTTCCGCTCCAACCTGCACCGTGGCGGCACCGCCAACATGATCGAACTGACGCCGCTGGAGAAGGCGACCGCGCTGCGGGCCGCCCGCTCCATGGGCCTCAACGTGGCGGGTGTCGACATGCTGCGCTCCTCGCACGGGCCCGTGGTGATCGAGGTCAACTCCTCGCCCGGGCTCGAAGGCATCGAGAAGGCGACGGGCGTGGACGTGGCCACCACCATCATCCGCTTCGTGGAGCGTCACGCCAAGCCCGGCCGCACGCGCACGCGGGGCAAGGGATGAGCGCCTTCAACCTCGGCGAAGTGGACGTGCAGCGGGGCAGCCGCGCCACGGTGGACCTGCCGGTCAGCACGCTGTCGAACCACACCCACGTGACATTGCCCGTCCACGTGGTGCATGGCGAAGCCCCCGGCCCCACCATGTTCCTGTCCGGCGCCATCCACGGTGACGAGATCCAGGGCGTGGAGATCATCCGCCGCATCCTCACCCACCCCGCGCTC
>JBAXJA010000289.1:0-1062 GCA_037138115.1 Thermoleophilia bacterium | reverse complement strand
CGGGGTTGGAGGTGGCCGACAGCGGATCGGTGTCGATTCCGCGGGGTGAGCGGGTGGCGCTTCACGACCAGCGGCCCGATGCAACATCGGCAGGCACGGTGCGCGAATACGTGGAACAGGGGCTCGCACACGCCCGTGATGCCGAGGATCGCCTGGCGTCTATCGAAGCGCGCATGGGTGCGGGCGACCACGGCCCCGAGACCATGGCCGAGTACGAGCGGGCCCATGCCGATCTCGATGCTGCAGGTGGGTACCACTGGCGCGCCTGGGTGGAGCGGGTCACGCGCGGCCTCGGCCTGTCGGACGATCAGCTGGATCGTCCACTTACGAGCCTGTCCGGCGGGGAGCTGACGCGCGCATCACTTGCGCGGGCGATTGCGGGGCGCCCCCAGGTGCTGCTGCTCGACGAGCCCACCAATCACCTCGACCTCGAGGCGATGGAGTGGCTGGAGCGCGCCATCACCGAGTTGGCCGCCGCAGTGGTGATCGTGTCGCACGATCGCTGGTTTCTTGAGTCGACGGCAACTGCCGTGCTTGATCTGTCGCGCGAGAAGGCCCGTCTGTGGCCAATGGGGTACTCCGCATTCCGGCGCGCCCGGGCTGAGGATGATGCGCAGTTGGCGGTTCAGGCCGAGCGACGCGACGAGGAGATCGCGCGCCTTGAGCGGTTCGTCATCCGCTGGCGTGCCGGCACCCGTGCACGTCAGGCGAAGTCGCGTGCGAAGCGGCTGGAGCGCACCGAGCGCATCGAGCCACCAAGCCGTGAGCGGTCGCTCTCATTCGGGTTCCCGAAGACCGAGCGCCCCGGGCGCGTGGTGATGGAGGCAGACGGGCTGCGGGTGGACATTGCCGACCGTGTATTGGTGGACGACGCCGGATTCACCATCGAGCGGGGGCAGCGGGTGGCCGTGGTGGGGCCGAACGGGGCGGGTAAGACGACGACCATCGAAACCCTGCTCGGGCGGCGCGAGGCAGCGGCAGGCCGGGTGAGCATCGGGCACAAGGTTATTCCCTCGTACTTCAGCCAGCACGCGCGTGAGTACGTGGAGACGCGCACGATCG
>JBAXJA010000288.1:0-1068 GCA_037138115.1 Thermoleophilia bacterium | reverse complement strand
TGCACTGCCCACGCCGGATCCCGCGGCGCTCGATGCCGCCGCCGCGCTGCTTGCAGGTGCCACCACTCCCATCATCCTTGCGGGCGATGGCGTGACGCACGCCGGGGCGTGCGAGGCCCTGTCGGCATTTGCGTCGCGGATCGGTGCACCCGTGATGGGCGAGCCGTTTGGCGCCACGGTGCCTCTGGCCACGGACGACCCGATGTGGGCGGGTCCGATGCCGCGGTTCGCCGCGGGCATCCGGGGGGCCCTGCAGCAATACGACGTGGTGCTTGCGCTCGGAATGCCGGTGTTCCGGCTGTTCGGCTGGAGTCCGGGTCCGCCGCTCCCCGATGGCGCCCGGCTCATCCATGTGGATGTCGACCCCCGCGAAGTGGGGCGCACGTACGCACCCGAGGTGGGCATGGTGGCCGACCCGCTCGTGGTGCTCGAGGCCCTTGGGGCGCGTGTACCGGCCAACCCGTCACGCCACGGCGCCGTGGCACGGCATGTGGCCGGGGCACGCAGTGCGGAGGTGGCCGCCTACATGGCGCGGGCCGATGCAGCAGGTGATCACATCACCGGTGCCCGGCTGTCGCAGGCCATCGCATCAGGGGTACAGGCCGACGACCTGGTTGTGGACGAGGGCATCACCTCAACTCGCGATCTGCGTACGGCGCTCGGCACGCGGCGGCCGGGGTCGTGCCTGTGGCACCGGGGGAGTGCCCTGGGATGGGGGCTCCCCGCGGCGGTGGGTGCGTCCATTGCCGATCCATCCCGTCGCGTGGTGTGCATCCAGGGGGATGGCTCACTCATGTTCGGGGTACATGCGTTGTGGACAGCGGCGTCGGAGGGCTCACGGCTCGCCCTCGTGGTTGGCGACAACTCCGGCTACGAGATCCTGCGCGCAGGCATGGAAGGCCTTACCGGCGTGCCAGATGGCGGCTGGCCGGGGCTTGCGCTCGACTCACCGAGGATCGACGTGGCGGAGATCTGCCATGGCTTTGGTGCAAGCACGGCGCGTGTTGACGATGCTGCAGATCTTGATGCGGCCATGCATGACCTGATTCAGCGCTCGGATGCCGGGCC
>JBAXJA010000287.1:0-1071 GCA_037138115.1 Thermoleophilia bacterium | reverse complement strand
CCGGGCTTCACCAGATCGCTCGGCCCTGAGTCCGGGTCGATGGCCACCATGATGGTGCGCGACCGGTCGGGTGCGCTGATTCCTGTGGTGGTGCCCTCGCGCGCCTCGATGGCCTCGGTAAAGGCCGTGGCCAGCGGTGCCTCGTTCTTGCGCACCATCTGCGTGAGGCCCAGCTGCTCGCAGCGGTCCTCGGTGAGCGCCAGGCACACCAGGCCGCGGCCATGGGTAATCATGAAGTTCACGGCGTCGGGCGTGGCGAACTGCCCGGCAATCACCAGATCGCCCTCGTTCTCACGATCCTCGGAATCGACCACGACGACCATGTGGCCGCTGCGGATCTCCTCAATGGCCGTCTCGATGCTCGAGAAGGGCGTCGTCTCAGTGCTCAGGAGGTCTCTCCCCCGGGAATGTGCGGGCGAACCAGCGCCTCCACGTACTTTGCCACCACATCGGCCTCCAGGTTGACACTTCGGCCCACTGCGTCACGCCCGAGAGTCGTGGCAGCCATGGTGTGCGGGATGAGTGCGATCGTGAACCCGTCTGCCTCGCGGCTTGCCACGGTCAGACTCACGCCATCAACGGTGATTGAACCCTTCTCCACGACGTACCGCAGCACCTCATCCGGGCAGCTGATTGACATGAGTACGCCGTCGCCCTCGGGTGTGATGCCACGCACGGTGCCCGTGCCGTCCACGTGCCCCTGCACGATGTGGCCGCCCAGGCGGTCGCCCACCCGCATGGCCCGCTCCAGGTTCACCTGGTCCCCGGCATGGCGGTCGCCCACCGAGGTACGCCGCAGGGTCTCCTCGACGCAATCCACCGCGAAGGAGTCGTCTGTCAGTTCCACCACGGTGAGACAGGCCCCGTTGACAGCAACCGAGTCGCCGATGGCGAGTCCGTCGCGCACCAGGCCGCACGCGATCACCAGCCGGGCGCCGGCCGTGCCGGGCACCCGCTCGCGCACCGTGCCCATCTCCTCAACAAGACCGGTGAACATCAGGCATTCCCCCCGGGCACAGGGCGCAACCGCCCGATCAGCAGCACATCGTCGCCAAGGCGTTCCACGCGGGG
>JBAXJA010000286.1:0-1073 GCA_037138115.1 Thermoleophilia bacterium | reverse complement strand
CGTTTCCGGCGCCATCGGTGAGGATCATGATGCGCCCGGCCGACTGCGCGGGCGAGGCCGGCAGTGGGTTCAGCACCCCCGCGCCCGAGAGCGATCCAAGCCCGGCCGCCACCGCATCTCCAAGCGCCGTGCCCTCCTTCACCTGCAGGTGGTCAAGCGCGTTTCGCACCGCGATGCGGTCGAGGGTGGGTGCTACCTGCACCACGGCGCGGTCCGAGAATGTCACCAGCCCCACCAGCACCTCGTCCGGTGCGGAATCCAGAAACTGGGTGGCGGCGGCCTTGGCGGCATCCAGCCGGTTGGGCTGCAGGTCGGTCTTCTGCATGCTCTTCGAGGTGTCGATCTCAAGTATCACGGCGCCCTGGTGCTTCTGCTCGGTGGTGTCCACCGCGGGGCGGGCAAGCGCGATTGGCCCCATGGCCGCAGCCAGGATGGCCAGCGCCAGCGCTGTGCGGCGCAGCGCGCGTGCGCGGCGGTCCGACCCAATGGCCATCACCGACGGGTCGGCAAATGCCTGGCCCACCTTCGACCGGTCGCGCTCCCACAACACGGCGATCACCACCAGCACGGGCACCACCAAAAGGGCCCAGAGCCACATGGGATTGATGAACGTGAACATCAGGGAAGCCTCGGGCTGACGCGCCAGGCGGCGATGCCGGCGAGGATGAGCAGAAGGGCGGCGATGCCGGCGGGCCACGAGGTGGCCTCACCCATCACCTGACGGGTGCCGATGAATGTGCCGAGGTCGTCGTACACCTGGTGCAGCGAGTCGGCGTCCTGGCTCTCAAATGCCTGGCCGCCGGTGATCTCGGCCACGGCTGCGAGCGACTCGGGATCTGGCGGAACCCGACGGCCGTCGGGCAGCTGACCGTCGGCCGTGCCGAGCGCCACGGTGTACACGGGCACCCCGGCATCCTTGGCCTGCTGGGCTGCGTCCTGGGGCAGCGTGCCCACGGTGTTCGCGCCGTCGCTCAGCAACAGGATCCGCGCGCTGCGCAGTTTGGTCGCACCCGGCTGGGTGGACCGGATGGCGTCAAGCGAACTGAGGATGGCTTCGCCACTGGCGGTCGCGC
>JBAXJA010000285.1:0-1088 GCA_037138115.1 Thermoleophilia bacterium | reverse complement strand
CCTTCGCCAACTGTCCCAATGTGGCCCTCGATGTGGCCGTGATGGAAAAAACCGACCGCGGCGCCGTGCTGCCCCTCGATGCCGACTGGAGCGATGTGGGCAGCTGGGGCGCCCTCTGGGAAACCGGGGAACAGGATGCGGCGGGCAACGTGCTGCGGGGCCGGGTGATCAGCGAAAACTCCCGCAACTGCTACCTGCGCAGTGAACACCGCCTCGTGGTGGGCCTCGGCGTGGAGGATCTGGTGGTGGTCGAAACCGACGACGTGGTGTTGGTGGCCCACCGCGACCGGGCCCAGGAGGTGAAGGCGATCGTGGGGCGCCTCGAACGGGAGGGGGCCCCGGAAAGCAAGGCCCACCGCCGCATCTACCGCCCCTGGGGCCATTACGACGGCGTGGTGGAGGGCGAACGCTGGCAGGTCAAGAAGATTGAGGTGAAACCGGGGGCCAGCCTCTCGCTCCAGATGCACCACCATCGCGCCGAACACTGGGTGGTGGTGAAGGGCACCGCCCTGGTGGAGAAGAACGGCGTCGAGGAACTGGTGGGCGAGAACCAGAGCACCTACATCCCCCTGGGCTCCCGCCACCGCCTGCGCAACCCCGGCAAGATCCCCGTGGAACTGATCGAGGTGCAAAGCGGCCCCTACCTCGGCGAGGATGACATCGTGCGCTTCGAAGACCGCTACGGCCGCACCGATGTGGCGGCGGTGACGTAAGCCAGAGCCGCGCGACCTCAGGGACCATGGCGAGCATGGACTGTGGCGAACATGGTTTCTGCCTCCCCCGATTCAGCGAGCGGCACTGAACGTGCCTCCACCCCCTCCAAGGGGTGAGCGGCACCAGCTCGGGGCCGCATCTGCGAGCAAAGCGAGCGTCGCGGCCCCGAGCTGGTGCCGCTCACCGATAGCATGAAGGCATGAATCTCATCCATGCATGACGGCATCGGTGAAGCGGGTGGGGGCCAGCGGCCAGATCTCCCTGGGCAAGGAATTCGCCGGACGCACCGTGCTGATCGAGAGCACCGAGCCCGGCGTGTGGCTGATCAAGACGGCTCGCACCATTCCGGATGCGGAGTTGTGGCTGCACCAGCC
>JBAXJA010000284.1:0-1121 GCA_037138115.1 Thermoleophilia bacterium | reverse complement strand
TCTTATATCAGGCCCATCGGCTACCCCGGTGCCCATCCCCACGTCTCGGCCTGAATGCCCGTCCGGTATGCACCGCGACGCAGACCGCCACCACCGGCATGCCCAGCGTGGAAGTTCGCTCACACAGGTACTATCCATCCGGCCGTGGGTCAAACTCTCGGCCGCGCCGCCCGGATCCAGCGTTTGCCTACCCCCTCGTGGACCCTGTGTCTCCAGACACATCAAACCCGACCATACCCGCGCAACCATCGCCCCGGGCGTGTACGCACGTGGCCTCGACTCCAAAGTGGACGTACTATCGCTGGGCGGCTCGCCATGCCGACCTGCCCGCCGGCGCCCAGGGCTGCGGTCGGCATTCGCTCAAAATGTGCGCTGCGCCAGAAACGAAGCGCCTGTCGCTAGAAATCGCAGCCACTGCGGTACGCTGCGTCCCGAAGCTCGAGACAGGTGGTACGCACGTGCCGCCGAGCGTGCACGGCGTGCGCATCCCGGCTCGCTGTGCGAGAGCCGGTCTCGACGGTGGCCCGCGTGCAGTGGCACGTTGCCTGGGTGCCGTGCGCAGCACGTTCCGCCCAGGCGGCCGGCAACCTGGCGCGCGATCCACCCACAGACCCCAGCCGGTCGTAATTCCTCGCCTGCGCCACCTCGGCTGGCCACAGATGCGCGGCGTGGCACCGGTGCGCAGCCATTACGCACGGATTGCCGGGGAGCCGGCCGGCCACGCGACCAAACCGGCCTCCCCGACCCCGTGTGGTGGTCCAGGCGATGGCCGATGGGTCCCCGGGCGGCGGCCATGCCTAGGACGCAGGCAGATGGGCTCCAGGCTCGTGGGAACACCTCAAGTTGTATTATTCAACTTAAATCTCCCGATCAAGAACCCGGGCTCTCAGAACCATCGCAACCCGCCGTAGTGTCGCTGCGGTCCGGGAGGGCCCTACCTCACTTCGGGCGTTGCTTGCGGCTGCAACGGCCGTCGCATTTTCGGGCGATCACAGCCACTGGCACTGCAGCGGCAGTGGCCGCAGCACCGCCGCCATCGCAGTGCCCAAATCCCGCCGCCCGCCTCTTCGGAGTGACCGGCCTTAGCACGCACGGACCAGAGCCGATGGTGGGGTCGTGCC
>JBAXJA010000283.1:0-1130 GCA_037138115.1 Thermoleophilia bacterium | reverse complement strand
TGGATGTGCGGCTGGAGACCGACCGCGAGCTGCACGATGCGTACGGCCGCACGCTGGCCTACGTGTATGTAGGCCGGGTCATGGTGAACGCCGAGTTGGTTCGCGCGGGCATGGCCGAGTCGTTCGCGTTCGCGCCCAACACCACACATAAGGATCTGTTTGACCAGCTTGAAGCGGATGCCCGCGCTGCCGGGCGCGGCCAGTGGGGCCCTCTGGAGGGTGGACCCCCGTACGGGGTGCCCTGATACGCGGTTACGCCCTGCCCCGCAGCCCGGGCCGGTGCGCCGGGGCCCGGTCTACGATCTGGCCCGATGACGATTCTTGAACTTGATTACGGCATTCCTTCTGAGGATGAGCTCGCACGGCTTGTGGGGGCGGCCACGCCGCACTTCGCGCTGCAGATACGTGACCGGGTCCGCGCCTACGGGGAGACCCTTCCGGACGGGCACCCACGCATTCCCGAGATCGTCGCCCAGATCGTACGTCTCGAGGCGCTGGCCATTGATGGTCAGGGCGGCCCGGCGGGCGAGGCGGACCTTCCGGCCCGGCCCTCGCTCGAGGTCGAGCGCGTCACCGACTAGCGGTCGGCGCCCTGCACCACCTCAGAGAACGTGTGGAGGATTCGCGCTGTGAGCCCCCAGACGTCCTCGCCCATGAGCGGGTACCGCAACGTGGATGCATCGGGAATGGCGGGGATTCGCCGATGCGCCGCCAGCACGTCAGCGAGCGGCACCTCCATCACGCGCGCGATTTCGTCCTCCTGCACAACGATCTCCGGGCGACCGTCCGCGTGATACGCGATCCAGGGGCGCACCGTGAAGCCCGACACCATCGTGCCGACATCATCGAGACGTCCGAGCACCGTGAGCGACTGCGCGGACACACCGATCTCTTCCTCGGTCTCCCGGAGCGCCGTGCCCAGAAGGTCGGCGTCACCATCCTCAAAGCGGCCTCCCGGGAGGGCCACCTCCCCGGCATGGTGCACGAGGTGGTCGGTGCGCTTGGTCAGGAGCAGGTGCGGTGCGCCGTCGTGGTCAAACAGCACCAGCATGACGCCAGCACGTGTGCCATCTCCGGCCTTGTCGGTGTACCCGCGGGCCACCAGCACATCGGGGAGGACGACCGCGAGG
>JBAXJA010000282.1:0-1140 GCA_037138115.1 Thermoleophilia bacterium | reverse complement strand
AGGAGGCCACCGATCCCCGGTGGGCCGCGCTCGGCGATCTGGCGGCGCGCATGCGGGAGGACTCACCCGACGAGGCGTGAGCACCCCTGTCCCGCACTGAGTTTCCGCACTGATTTGCCGCACCGCTTGCCCACGACGCTTCCGAGGCGCTAACCTCCCGCGTCGTTCCGGAACCGGTCCTATCGAGGAGCCGCATTGGCAGTCCCCAAGCGCAAGACATCCCGCGCACGCCGTGACAAGCGTCGTGCCACCCACACGGTGTCGGCCACGCGCCTCGGCCGGTGCCCTCGCTGCACGGCTCCCGTGATGCCCCACCATGTCTGCATGGTGTGCGGTCATTACAAGGGCCGCGCGGTCGTCGACACCGGCGTCTGACGCACCTCCACTCGTGAGCGGTTCCGCCGCTACTCCCGTCGTCGTCGCCGTTGACGCGATGGGGGGAGACAAGGCACCGCAGGTGCCAGTGGCGGGTGCCGTCGCGGCAGCGAAGGAAGGCATCAGGATCCTTCTGGTCGGCGACTCGGAGGTGCTCGAGCGCGAACTCGCCACGCACGGCGATGTTCCGGGTGGCATCACCGTGGTGCATGCCAGCGACCGCATCCACTCTGCCGAGGACGGCGTACGGGCGGTGCGAAACAAGGCTGACGCGTCAATGGTGGTCGCCTGCCGCCAAGTGGCCGAGGGCAACGCCAGCGCCGTCATCTCCGCCGGGCACACCGGCGCCATGCTCGCGGCGTCCACGCTGCTCATGCGACGCCTGCCGGGCGTCATCCGCCCCGGTCTTGCGGTTCCCATGCCCTCCGTCCTCGGCCCGGTCGTCCTGCTTGACGGCGGGGCCAACGTGGAGTGCAAGCCCGAGTACCTGGCGCAGTTCGCAGTGATGGGGCGGGTGCTCGCCCGCGACATCATGGGTATCGCCGACCCGACGGTGGGCATCCTCACCATCGGCGAGGAGGCTGGCAAGGGCACCGATCTGGTGCAGGAGACCTACGCGCTGCTTGAGGGCACCGAGGGCTTTATCGGCAACATCGAGGGGCGCGACATCCCCATGGGCACGGCCCGGGTGATCGTGACCGATGGCTTTACCGGCAACGTGGCGCTCAAGCTCTACGAGGGCGCCGCAGGGATGATCTTCCACGA
>JBAXJA010000281.1:0-1143 GCA_037138115.1 Thermoleophilia bacterium | reverse complement strand
GGGCGAAGCGGAGCATGGCGTGGATCGACCCGGCGAATGTGGAGGGGGCGTCGCCACGGTTGGAGCCAACGGTGGTGGTGGACCCGAGGCTATTGTCCTGGATCCGGTGCGGATATGCCGATGACTGGTCAGTTGAGACATCGCTGCGCCGGAGGCTGCTGGAAGAGGTGCGGGACACCTGTGACGCGCTTGGCGACCATGCCGGGGCAGGTCTGGCGTGGCGCGGACTGTGGGGCGTCCCGACCACGGCGACCGGGTTCGACGAGGGGTTCCGTCGCACCTGCGGGCTTGAGGCAGCCGTGCGGTACCGGAAGACTGGGGATGCCCGCGGGCTGTGCGTGAGCCTTGCCATAGCTGGTGCAGCGGCCGTCAGGATCGGTGAGGTTGCCGAGGGAATGGCTGCCAGTCAGGAGGCGCTCGCGATTGCCACCGAGCATGGTGACGTCAGCATGATCACGATTCTCGCGTATGGCGGTGCTTTCGAGGCACGTCGGCGAGGAGACTTCAACGAGTCGTTGCGCGGGATCGATACGTTCCACGGATCCAACCACCTCATCGGCCCACGCCACGGTGCTTGGGTTTGGGTGGTCATGGAAGAATCGTGGTGCCTGATCGCCACTAGCGACCATCCAGGGGCCCTCGTTGCAATCGACGGCCTGGCACGTGAGGCCCGCCGGAGCGGTGAGCGGCGATGGATTGACGCGTCATCATGGAGGCGCGGAGACCTGGCGCGTGCCCAATCTGACCTGGACGCAGCCCGGTCGCACTACGCGGCGGTGCCTTCGGAGTGGGTGTTCAACCCGCCGCTCTGGCTCGCGCAGGTGGAAGCCATGGCGGGGAATGTCCCAGGCACGGTCAACCTGCTCATCCAGGCCGTGACGCGCTACCGGGTTCGATTCGCCGAGCACTGGGCCGACGATGCCGACGTCGCCGGAGAGGTGGCGGCGTGCCTCGCGGAGGCCGACCCGGTCACGGCGCTGCGGGTTGGCGGGTTCGCGTCAGCCTTGCGGACGTCGGGCCGGGCAGACCTTGCCTACCCGTTCGACCAGGCACGCATCGACAAGCGGCTTGCCGTTGCCCGGTCGCTGGTGACCCCAGAGGTTGCCGGCGCCTCGTGGCAGGCAGGTGCGGGCCTTGGGGCCG
>JBAXJA010000280.1:0-1147 GCA_037138115.1 Thermoleophilia bacterium | reverse complement strand
GCCCCAATCCCCGCGAGCGTGCGTGTCGGCACGCCAACACGCCGCCCGCGGCGGGCATTTAGCGCACGCTCACGCCACCTGGGCCCGGCTGAGATGGCCACCGATTCGGTCCACCAGGACCTGCGGGCGGCGACGCACGTCGTCGGCCACGATTGGCACCACCGTCCACCCAAGGTCCTGTAGTGCGGCCAGCTTTTCCCGGTCGCGCCGCAGCGCATCAGCCCCGGCATGCCATTCGTCGCTGTCGTATTCGGCGGCCACCCATTGCTCCGGCCAGGCGAAGTCGAGACGGCGTAACCGGCCCCGGGCATCGATGACCTCATGCTGAAGTACCGGAGTCGGTAGACCGCCGTCAATCATCACCAGTCGGGCCTCGCTCTCCATCGGCGACTCCGCCCTCCCGTCGGCAAGTACAAGCAGCTGACGGACTTTTACTATTCCGCGTCGTCCGGCCTGCGCGGCCACTGCGCACTGCAGAGCGCGCGGATCGCAGGTTCGGGATCGAAGAGCAGCATCGAGGGTGGCCAGCGCTCGCCTGCGGGGCAATGTGCGGGCGACCTCGATGGCCGTCCAGGCCGCCGTCGTGGCCGGCCGTCCGTCGAGCGAGGTCAGCGGTGCGCCGTCGCGGCGGTGCACCACCAGGCCTTCGGCCGGTCGCATCTGGTGGCCACCGGGTGGGTTGAGCACATGCAGCTCGACGGTGTTCTCGGTGTCGAATCCGTAGGCGTGGGCGGCGGTCCCTAGACAGATCGCCAGTGCCTCGTCACACGCAAGGTCGAGGCCACGGAGCAGCTGTTCGGTCTCTCTGCCGCCCACGCTGTAGACACCGTGCCAGATGCGTTCCACTGCCGTGCAATTCAGCAGAGTCTCGAGGTGACGCCTGCTTGTCACGGCGAGGATCTGTGCCGTCGTCGCAACCCCGTCCTGTCTGTCGAAGAGAGCCGCGAGTTCTGCACGCACGCGGTGATGGTGTCCAGCGCATGAGCTCTCTGGAAAGTCAGCCCTGTGGATGACGACGGTGCGCGAACTGCACGCCTTAGACGGCGTGTTGGCGGACGGACACGCACGCTCGCGGGGGGGGCTTAGGTGGGGGGGCTTAGGTAGGAGGCTTAGGTGTGGGCGGCCGAGGGGGCTGCCGAGCGAGCAG
>JBAXJA010000279.1:0-1154 GCA_037138115.1 Thermoleophilia bacterium | reverse complement strand
GAGCAGGATCTGTCGCGGGCTCGCTGGTGGGCTCGGCCACCGGGCGCAGCGCGTCATACGCATCGAGGGCGTGGGCCTGCACCGTCACGTCCAGCGAGCGCGCCCGCTCCGACAGCGGGGTGTCCACCGGCGGCGGCGTCTGGCCGGCGTGGCGGGCACGCTCCAGCGCCAGGCGCACGGCATTGGGATGCGGCACATCGCGCGCCAGCGCCTCGACGACGGCGGCCTGCATCGGCTTGGCGCCGTAGCGGTCCAGCAGCTTGGACAGCCCGGCCGTCACCGAGCCCAGGTTGTGGCCCCGCGCGGCGGCGCGCCGCAGCAACTCGGCTGCCGCCGGCACGGCCTGCGTCAGCCGGTCGGTGGCGCGGTGGGCGCGTGCGCCGCGCTTGTGACCTGCCAGCGCCTGCACATGCGCCTCTTGCTCGATCTGCGCCCGGCGGTCCCAACTGCGCCGGTGGGTGGCCAGCACGGTGGCCCCGTCGAGCACGCGCACCCGGTCGGGGTCGGCCAGCACGGTGAGCGTGCGCCGCACATGGGTGTGAGGGATGCTGTAGTCGTTGAGATCGAATCGGACGTAGGGCGTCTTGCCGGCGTGGACCTCCAGGCGTTCGGCCACCGGGTAGTCGTGCTCGGGCAGCTGCATCAGACTGGGCTGCTCGGCCTGGCCGGCCTGGCGCACCGTCAGCCGGTCGTCCTCGGGCCAGCGCCGATCACAGGCATCCCCCTCGCACCAGGCCAGCGCCCGCGCGCTCAGGTCGTCCACGTCAGTGAAGCTGCGGGCGGCGAAGAAGTTGTCGCGGATGTAGCGGATCGACCGCTCAACCCGCCCCTTCTCATTGCCGCGTGCCAAAGCCACCGGGCGCGGCTCGTAGCGGTGGGCGGCGGCGAAGGCCAGCAGGTCGGCGTTGAAGCGAAGGGCAGTACCACTGGCATGGTCCACGCGCTCGAGCACGGCGCTCTTCAAGTTGTCGTACAGCAGCACCCGGGCCACGCCGCCGAAGGCCGCGAACGCCAGCACGTGGCCACGCAGGAAGCTGTCCATGCGGGCGTTCAGGCTGAAGCGCAGGAAGATGCGGCGCGAGTAGCTCAGCACCATCACGAAGGCCATCAAGGGCCGCTTGGCGCGGCCGATCACCAGGTGGCCGAAGTGGCCC
>JBAXJA010000278.1:0-1158 GCA_037138115.1 Thermoleophilia bacterium | reverse complement strand
GCCCGATGCCTTCATGCGTTCGAGATAGTCGCGCACCGGCACGCCCAGCGTGTGTGCGCCCTGCCATACCTCGAGCGGGGTGAAGGCATGCACGTGCATCTCGGGGAGTGCGTCCTTGATGCTCTCGAGCACCGATGCGTAGAAGTCGCCCGTGAAGTCGGGGTGGATACCGCCCACCAGGCACACCTCGGTGGCGCCCTTGTCCCAGGCTTCCTGCGAACGGCTTACGACCTCGTCGAGGTCCATGCGGTACGGGGTCTCGCGGGCGTTGTAGCTCTTGGGGCCACGCGAGAAGCCGCAGAAACCACACCGGAAGTAACACTGGTTGGTGTAGTTGATGTTGCGGTTGACCACATAGGTGACCTGGTCGCCGTTGGTGCGCTGGCGCAGCACGTCGGCCACGTGGGCAATCGCATCGACCTCATCGCCACGGGCCTCAAACAGACGCACCATCTCGGCCACTGTGGGGGCGGTGCCGGCGAGGGAGTGCTCGAGGATCGCCGCCACGTCGGGCGCGATGCGATCGAGGTCGCGGGTCCAGTCGGCCCCGGTCCATGCGGCGTCGGCCCACTCGCTGCTCATGCGTCGCTCGGGCACGGGCGGGTGCATGTCGCGTCCGGGGGCCCACGGGTGGCGCGGGCGCGCGGCGCCACGGCAGTCCACCTGGGAGAGCCAGCAGGTGAGCACTGGCAGCGCAACGATGTCGCGCATGGCCTCAATGGGCGTGCCCAAGGGCAGCGCCGTGCGCTCCACCAGCACCTCGGGAAGGATCGAATCGCGCAGCGCAGCCATATCGGCGTCATCCCAGCCCGACACCACCAGATCGCGCGCACCACCGCGCACGGCCGCCACGGCTGCGTCGAGGTCGGCAACCTGCACCGACACCCGTGTGTGCACAGCGGGGAGGCCCGCCAGATCAACGGCCTCGGGCAGCAGATCGGATGTGGTGCGAAGGAATGCTGCGCGCGAACGGGTGAGGCCATCCAGCACGTCGGCGCGCGCGGCATCGTGCGTGATGGTCACGCGCTCGCCGTCAACGCCGTCGTCCACCAGGGCGATGGCGTCATTCCACGAGGTGACGAAGGTGGCGCAGCCGCGATTGGGCGTGCCCAGCGACACGGGCAGGATGCGCGCCGAGAGCGACGTGCCGATGGAGGC
>JBAXJA010000277.1:0-1160 GCA_037138115.1 Thermoleophilia bacterium | reverse complement strand
CTGGCGTCGCCGGTCTTTTTGATACCGAGCGCGTTGCAGTGGTGATCGAGAAGATCTTGACCGTCTGGCAGGTTCTCGCTGTACGACGTTCCGTTGAACGAGAAGGGCGGAATGACGTCCTCGCCACTCTGATGGGACGGCCCGTAGTGCCCGTTGTAGGCACCAGCCGCATTGGTCGTGATCTCGCCGTAGGGGTTGGATCCGGAGTGCGTGGCGTGACACATGGTCACGCTGACCGTGTCTGGCACCGTCATGCCTGCGGTGGCGACCGAGGAGAGGCCAATGAGGCCTGCTGCGCCCGCGAGCGCGGCGATTGCCCCCGCACTGGCGCGTCGCCGTGGTCGTCGCGGATTATTGGGATGCTTGCCCATTGCAAGGCCTCCATGCAATTAGTTTTCCCCGGATGGGGGGCGTTGCGCGCAACGTATGCGAGCGTTTCGCCCGTGCCGCCCGCGGATCGGGGGGTTTTCCGCGACCGCGCGGGTGGTTTGTACCCACTCGTACGGGTGGGGTGACACTCCATGCTCATGGGCGTGTCGGGGTGCGTGGCGCAGGCAGAGATTCGGGCTGTGCCTATCCCCCTGTCCAGTTGCTGGCGCCGGCGGTCGGCGGTTGCGGCACCACCCCCCACGGGCATTTCCCAGATTTCCGCTCCACCGTTTCCCGGCAACGGCGACAAGCTCGGCGGCCGCCATACCTGCGCCCTGACCACCCTGGGGGCGTCAAGTGTTGGGGGCCCGGCCGGCTCGGAGAGGGTGGCTCTTCCGGTTACCAGACCCCAGTGGATGTCGCCACGCGTGGTGAGCAGTCGGGCATTCCCGCCCAGCTGGCGGCGACGGTGACCGATGATGATGGCGCCCGGACACTCGACAGGTTGGTGCAGGGCACCACGTAGGGATGCCGCGCGCATGGGTGTGGGTGGTGCCCGGGCCCGGCGTGCTCTGGTGCGAACCGGCGACATGACCGGCGCACCCGTCGATAATGCGCGTGGTGAGTGGGGGGAGGTCGGCACCGGTGTGTGATTGAGGCGTGGCATCCCCGCGCCACTACAGGGAGTCGTTCCGGCATCGAGCGCGGGGTGGGGAACGATGGCGGTGACCCGCTGCCGGGATCCCCCGCCGGGCGCCGCTAGAGTCACGCCCGATGTCGGATCTCGCCCT
>JBAXJA010000276.1:0-1160 GCA_037138115.1 Thermoleophilia bacterium | reverse complement strand
CCAGGGGCCAGCACCGAGAGCCGGGCTGGAACCCCGATCTGATCGACCGACGAGATATCACCGTTCAGCGCGAATGTGCTTCCTGCGTTCACAGTGATCTCGGAGAAGTCGTATGGGTGGTTGTTTGCGCCCGCCGTCGGCTTGTTCCCGTAGCCCTTGCCGAGGCTGTAAAGAATGGTCCCGGAGTTCCAGCCGCCGCTCACGCTGATGGAGTAACGATTTCCGCCCTCACTCACCCAGGGCGTGCCCGATCCAATGGGGTCGAGCGCGTACGCGGTGCCCATCGCGAGTCCCGAGGGAAGGGCCGATGGCTGCTGGGGCGCCGCGTTCGATGCGATGAGCGTGACGAACACGTTGGCGGGGTCCTGCCCCGTGCTGTTCACCACCGTGATCTTGTACGCGGGGGTGCTCCCCGCCGTAGCAATGCCCACCCAGGCGAACAACGCCGCACACACAGCGCCGATCACGGTCATCGTGACCCTGCGTGGGAAGAGAGGCATCACTGGCTCCTGGTGAGTGGTGCGGAAGCCCCAGGTGACGGTTCAGGACAGGTGCACGCGGTTGTCAAATAGCCGCGCCGCCGTTCGACGGCGCGGTGGCAGCACGGTCGATCCCGGCCGCCGATTGAGCCCCCCGGTTACGCGGAAGGTACGGTATTCAGCATAACGCGCCATCCGGAACATGGGGACAGGTTGGGTCGTCCCCGAAGAGCGCGCCGGTCATGGTCCACGCCCTGGCGCGGCTCCCCCCGCATGCACGCGCCCATGCGCATGAGGCGCATTTTCCGGTGAGAAGGGACGGATCGCGAAGTGCCCGGAAGAGCGGGGATCCCCTGTACAGGGCAACCGGCGAGCAGTGGCGCACATTGCCTGCAGGGATTGTGAGGAACCCGCTGGGCTGGACGTCGCCATCGTGCGAGATGAACATGAACCCCCGCCCGGCGTTGACAGGCGGTCCCGGCTCCATGCCGCGCTGGGCGAGAACACGGCGGTAGGAGGGCGCCTCGGTCACCTTGACGCGATACGGAAGCCTCGGTGCAAGATCAGCCAGGCGGTTGAGCACGACCTCGGTCTCCTCGGCCCCAAGAACGTCGGCGGCGCTCCCCCGACCCACCGGCACGAGAAAGAACACGCTCCACATGCTGGCCCCGACCAGCTCCA
>JBAXJA010000275.1:0-1162 GCA_037138115.1 Thermoleophilia bacterium | reverse complement strand
TGGAGCTGGTCGGGGCCAGCATGTGGAGCGTGTTCTTTCTCGTGCCGGTGGGTCGTGGGAGCGCCGCCGACGTTCTTGATGCCGAGGAGACCGAGGTCGTGCTCAACCGCCTGGCTGATCTGGCACCGACACTTCCGTATCGCCTCAAGGTGACCGAGGCGCCCTCCTACCGCCGTGTTCTCGCTCAGCGCGGCGTGGAGCCGGGTCCGCCTGTCAACGCCGGGCGGGGGTTCATGTTCATCTCGCATGATGGCGACGTCCAGCCCAGCGGGTTCCTCACAATCCCTGCTGGCAATGTGCGCCACTGCTCGCCCGTTGCTTTGTACAGGGGATCCCCGCTCTTCCGGGCACTACGCGATCCAGCCCTCCTCACCGGGAAATGCGCCTCATGCACATGGGCGCGCGCATGCGGGGGGAGCCGTGCCAGGGCCTGGACCATGACCGGCCGGCTCTTCGGGGACGACCCAACCTGTCCCCATGTTCCGGAACGTGCGTTATGCTGAATTTCGAACCTTCCGCGTAATCGGGGGGGGCTCAATCGGCGGCCGGGATTGACCGTGCTGCCACCACGCCGTCGAACGGCGGCGCGGCTAGTTGACAACCGCGTGCACCTGCCCTGCAACGTCGCCCCGGGCTTCCGCACCACTCACCAGGAGCCAGTGATGCCTCCCTTCCCACGCAAGATCACCACCACCGTGATCGGCGCTGTGTGTGCGGCGCTGTTCGCATGGGTGGGTATCGCTGCGGCGGGGAGCACTCCCGCGTACAAGATCACGGTGGTGAACAGCACGGGGCAGGACCCCGCCAACGTGTTCGTCACGCTCATCGCATCGAACGCGGCGCCCCAGCAGCCATCGACCCTTCCCTCGGGACTCGCGATCGGCACCGCCTACGCGCTCGACCCCATCGGATCGGGCACCCCGTGGGTGAGTGAGGGCGGAAATCGCTACTCCATCAGTGTGAGCGGCGGCTGGAACTCCGGGACCATTCTGTACAGCATCGGCAAGGGCTATGCGAACAAGCCGACGGCGGGCGCGAACAACCACCCGTACGACTTCTCCGAGATCACCGTGAACGGAGGAAGTACGTTCGCCCTGAACGGTGACGTCTCGTCGGTCGATCAGATCGGGGTTCCAGCCCGGCTCTCGGTGCTGGCCCCTGG
>JBAXJA010000274.1:0-1167 GCA_037138115.1 Thermoleophilia bacterium | reverse complement strand
CCCTCCTCTCCACTGTCGGCCGCCACCGGGGAAGGCGCCGAGGCGCCCCCTATGATCCGCCTTCTGCCCTCAGCCGTTCCCGTGTTCTTCCGTCGCTTCCAGTTCTCCCGTGATATCGGCATCGATCTGGGCACCGCGAACACGCTGATGTACGTGTCGGGCAAGGGGATCGTGCTCCAGGAGCCCTCGGTGGTGGCCATCGACCTAGAGCGCAACGTGCCCATGGCCGTGGGTAATGAAGCCAAATTGATGCTCGGCCGCACCCCCGGCAACATTCGGGCCGTGCGGCCCCTGCGCGATGGCGTGATCGCCGACTTCGACGCCGCCGAGCAGATGATCAAGACCTTCATTCAGAAGGGCAACGAGGGCCGCGGCGTGATCGCCCCCCGGCTGGTGATCGGTATCCCCAGCGGTGTCACCGGCGTTGAGCGCCGCGCCGTGCATCAGGCCGGCCTGGCCGGCGCCAAGCAGGTGCATCTGATCGATGAGCCGGTGGCGGCGGCGATCGGCGCCGGTCTGCCGGTCACCGAGCCCGTGGGCACCATGATGGTGGACATCGGCGGCGGCACCACCGAGGTGGCCGTGCTCAGCCTCGGCGGCACCGTGCTGAGCGAGTCGGTGCGGGTGGCGGGCGATGAGCTCAGCGACGCGATCGGCGTCTACCTCAAGAAGGTGCACAACCTCGTGGTGGGGGAGCGCACCGCCGAGGACATCAAGATCCGCATCGGCTCCGCCTTCCCCGACAACGATCACGACGAGACCTCCCTGGATGTGAGGGGTCTGCATCTCCTCTCCGGTCTGCCCCGCACGATCAACGTGCGCGCTGGTGACATCCGTGAGGCCATGGCCGAACCCCTCAACGTGATCGTGGAGGCCGTGAAGCGCACCCTGGAGCGCACCCCGCCCGAACTGGCGGCTGACATTGTGGATCGCGGCATCATGCTCGCCGGCGGCGGTGCCATGGTGCGCGGCATCTGCGACCTCATCAGCCACGAGACCGGCATCCTCACCCACGTGGCCGAGGATCCCCTGCTCTGCGTGGTGAATGGCTGCGGCATGGTGCTGGAGGACTACAAGCGTCTGGAGCGCGTGCTCGACACTTCCGACTTCGCCCGTCAGTACACCTGAAGCCGATGCCGGCGCCCCGCTGGCTCCGTTCCCTGGCCC
>JBAXJA010000273.1:0-1171 GCA_037138115.1 Thermoleophilia bacterium | reverse complement strand
CCACGGTTCTACGAGCGGGCCGAGGTGAAGGACCTCATGGCCTACCTGCGGGTGGTGGCGAACCCCGCCGACCGCGAGGCGTTCACCCGGGCTGCGGGCAGCCCGAAGCGCGGCCTCGGTCCTGCGGCGCTGGCCCGCGTGGCCCAGGCCGCAGAGGGCCGCGCGGTGCCGATGGACTCAGTCGCACGCGAGGCCGACCTCGTGCAGGGGCTCAATGCGTCTCAACGGGAGGCCCTCGGCGCACTTGGGGCGCTGTTCGAGCGACTGCGCGCGATGGATGCCACGGGGTCACCGCCCGCGCGCGTGATGGAGGCTGCAATTGAGGAGTCGGGCATTCGTGAGGCGCTCCTCGCCGATGGTCCGGCAGAGTCGGGCATCGGGCGGCTCGACAACCTGCAGGAACTCGTCGGCGTGGCGGTGGAGTACGCGGCACGTGCAGAGGAGCCGACGCTCGGGGGGTTTCTCGAAGAGGTGGCCCTGGTATCGGCGGTGGATGAAGCCGACGAGGACGGCGGCCGGGTCACCCTCATGACCGTGCACAACGCCAAGGGGCTGGAGTACGACGTGGTTATGGTCACCGGCCTCGAAGAGGGGCTCTTCCCGCACATGCGCTCGATTGACGACCCCGACAGCCTGGAGGAGGAGCGCCGCCTGTGTTACGTGGCCCTCACGCGCGCACGCGAGCGACTCATTCTGTCGCATGCCGATGCCCGCACGCTGCGGGGCAATCGCATGTACTCAATTCCCTCACGATTCATCGATGAGATTCCCGCGGATGCCACTGGCCGTCCGGAGCCGGTCGTGCTCGACTCGCCATTCGGTGACAGCGAGTCGTTCACGGTGCCGACGTTCGACGTCGGTGACGCCGTGGTGCACGAGTCGTTTGGGGAGGGCGTCATCATCGGGGTGCAGCAGCGAGGCCGACTCATTCAGGTGCGGTTCGACGATAAGGAGCGTTTGCTGATGGCGGATATGGCCCCCATGAGGAGGCTCGGCTGATGGCCGCGCGTGTGATTGATGGTCGCGATGGGGCCCGGCGCGTGCGCGAGCGGGTCGCCGAGGGCTGCGCTGCGTTTGAAGCGCGCCACGGACGCAAGCCCGGGCTCGTGGGTATCCAGGTGGGGGACGATCCCGCCAGCGAGATCTACCAGCGCAACAAGGCGCAGCAGGC
>JBAXJA010000272.1:0-1189 GCA_037138115.1 Thermoleophilia bacterium | reverse complement strand
TCCACCAACCGCACCGTCGCGGCCGTGATGGTCACTGAGGTTCTGCCCGACTGACCCCCCGGCATGTGCGTGCCCCGGCCATTCGGGTGTGGGCCGTGGCTGCCAGTGGGCCCTAGGGTCTCGGTTGTGGGCACACATGCTGAGGCGGCACCGCTCCGCCCCCGGATTCAGGTGGTCCCCGTGCGGCTGCTTCCGGTGGTGGCGGTGGTGCTCGCCGCACTCGTGTGGGCCATGGTGGCGGACCATCTGTGGGGGCTCACGTTCTTCCACGTGGCGGGCGGTGGCTTGTGGACCGGTATCGACCTGTTTGTGGGGTTCGTGGTGGGTCCCATCATCGGTCGTATGAGCATTCCGGCCCGAATGGAGTTCTCCAGCCGGTTTATGCCGATGATGCTGCTGGTCATGCCCACGCTGGTAACCGTGACGCTGGCCTCGGGGTGGCAGTTGGCGCGCAAGGTGGGCACCCTCAGCCCGTACTACCCGGGCCACTGGTGGATCGTGGCCAGTTTCATCGTGGTGGGGGTGATGGCCACCATCGCCATCGGCATTCTGGAGCCGGCCAACCTGGCTGTGCTGTTTGAGATGAACAAGCCCCAGCCCGATGGCGTGCTGATTGGGCGGCTCATGCGCCGGTTTACCTACACGGCCGGGATCATGGGCGTGATGCAGGTGGCCACGCTCATCATCATGACCAGGGTGGCCACCTGGTGACCGGGCTCCCGCTTCGCGATCGTCGTCTGCCGCCGGTTGACCTGCTGGGCACATTGGCCATGGCGCTGGTGATCACCGGCGGCATCTACCTGGCATCGGTGATGCCAGGAGGCGGATCACTGGTACCCGGGGTGCTGCTGCTGTGCGCGGCCACGGTTGTGCTGGCCATCGCCGTGGTGATGCTGGTGCGTATCCCCGACTTCGCATGGGGCCCATTTCGCACGGTGGCATTCTGGGGGCTTCTCGCCTATCTGGTGGTGGCGGGAATGATCGCCTTCGCCTTCATCCTCGATGGCACGCGCGGGCAGTCGCTTCTGCTCACGCTGCTCATGCTTCTGGCATTTGCCGCGGTTGTTCCATTGCTGCTGGCCTTCGGCGTCGCCCGCTACCAGGAGCAGTAGGGGGCGACTACGGGCGCGAGGTGTCGAGCTCGGCGATGAGCGCCTGCACGCGGCGCTCGATGTCATCACGCGTGGCG
>JBAXJA010000271.1:0-1199 GCA_037138115.1 Thermoleophilia bacterium | reverse complement strand
GTGATACGGGTGGGCCCGGGGTGGAAGTAGGTGTACACGGTGCGCCCGAGGGTGTGGTCCGGGCGGTTCTCCGGCTTGAGCCGCTCAAGGTAGCGGTCATCGAGGGGAAGAACCTGGTTCTTCGTCGCCTCCTCGAGGAACAACGCCCGCAGTTCCTCTAGCTTGCCCGGGTTGTCTTTGGCGAGGTTCTTGGACTGCGAGAAATCCTCGTCGAGGTGGTAGAGCTGCCACTCGTACTCGTTGAACGGGTCTTTGGTGGCCTCGCCCCTGCCGACCCACGGCAGTCGTTTCGGCGCGGTGTTGGCCATCCAGCCGTCGTGGTAGATGCCCTGGTTGGCGATCACCTCGAAATACTGGGTTCGATGGTGTTCGTCGGCGTCGGTGCTGTCGAACGACGGAAGCAGGCTCGTACCGTTGAGGGGCACCTGTTCGACACCGCCGATGACCGAGGGCATCGGCAGGTCCGCGGTCTGGCTGGCCCGCACCGCACCCCACCCCGGCACCGACCAGCCGCTCCCGGCGGGAGTTCGGGAGGTCAATCCCGTCGAGGCTGTCACCGCGATGGCCGACCGCCATCAGCGGCTGCCGGTCGGTGGGCTGCTGCTCATCGACGGGGCTGAGCAGCTCCCCCGCGAGGCGCTCACAGCGCTGTGTCTGCACGCCGGGGCCACCAACACCAAACTCGTCCTGATCGCCGACCCCACCACCGCAGGGCCGGCGCGGGAACTGTGCGACACCCTGGCCGACCTGCCCTGGGCCCAGCACCTGGGCGGTCCCCGCCGCGCATCGGTGGTGGAACGGGCCCAGGCGTGGGCGGCCACCCACCCACCGGCCACCGCCGTCACTGCGGAGCCGGGGCGCGATCTGCCCGGCTGGCTGCGCACCACCCTCACCGACGCCGCCGCTCAGCGCAGCCCCGCCGTGATCGGGCGCCCACCGGCGCCGGGCGTGGTGGCCGGGCTGGACCCCTCGGGCCGCCGGACCGTGGAGCGCATCGCCACCAGCCCCACCCTCGTGCACACCCTGGACTGCGACACCTCCATCGACGGCGGCCAGGGCAAAGCCGCGGTGCTGACCGCGCTGACCCGCACCGGCGGGGCCGGCATCCACATGGTGGTCATCCCGATCGGCCCCACCACCGTCGCCCAGGCCGCCGAGCAGCCCTACCAGCGGTACCTGCGGGATCAGAAAGCTATCTC
>JBAXJA010000270.1:0-1199 GCA_037138115.1 Thermoleophilia bacterium | reverse complement strand
CGTTTGCATCGAGGCATCGGGTTTGAGCCGCAATCGTTTTTGCTCTGCCGCAAGGTTGCGGGCCAGCGGAACCATCGGCGTGTGGGCGGGCACCCGCCCGATGAGCGCACCCACGATGAGTTCGTTGTTGAGCAGCGTCATCGGCGCATCGGTGCCATCACCCAGCACAGCGCGGGCCGCATCGTTGACTTCAACAAGACCCGCCAGTGGTCGACCACGAAGCGCCGCCAGAGAAGTGGCGAGGCGGGTTGCCTCGAGCACGTCGGCAGCCGACGCGCCATAGTCGGCGGCGCGCAGCACGTGCGCGGCTTGGGCAAACCAGCGCGCAATGGTGTGCTCGCCGGGGTGGGTGAACAGGTGGTGATACCAACCGGGCGACGAAACGCCGGCACCATAACCGCTAGCCGACGCAAGGCGCCGATGGGTCCACGGCACCCAGGTGATGGACACTTTGGTTTTGGGCATGCCACGCAACTGGGCGGCATCGACCCGAGCCTGCTTGGGATGCTGAGCACGCTCGAGCGCAGGCACATGCCATGCACCACACACCACCGCAATGCGCACATAGCCATCGGACAGCGCTGTGCGAATGCCGGTGCGCATCTGCGCCTCGCGGCAGCGCTCGATGCGCTCGGCGGGCACAAGATCGGGGTCATAGGCCTGACGCAGCACGCCCATTGCCTCGGCGATGGCCTCGAAGAGAGAGCCGCCCTCACGATGCTCGACGACGTCTTCCCACCACCGCTCGGGATCGTCGTAGCCAGCGGCGAGCGCCAGTTCGGCAAGTGGATCGGCCGGGCGCTGATCGAGGGTTTCGAGCGAGGTCTGCACCTCGGCTGGCCACGGCGCCAGCACGTTGGCAAGCGCGAGATCGATGAACCGCACCGGCACATCGGCATCGGTGGCCCAGCGCAGCGCCACCCACTCGGGGCTAAACGACGCGTAGGGGTGAAACAACGCTCGGTCGGGCTGGCCGATGGCGTATCCGAGCATGGTGACCGGGGGATGCATATCGGGGTCGGCGGCCAACGCAGCGATGGCGTCGGCTTCGCGTGGACCCTCGATGAGCACCATGTCTGGCGGGTTATCGCGCAGCGCACGTTTGATGGCCAGCGCAGACCCCGGCCCGTGGTGACGCACGCCGGAGAGGCGCACCTCGGGGCCGCGAGCTGGGGTGCCCGGGGCGGGTTCGGCGTTAG
>JBAXJA010000269.1:0-1220 GCA_037138115.1 Thermoleophilia bacterium | reverse complement strand
GTTACGTCAAGGGCGACAACGTCCGTGAGATCACCGACGTCACCCTGGACGCCGATCCCTTCCCCGGCATCCGGGACCACTTCGCCGCCCGCATCGAACTGGCCCGCGCCGCGGGGGTGGACCGCATCGTCATCGACCCGGGCATGGGCTTCTACTACGGCAACCTGGTGACCCCGGCGGTGCGGATCCAGCACCAGACCCACGTGCTGCTCAACGGGTTTCGTCTGCGCAGCCTCGGCGTGCCGATCTGCAACGCCATGCCGCACGCCTTCGACCTGTTCGAGGATCAGTTCCGCACCGCGGAGGGATTCTTCACGATGCTCGCGTCACTGGGTGGCACCGGCATTTTCCGCACCCACGAGGTGCCGCACGTGGCCGCGGTGCTCGGGGCGATGCGGACGCTTAACCCGTAATCCCTTGCAGGGATCTACACTGCCGACGTGACTTCTGTTCCGGCGGGCATCCATCCCCACTACACCTTGCTCTGTGAAGACATCAGATTCGAGGTGAGTAACCGAATCTCCCTCATCGGCCTGTTTGAAAACGTGGTGACCCCTCAACTCCCGGTTTCCATGATCAAAACGACCGTGCTGACCTACTGGCACGGACAGGGCAGCGGGATGTCTGAGGTCAGGGTGCTGTCCCCGGACCGTTCCAGGATCATTGCGGCGTCCAACCCGGGACTGATCGACCTGACCGCCGGTGGGGCCACCCACAACGTGGTCTTCTTCGTCAATATCGTGTTACCCGAGCAGGGCACGTACTGGATTCAGACGGTGCTCGATTCGCAGGTGGTCGCCGAGACTCCGTTCGTGGTGGTGCTTGCCCAGCAGAGCCCGGCCCCTGTGAGCACCGAGGCGACCTTCGCCAATTGAGGCGCCGCTAGGCGGACTCATCGTCTGCCACCACGCCGCGGCTGCCGATGAACAGCGCGATCGCCGCACCCGCCAGGCACACGATGGTGGTGATGAAGAAGATCGACCCGTACTGCATGGCGAACGCGGTGCGGTAGCGCTGCGCCTCGCCGGCCACCCGGGCGGCCAGATTGTCACCGGTCGCGGCAGGCAGCGTGGCCACGATCTGGTTGAACCGGTACAGGCCCCAGGCGCTCAGCGCGGCCACACCGATCAGCATGCCGGTCATCCGGGCCACCACCACCAGCGAGGACGCGATGCCGTGCTGGGCGCCTGGGGCCTGTACCGGTTCAACCAGATCGTGGC
>JBAXJA010000268.1:0-1221 GCA_037138115.1 Thermoleophilia bacterium | reverse complement strand
ACCCCGGCCCGCGACAAGGGCGTGCAGGTGTCCACGCACGCCCTGGTCGGCAGCGCCGCCCAGGCCCTGTGCGACCTCGCCGAGCGCGTCGATGCCGACCTCCTCATCATCGGCAACCGGGGCATGCAGGGAGGGCGCCGCTTCCTCGGAAGCGTGCCCAACACCATCACGCACCACGCGCCCTGCAGTGTGATGATCATCGACACCACCAAGCTGGTCAAAGAGCAGGCCTGACCCAGCCCGCGCTGCGTCGATCGGTCGACCCCGGATGACCGGGGTCAGCCGATCGTCACCAAGCCGCGGAGGCCCAGTGCGTCGAGCAGGTTGCTCAGTCGCGCCGTCACCCAAGGCAGATTGTCGGTCAGCAGGATCACCCCGAAGGCGAACAGCACCGCGGCGCTCACGAAGGTGATCGCCCGCGAATGGCGCTTCACCCACGCCAGGGGCGTGGTGAGCCGGCCGAACAGCAGCCCCACGGCGAGGAACGACAGGCCCAGGCCCAGCGAGTAGACCGCGAGGAGCAGCGCCGACCAGGCGACGTCCTGGCCCTGCGCCGCGAAGGTGAGCACCGTGCCGAGCACCGGCCCGATGCAGGGCGTCCAGCCCAGGCCGAAGGCGACGCCGGCGATCGGCGCAGCCACGGGGCCGAAGCGCTCGAGGTGCGGGTGGAACCGGAACTCCTGATAGAGGCGCGGCGTCATGAGCACCTGTGATCCCGCCAGGTAGAGCGCCATCAGGATCACCAGCGCACCCGAGATCCGGGTCAGGGTCGACTGGTGGTCGAACAACGCCGACCCGACGGTCGTCGTGACGAGGCCCAACCCCACGAACACCACGGTGAAGCCGGCGACGAACAGACCGGTGTGGAACGCGATGCGCAAGAGCACCCGGGCGCGACCCTCCTCGATCTCCCCCACCGTCAGGCCGGTCACCAGGCTCAGGTAGGCCGGCACGATCGGGAGCACGCAGGGCGAGAGGAACGAGATGACGCCCGCACCGAACGCGGTGAGCAGGTACAGGGGCCGGGACGCGTCGGCGGTGGCCAGCACCAGGGAGAACGTCATAAGGGTGGTTCGATGCTACGACCGGGTCGTCCGGGCCGGCTCAGCGCGAGGCCCGGCGGCGCACCACCACGGTCGTGGCCACGGCGGCAACGGCCACGCCCACGGCCACGAGCACACCGATCGGGGACCCGGGACCGGACGGGCGGGGCACCTCCGC
>JBAXJA010000267.1:0-1231 GCA_037138115.1 Thermoleophilia bacterium | reverse complement strand
GGTGGGAAGCCCCGCCTGCGACCAGGCGACGATGCCGCCCTCCAGGTTGACCAGCTGCCCGAACCCCTCGTTGGCCTCCAGGTACTCGCACACATTCTGCGAGCGACCGCCGCTGTGGCAGATGAAGATGACCGTGCGGTCACGCGGCACCTCGGCCAGGCGGTCGATCAGCTCGCTCATGGCGATATGCGTGGCGCCGGGGATGGCCTGCTGCGCCACCTCCTCATCCTCGCGTACGTCAATGATGACGGCATCGCCTGCGTCAACCGCGGCCTTCGCCTGCTGGGGAGTCATGAGTTCCATGTGGTGAACCTAGACGACGCCAGTGGTCATCTCGTCGGCAACGCGGTCGGCCTCGAACGAACTGCGTACCAGCGGACCAGCCTCCACGTGCACCAGGCCGAGGCGCTTGCCCATTGCGGCCAGTGCCGGGTACTCGGCCGGGGCGTAGAAGCGCCCCACGGGCAGGTGCTTCGGGCCGCCGGGGCTGAGGTACTGCCCCACGGTCACCACCCCGGTGCCGGTGGCGGCCAGGTCGGCGAACACCGTGGCGATCTCGGGGAGCGTCTCACCCAGCCCCACCATGATGCCGCTCTTGGTGGGCAGGCCCGACGCGGCCGACCGCTCCAGCAGTTCGAGCGTGCGCTCATACCGCGCCCCGGGCCGAACCCGCGAATACAGGCGCGGCACGGTTTCGGTGTTGTGGTTCAGCACGTCGGGCGCGGCCTCGATAACCATGTCGAGGGCATCCCAGTTACCGCGGAAGTCGGGGATGAGCACCTCCACCCGCGTGGCGGGCAGACGGTCGCGCAGTGCGCGGATGACCGACGCGAAGTGCGCGGCACCCCCATCGGGCCGGTCGTCGCGTGCCACCGCCGTGACCACCACATATCGCAGACCCATTGCGGCCGCAGCCTCGGCAACGCGCCCGGGCTCCTCCGGGTCGGGCGGCAGCATGGGCTTGCCCGTGGCCACATCACAGAAGCGGCAACCGCGGGTGCAGGTCTCACCGGAGATCATGAACGTGGCGGTACCGCGGCTCCAGCAGCGCTGGATGTTGGGGCACGAGGCCTCCTCGCACACCGTCACCAGGCTCTCCTGACGCATGAGCGCCTTGAGCTTGACGTAGCCGGGCCCGAACGAGCCCTTCTCCACCACCCAGCGCGGCAGCCGGGCGCGATCCAGCAATTGCTGCAGCTCGCGCGCGGAGATGTCCACCGGATCGAGCGAC
>JBAXJA010000266.1:0-1240 GCA_037138115.1 Thermoleophilia bacterium | reverse complement strand
CGGGCCGCTGGGCATCGAACTGGAACCGAAGCGGCTTGGGGTCATGGTCGTTCAGAAGCACGAACGCCTCGCCGGGGCGCAAGGAGTCGAACAGACCGAAGATGGCCGGGTGCTTCGCACGGGGCGGCAATACCCTGGCGTCCAGAACCGTGCTGCCATCTGGTGACTCGCGCAGCCCATCGTCGGGTATGACCTCAGCCGTGCCCGACGGAAGCCGGGGGGCGGTCTCCCCTGGTGCAAGCCGCCAGATCGTGACGCACACTCCCGAGTCATCGCACGGCCTCAGCGAATAGCCAAACCCGTTCTCGGACAGGTACGGGAGCAGAAATACCGGCACCCGATCGACCATCTGCTCCAAGGCCACGCCGTCGCCAAGATGAGCGATGGCCATGATCGTGCGGTCAAACGGCTCAGGCGGATCGAGCCCACGGACATCGAGGGTGACGCGATCGTCGGGCGGTGACGACACAACCATCGTCGGCGGCCGGCATCCGCATTCCGGCCCATGTGCATTCGTGTCAGCGGCCATCTGCGCCCCCTCGTCTGATTATTCTGTCGATGGGCAGTATAACCTTATGGAGATTTGTTGTGCTCCTTCATCGATTCGCCGGGGACATGAGATGAACACCGTGACGCGCAGCACACGACCCTCCGCCATTCCAGCCATGGACATGGCATCACTCGCCCGCAACCCCGTCATCGTGGCGTGGGAGGTCACCCGGGCCTGCGGATATCGCTGCACGCACTGCCGTGCCGATGCCCACCCTCTTGCCGCCCCGGGACAGCTCGACGAGGCCGAGGCACGCGACCTCATCGACGAGCTCGCCACGTTCGACGGCACCACACTCGTGATCACCGGCGGCGACCCGATGCTCCGGCGCGATCTCGTTGACATCACCCGGCATGCGACGGCGCGGGGCCTCCCCGTTGCACTCACCCCGAGTGCAACGCCGCAGGTCACCGAGGCGCGTCTGGGCGAACTGGTGGACGCTGGCCTCTCGCGCATCGCCATCTCGCTGGACGGTGCGACCGCAGCCATCCACGACGGCATGCGGGGTATACGCGGGTCGTTCGACCGCACCATCAGGATTCTGCGAATGGCCCGGGACATGGGCATACCGACGCAGGTCAACACCACAGTGACCAGACTCACGGCCCCCGATCTCGATCGCATCGCGGCCATCGTGGAGCTGGTCGGGGCCAGCATGTGGAGCGTGTTCTTTCTCGTGCCGGTGGGTCG
>JBAXJA010000265.1:0-1242 GCA_037138115.1 Thermoleophilia bacterium | reverse complement strand
CGTGGGGCCTGTGGGCGTGATCCCTGGCGCTATTGGATATCCCACCGCACCGGTCGTGTCGGGTCGCGTGACGGCGCTGGTTGTAGACCCGCAATGTGGAGTGAGCGGCCATGGATGCCGGATGTGGATGGGGGCGGCAGGCGGTGGTGTATGGCGCACTCCCGACGCAACCGTGGCCGATCCGCAGTGGGCGCCCGTGTCGGGGGATATCCCGAGCAGTGCGATCGGGAGTCTGGCCCTCGACCCCAATGACACCACGGGAAACACCATCTATGCGGGAACAGGCGAACCCAACGGGAGCGATTCCGAGGCCGGCGTGGGTCTCTACAAGTCAACTGATGCCGGCGACAACTGGTCACTTGTGTCCGGTTCGCGTGCGTACGCGATGGGCCGGTCAATTGGTTCGATTGCGATTTCACCGGTGAACCCCGACGTCGTCATCATGGGAACGGGGAGCGGCAAGCAGGGCGGGGGTGTCGTGTCGGGTGGCGACGAGACGCCGCCAAACGGACCGGCAGTCGGCGTGTATGCGAGCACAAATGGCGGCGGCGCGTTCTCGCGGATCTATGCCCCGCCGGTGGACGATGGCTCTTTGCAGTCGGGCAACATCGTGCAGTTGGCGTTCGACCCCAGCCCCATCGCCAGTTCAAGCCTCTACGCCAGCGTGATGGGTTACGGGGTGATGGCCCTGGGAGCTCGCGGTTGGAGGCAGGTCTACGCGCCGGTTGATCCGGACCCCGAGTCACGCCAGGCCTTCACCCTCATCGACCATTCCGGAACCGTCCACATGTACGTGCTGGATGGCGGCGGCACCCAGCACGGCGTAGTCAAGCGCACCCTTGACGTGCAACAGGTCGCGCCCGGGCCAGTGTGGACCCCACTGACCGACAGCACGGTGACGAGCAATCTTTACGGCACGAGCGCGCTCTGTGGCGGGCAGTGCACGTACAACGTTTCGATCGCAGGGACGATCAGCGCTACTGGCGGCCACGACGTGGTGTGGGCGGGTGGCCTGATGGCGTACGACGAATTGGTCGGGCGCCAGCACCCGGTGGTCGCGGGCCTCTCGAACGGCCGCGCAGTGGTGCGCTCAGAGAACGCTGAGGCGGCAGCAGCGTCGGTGGAGTGGACCGACATGACCGTGGGTGCCACCACCGGCATCATGGTTGGCAGCCACCCCGACCAGCACGTAATCGCGCTCAACCCATCGAACCCTGATCAGGCGTTCATGGGAAGCGACGG
>JBAXJA010000264.1:0-1281 GCA_037138115.1 Thermoleophilia bacterium | reverse complement strand
CGCACGCGGTACTGCGCCTCTGCGGCTCCGAATACGGCCACGCCGTCATTCGGCAGGAGCCCTCCGCGAAGAACGACCGGGCCGCCCTCGCCTGCGGTTGACATATGGGTGAGCTTCGCGGCGATCATGCGTGGGCCGGTCCAGGTGGTGGGGTCCGCAGACTGATCATCGTAGGGGGTGCGGTCGTTTGTGCCGGTGAGGCCAACAGCACTCACAAGGCGTCCCTTGGGCCCCACAAGCTGAAGCGGGGACGAATCGGGAATGACCCGTACCGAGACGGGGTAGAGGGCACCCGGATCGCTCTTGGGCAGGCGGTTGCCCAACGCCGCGGCATTCATCACCACCGTGGTGCCCTCGTTGTACTCAAAGTTGGGCCCCACGGATGCGTTGTCGGGAATGACCTTGCTGCCGTCGTTGAGCGTTACCTCGAAGTCGCTGCCATTGAGCGTGCTCGGCCGCGGCGGCCATGAGAACTGCACCTGAACCACGTCCCAGTTCACAGCGTTGAAGGCTGGGCCCCACGCCTGCACGTACTGGGCTGTGCCGATGGCGGTGGTGTACGCCCACGGAGTGGTGCTCCAGTGGGCCGGCGCCACGCACGTGACGTTGTCGTTCCATGCCCCACCAGCGGCAAGCACGAACGCCCGTGCCTGCTCCAACGTCTGATCCTTGTTTCCGGTGTCCAGGCCTGGGGTCCCGATGATGTCGGTGAAGTTGAGGCTCACACCCATGATGCGGGGGGTGTTTGCCCACATATCGGATGCGATGAGGATGTCGCGGTGCTGCGCCGTATTCACCGGGCCGGGCGCCTGGGCAAGGGCTGCACCGGGCACCACAAGGGCCAAGCCAGCGATGGCAACGATGGCAGTGCGCAGGGACGGAGTGGCGGCAGGCATGGAAGCTCCACGGTTGGGAAGGGGGATGGGGGACACGCCATCCGGCGTAGTCCGGGAATGGTACTGATGGCGGTTGCGGTGGGCGACCGCCATGGGTATCTCGACTGCGGTCCCGCGGGCCTGCACTGACCCGCCCGCACCCCTGAATGTGAAATGGGTGCCATCACGCGATGCGCCGGGGGCCGTGGGCGCGATGTGCAAGGCGGCCGCGGTGCTCCCGGCTGGCTTCTGTGTCAGTGCATGCGAACACCACGCGCGACAGACATCTCCCCTCACCATCGACAGCCCTCAGACTGTCGATGGTGAGGGGAGATCGATCGCTCCCAAGGTGGTCAGCGAATGATGGTGATCCCGCGCGACACCGATGCCACAGCTGGCGATGTAG
>JBAXJA010000263.1:0-1282 GCA_037138115.1 Thermoleophilia bacterium | reverse complement strand
GCCCGCACCGCGGCGCAGCGGGTACTTGGCCTGAACATGATCGTGTTCTCCATCTTCGGAATCCTGGCGTTCATCGCTGCCGTCGTCACGATGGTTGGCTTCTCCAGCGCCGTACCACTTGGGCTGACGCTGCCCTGGCTCATCATCGTGCCGGCCGTTGCCATCGTGGGAAGCTGGCTCGGTGCGCCGGCACGCGGCGACCAGCTGTCAGACCCAGGTGATGGAGGGTGGCTGCGCCGTGTTGGCGCCGCCGTGATGTCGGGAGTCGTTGCCACTCGCGTGGTGCTGCTGCACCCCCGGTCGCATGCGGGCCCCATCGGTGCCGCGCTCGTCTACTGGGTTGGTGACGTCATATCGCTGTGGGCCGCAATGCGGTCTGTGGGCGCCGACGTCCCGCTCCTCGGCGTGGCCCTGGCGTATGCGCTCGGGTATGTGACGTTGCTCGTTCCACTGCCAACCGGCGGGTTCGGCGCGATTGACGCCGCCACAACCTTCGCGCTCACCGCGCTCGATATTCCGCTCGCCGAAGCATTTGCAGGCGTTGTGGTGTGGCGGGCACTCAGCTTCTGGCTGCCCACCATTCCCGCGCTGTTCGAACTCGCCCGCATCCGCGACCTCGGCCGCGTGATGGGGGGCTATACCGGCGGCGACGAAGTCCCGATGGAGTCCGCCGCCGCCGAATAGATCAGGCGGGCGGCCAGGCCTCGCCGGGTCCGGGAGTTGACTGGCCGGCCATCATTATGCGGTGGCGGCCCGGATCCATCGCCTCGTACGGCCGCACGACCGGGGCACGCCATCCAACGAATGAGATGCAGGCCGCGTCGGGGTCGTTCGGGTGCTGGCGGAGCGCCTCCGAGAGGGCGTGGGCATCTCCCAGACCGATGCCCGACGAGATCCCGGTCTCGGGGCCGAAGAAGTGTGCGGAGTCGCCGATGAGTACCAGGCCGGGCACCCACCACTCCGGGGTGGTGAGCAGCTCGGGCTCGCCGTACCGCACCTGCTCGATGCTCTCCAGCGCCTCAACACCCAGACGCGACTGCGGAAGGAGCCGGGTCCACATCTCCTTCATGGCGTCGAGTCCTGGGGCGAGCGCCTCCTCGGCGCCAACCTTGGCGCAACTGCGCCAGCCGGCAGAACCCTGCGGCCAGGAGATCATCCCGATGTGCTGGCCGTCGCTCATGTAGGCCATCGAGAAGGATGTCTCCGACGGGGTGGTGCTCATCCATGCCAGCGAGGCCTCGGGGAGCGCGTCGTACGTGGCGGCCATGCCGGCCATCTGGCG
>JBAXJA010000262.1:0-1287 GCA_037138115.1 Thermoleophilia bacterium | reverse complement strand
GATGGCGCTGAAGATGACGCTCTTGCCCGCGGTTCGCAGCGTGGCGGTGAGCGCGCCCAGGCCCGGGCCGGAGCGCGCGATCTCCTCGCGGTACCGCGACACGATAAGGAGGCTGTAATCGATTGCGAGCCCCAGGCCCAGGCCGGTCACCAAATTGAGCGCATACACGGACACGCCGAAGACCTGGTTGCTGACGCCGAGGAAGAAGAAACCCCCGAAGATGACGAGTGCGCCCATCACGGGCGGCAGCAGTGCGGCCACCAGCCCACGGAACACCCAGAGCGACACCAGGAAGAGCAGGGGGAAGGCGATCAGTTCGGCCCGGAGCAGATCCTCGCCCACGATCGCGCTGGTCTCTGCGGCGGCGGTCCATCCCCCGCCCACCTGCACGCCATCCATACGCGAGAGCTCGTCGTGAAGACGCAGCGCCGCCACCTGCGACTGGCTGTCGTCGATGTTGCCGAAGTACGCGACCACGGTTGCCAGATCGCCATTCCGCGACACCAAGCCAGCCCTGCCCGGCACCGGGCCCACCACGCGTGCCACATCCGGGTCGGCCTTCATCGCGTGGACCACATCCGCCACTGCCGCCTGTCCCGCGGGCGACGCGATGGGCGCTCCGGGGTCGACAATGGCCACGACCGACGGCACGGCGGATGCCCCGGTGGCGGCGACCACGGCGTCCTGCGCCAGTACCGCCTGAGACGCGGGATCGTTGAAGCCACCCGACGACAGCGATCCGATGAGGGCCGTGCCGATCCCGAGGGCGGCGGCGCCCAGGACGAGCGCGATGATGATCACGCGAACTGGATGGGCCTGCGACGTCCTCGCGATGCGGTCAAGCACGGATCATCCCGGATGCGTTGCGAACAAGGGCGCAGCCTACGGCAGGCGTGCCTGCCATTCCGAAAGGAACGGGCGCGCGGCGTCGCCGAGACGGTACGCGCCCACTCCATTGGCCACCATCGCACGACCCGTGGGTGTGGATTCGGCCATCTGCCACGCGCACCGCTGGGGAGTCACGCACCCGCTGGGCAGGCGTCCGGCGGGATACGCGGCGCTGCCGGTCATCAGGAGGTGCAGGTGGGTGGGGTCGCCTCCTGCGCGGCGGTACTCGGCGGTCATCGACGACGGTGCCCGGGTCCATTCACGAACCGAGAAGGGTGATGTAACGCCCTCCGCAGTTCCGTGGTACATCTCCATCCAGACTCCGCCCACGCGGGCCAGGCCTGCCATCACGGTGCGGTAGGTACGGAAGTGGGGCTTGCCGTCGCGGCCCAGGTTGTG
>JBAXJA010000261.1:0-1290 GCA_037138115.1 Thermoleophilia bacterium | reverse complement strand
AGATGCCGGTGTCGGTGGAGTTCCGCGACGAATCCACGTTCGACGTCTCCAAGCACCTGCCCCCATTTCTTCAGGACATCTATCGAATCAGGCTGAACGCCTGGCGGGGCCGCTACGACTGACGCGCGATGGCGACGACCTCACCGGCCGTCGCCTGCACCCGCTCCTCGGCACTGCCCCCATTCACGGCCAGCGACACCAGGCCATGGCTGTCCACGTAGGCCAGCAGGCCGCCCCGGGGCACGTCGGCAAATGTGCGCCCCAGCGTGCCCCTGCTGCGCAGAGCGGTACTGATCGCCCAGATGCGCTCGCCCGCCACCAGCCCCGCCGCCATCAGATGCTCCCATGTGGCCCACAGGGCAAGGTTCCCAAAGCGATCGGCTCCCGCCACAAGGGCGTCCATCTGGCCGTCGACGATGTTGGGCTCGGGCAGGTGCGGGCGCTCGATCGTGCTCAGGTCCACCTCGGGCCCGAGCGCGCTGAGTGGCACTCCATTCACCAGGTGAGCAGCGGCTGGGGCAAAGATGTCACGGCCGTGAAAGGTGGCCGAGACCGGTCGCCGCATGTGGTCCTCCGAGGTGATCTCCACGGCACGTACCGCCTGAAGACGGTCGGCGGCCAGCCCCAGCAGCCCATTGTCGGGGCCCAGAATGACCCTGCCCCACTCGGTCTCCAGGGCAATGGCCCGACGGGCAGTTCCCACACCGGGATCCACCACAGCGATGGTCACCGAACCGCGGGGCATCACACGCACCAGCCGCTCCACAAGCACCGCACCCCAGCGAATATCACCCGCGGGCACGTCGTGCGCCAGATCAATGCGTGCGGCACCCGGCGCAATCGCGGCTGCCACTGCGTGAAGTGCACCCACATGCTCAGTTTGCGGGCCGTAGTCGGTCAGGAACCCGAGCACGCGCCCACCGCCTCAGTTGCGACCGAGGTCGACGAGCGCATCGATGAGGCCGGGGATGTCGTGGTGTGCGGCCTCGGCGGCCACGACGAGTCCGGCGCTCTGCACGGTGTCGGACGTCACGGGTCCGATGGACACCACGCGGGGGCCCGATGCCAGACGGGCGCGTTGGGCGTCGTCCAGCAGTGCCAGCGTGTTGGTCACCGTTGATGACGAGGTAAAGGTGATGATGTCCGCGTCCAGTGCAGCCTCGATGACGTCATCAGCCGGGCGCTCGGCGATGGTCTCGTACACGGCCACATCACTCACGGTGGCACCACGCGCACGCAGGCCATCGGCAATGACAGGCCGGGCGTCGGCTGCACGTGCGATGAGTACCC
>JBAXJA010000260.1:0-1298 GCA_037138115.1 Thermoleophilia bacterium | reverse complement strand
GGTGTGGGCGGCCATACAGGCACGCCACCGGCGCTTCGGCGTCACACCCCCGCTTAACGAGCGCAACCAGTACTCGACGTGGGCGCGTATGCTCAACACCGTCCGGGGCCGCCCGCTCGCGCTGAAGCTGCCAATACAGCGATCCACCGTCCACTGGCTGCTGCGGTGGCGGCCGACCGGCCTGGCCGCCAACCGCGCACGACTGCTCACGGCGTTGGCCACAATAGCCTGCCTCCGCGTAAGCGAGGTCGCCCGCCTGCAAGTGTGTGACCTGTGGTTTGATTACCTCGCCGAGTACGGCGTCCCGGGCTTCACTGGCACCTGCTCGGTCCACGTCGACAGACGGAAGAACGACTCGGAACGGAAAGGGCACCACCCTGCGTTGGGCCGCTCCAGAGGGTGCGACACGGACATCGTGCGTCAGTTGCGCGCGTGGATGCGGTTAGCCGGCCTATCCACCGCGACCGCATGCCGCAAGCGTGCGAGCCCAGCAGCCCGATGCCCAGTGTGCCCGCCTCTCTTCCCGTTGACGGTGCGCTCCCGAGGCGGCGCTACGGTTGCGACGGACCGGCCCTGCTCCCGCCAACAGGCAAGCGACATGATCCGCTGGGCGGTTGAGCAAGCCGGCGGTGGCTCGGGCCGTTTCTCCGGCATATCCGCCCGCAAAGGCGGCATCTCGACCGCCATCGCGGCCAAGGTGGACGAGACCATCCTGTACCTGCAGAGTGGGCACGGCCAGCCCTTGCCAGCCCGGGCCTACATGCATCTCCACGAACCGGCCCGCTTCCTCGAGACGTTTGAGGCCTTCGGCCTGTGACGGCACCATTCATTAAACACTGTACACCCGCGCTTTCGCCCGCCCCGTACGTGTCCCGCACGCGCGGCCCGGGCACCCGCACGCCCACATTACCCCATCAGGCGACCTCTAGGCCTTGTAATGGAATGGATATGTCTAGAGGGGGCCCGATAGCTCAACGGCAGCCGGCACCGGCCTGCGGCCGGCCCCGCACGCATCCGCTCGCTCCCCAACTCCGGTCACAGCACCTCCTGCGCCCGAATAGCTATCACCGCCCGCAAGCAGCGCGCCAAACGACCCATTGATAGGCAACCGCCGCACCGAACACGGCAGGCCTCCCGCCGGGCCGCTCACCACGCCGCGCAACACCGGCGGCCCGGGTCACAGCGCCGCCGTGACCGCCGTGACCGCCGTGACCGTCGCGTCACCGTGACCGCCAGGCACGCCGTGACACCACGTCCGCCATGACCGCCGTGACCGCCGTGACCGCCGCCGAGGGCGA
>JBAXJA010000259.1:0-1299 GCA_037138115.1 Thermoleophilia bacterium | reverse complement strand
GTCAGTTCCTGAGGAGGTTGGACTCGTCCACGTCGGCGCTGCGACGGGTGCGGAAGATGGCGACGATGATGGCCAGGCCGACGACCACCTCGCAGGCGGCGACGACCATGGTGAAGAAGGCCACCGACTGGCCCTCCAGTTCGCCGTGCATGCGGGCGAAGGTGACGAACGCGAGATTGCCTGCATTGAGCATCAACTCGACGCACATGAACATCACGATGGCGTTGCGGCGGAGCAGCACCCCGGCGGCACCGATGGTGAACAGCAGCGCCGACAGGTACAGGTAGTGCGCCGGGCTCATCGGGCGGAATCCTTGTGGGGCACCCGGATGGTGGCGCTGACCGAGGACTGCTCCTCGGAGCCGTCGGGCAGCCGGGCCATGGTGTCCACCGCGTTGCGGCGGGCGTAGACGCCGGGATTGGGGAGCGGGGTGGCCCGGCCGGTCCCACGGAATCGTTCGATCGCCATCTCCCGCTGCGTCTTCCGCGGTTCCAGGCGCTCCCGGTGGGCCAGGATCATCGCACCGAGCGCCGCGGTGATGAGCAGCGCGCTGGTCAGTTCGAATGCCCACAGGTTGCGGGTGAAGATCAGCTGCGCCAGGCCCTCGACGTTGCCGCCTGCGTTGGCCTGGGCCAGCCCGCTGAAGCCCCCGGTCACGCCGCTACCGATGCCGGCGATCAGCAGAACGCCGAACCCGACGCCAGCCAGCGCGGCCGACAGCCGTTGTCCGCGAATGGTTTCCACCAGCGACTGCGCGGAGTCCACCCCGATCAGCATGAGCACGAAGAGGAACAGCATCATTACCGCCCCGGTGTAGACCACCACCTGCACCACACCGAGGAACAGCGCGTCCTGAACCACGTAGAGGATGGCTAGCGCGATCATCGTGGTGGCAAGGCTCAGCGCCGAATACACGGCCTTGGGCGCGGCGACCACCCCGACAGCGCCGATGAGCGCCACGGCGCCCAGCACCCAGAAGGCGACGGCTTCGCCGGTCATGAGTCGACCCCCCGGTCGCTGCGCTCGGGCCCTGCGGGTGGTTTGACGTGGCCAAGGTAGTAGTCGTCATCGGTGGTCCCCGGCGCCATGTCGTGCGGCGGGGCCTGCATTCCGGGTTGCAGCGGGGCCAGCAGTTTGTCCTTGCCGTAGATCAGGTCGCTGCGGTTGTCGTCGGTCATCTCGTAGTCGGCGGTCATCGTCAGCGCGCGGGTGGGGCAGGCCTCGATGCACAGCCCGCAGCCGATGCAGCGCAGATAGTTGATCTGATACACCCGCCCATAGCGTTCACCGGGGGAGAAG
>JBAXJA010000258.1:0-1305 GCA_037138115.1 Thermoleophilia bacterium | reverse complement strand
ACCTCGTCGGCCTCCATTCCCATCGCTCTGGCCGAGGCCGTGGAGCAGGGAAATGTGGCGCCGGGTGATGTGCTGCTGATGGTGGGCTTCGGTGCCGGGCTCACGTGGGGTGCAGGGCTGGTGCGATGGGAGCCACGGACGTGATCGCACTGCTCTTTCCGGGCCAGGGTGCCCAGCAGGTGGGGATGGGGCGCGACCTGTGCGAGGCGTACCCCACCGCGGCCGCCACCTTTGCCGAGGCCAACCGCGCGCTGGGCTACGACATCACAACGACCATCTTTGAGGGCCCCGAGGCCGATCTGGTGCGCACCGACGTGTGCCAGCCCGCCATCCTGACCATGAGCGTTGCGTGTCTGCGGGTGGCCGAGGAGCACGGCCTGCGCGGTGACGTGGCACTCGGCCACTCGCTTGGCGAGTACTCGGCGCTGGTGGCCTGCGGATCCATCGGGTTTGACGAGGCCCTTCGCCTGGTTGGCGAGCGCGGCGCGGCCATGCAGGCCGCCGGCGAGGAGCGCCCGGGCACCATGGCCGCTGTGCTGGGGCAGTCGGACGAGGACGTGCAGGCGCTGTGCGACGAGGCCGGCGACGTATGGCCGGCCAACTACAACTGCCCCGGTCAGGTCGTGGCGTCTGGTTCGGTTGACGGCATCGCGCGCCTGCTCACGATTGCGGGCGATCGAGGCGTGAAGGCCACGCAACTGAAGGTGGGCGGCGCATTTCACAGCCCGCTGATGGCACCGGCGTCGGATCGCCTGGCTCCGGCGCTTGAGGCCTGGGACCCCGCCCCACCGTCACCCGCGTTTCTGTCCACCACCACCGCACGCGTGGAGCCGGCGGATCGTATGCGTGCGGTGTTGCTCGACCAGCTCACATCACCGGTACGGTTCGGTCAGGCGGTGGAGGTTGCGCTGGCGATGGGTGCAACAACCTTTGTCGAGCTGGGCCCCGGCCGGGTCCTGTCGGGACTCGTAAAGAGGATGAAGCGGGACGCATCGCTGCACCAGCTGTCAGGGCCAGACGATCTGGCGGGTATCGCGGAGGTGATGGCATGAGCACGGCACTGGTGACGGGCGCAAGCCGTGGGATCGGTGCGGCATGTGCGCTCGCCCTGGCTGGCGCAGGGTACGACGTGGGCGTGGGGTACGTCGCTGATGAGGCGGGGGCCACGGCCACCGCGACGGCGATTGAGGCATTGGGGCGCCGGGCGCATGTGGTGCAGGGCGACATCTCCGATTCTGCGGCTGCCGAGGCGATGGTGACCGGTACCGAGGACGCGCTGGGTCCGCTTGACGCGCTGGTGCTGAA
>JBAXJA010000257.1:0-1306 GCA_037138115.1 Thermoleophilia bacterium | reverse complement strand
GTGATGGCACCGATCTTGTTGCCACCGGTCTCGGTAAACCACATGCGCCCATCGCGGCCTGGGGTGATTCCGATGGGTGCGGAGCTCGCGGTGGGGATGGGGTAGTTGCTCACCGCTCCGGCGGGGGTGATCGCACCGATCTGCCCCCCGCTCTGGGTTACCCACTGGCGCCCGTCGGGGCCTGCCGCTGACGACCACCCGGCGGAGGTGAGGCCCGGGATCTGCGTGGTGATGCCTGTGGCGGTATCGAGACGCCCCATGGCAGCGGTGAAGTTGAAGGTCATCCACATGGCGCCATCGGGGCCCGGGGCGATGCTGCTCACCAATCGTCCGCCAGCTGCCACCGACACCTGTGCACCTGGGCCCGCTGTGGTGAAGGGCACCACCGCATTCAGGTCGGTGAACGTGCCGTACACGTCGCCATTGGGCGCTGCACCGATCCCCGAGGAGTCAATGGCGCCCGTTCCCGCGGGGTACTCGGTCACGATGCCGGGTGTGGCCGCGGTGGCGATTCCTGCTGCGCACAGCGCAATTGCGGGGGCTGCGATTACTGCGGCGATGAGCCTGAGTGAACGGGGCATGTGTGTCCTTGGTGAGTGGGGGTGCGGTGGTTCCGTGTCGAACCCTAGCGCCAGGTGGCTATGCCTCCAGCAGATCCAGGAATCGCCGGGGAGTGATGATCGCCGGCATGCCCGGCAGGCTGAGCAGGTGGTGGTTGCCGGTTACCAGTGCGGCATGCCACTCACGGGCGAGGGCCACCAGGTAGTCGTCATCCGCGTCGCCCGGCACATCGCCGTGGTCGACGGCGATGTCGGGCACGAAGTGCGCGCTGTGTACCAGCGCGCTGATGATGTCGTCCATGTCCTTTGGCGACGGCCGCCTGCCTCGCATCTTGGGCGAGTTGAGTACGTGCGCCACCTCACTGAGCAGCGCGCCGGTGGTGATGCACTCGAACGCGCCGGCACGGAGCGCGTTGATCAGTGCGGCCGGCGGGCCCGTGCTGCCGATGGCCGCTGACACGAAGACGTTGGCGTCAAGTACGGCGCGCACGGGCCTGCTTGCGGCGCTCGTTCCTGATGCCGTGCTGCAGATCCACAACCCAGCTCATCAGCTCGTCTTCGCCCATGGCGTCGAAGTCGGGGTCGGGCTGCTGGTTCTCCCAGAGGCGCTCAAACACGCCGAGCCCCAGATGCCGGTTGAGGGCTTCCTCAATCAGGTCGCCCTCCTTCATGCCGCGGTGGGCGGCGGCCACGCGAGCCGACCTGAGGATGTCCTCATCAATGGTGAGGGTGGTGCGGGTCTTCGC
>JBAXJA010000256.1:0-1321 GCA_037138115.1 Thermoleophilia bacterium | reverse complement strand
GCCTTCCACTGGGTCGCCGACTCCGACATCGTGATCGCCTCCTCCGACGCCCAGTTCTTCGACCCCCACGTTTCGGTCGGACAGGTCGTGTCGATCGAAGCGATCGGCATGATCCGCCGCATGCCGGCCGAGGCCGTGATGCGGATGGCCTTCGTCGGGAAGTACGAGCGGATGAGCGCCCAGCGCGCCTACGAGCTGGGGATGATCAGCCAGATCGTCGATCCGCCCGAGCAGCTCCGCGAGGAGGCGCAGAAGCTCGCCGAGATGGTGGCGAAGAACTCGCCGACCGCCATGCGCCAGACCAAGAAGGCGCTGTGGGGCGCGCTCGAGGCGGGCCTCACCGACGCCTGCAAAGCCGGCGCGCAGCACCTCGTCGCCATGTGGGGCCACCCCGACCAGGAGGAGGGCCCGGCGGCGTTCGCGCAGAAGCGCGACCCCGACTGGGTGCCCTTGTCCCGCGAGGACTGACCGAGGACCGGCTCAGGGGCGCACCATGCGCGACCACGGGCCGAGCGACGGGTCGCGCAGGAACCGCACGACCAGACCCGTCCACGACCGGTACGACACCAGCGGGTCGTAGGTCTCGCGCGCCAGGGCCCGCAGCGCCGGCAAACGGTGCCACGGGATCCCGGGAAAATCGTGGTGCTCGTTGTGGTAGCCCACGTTGAACGCCACCCGGTTCAACGGTCCGTAGTACGAGTAGGTCTCCTGGTCCGGCGCGGTCACCACGTGTTCTTGGATCCATCGCCCGCCCACCGGGTGGAGGCCGAGTGCGAAGACCGTGGCCAGCACCAGGTAGACGAGGGCCTTGGGCCCCCACAGCAGCACGATGGCGACGTCGACCGCGGCGATCACGGTGAAGTTGGCGACCACCCAGGCGTCACGGGTCTTGGCGACGGTCACCCGCAACGGACGCAGGCCCTGCATGAACCCGAGGCCCCCCAGCCACAGGAACTTGCGCCACGCCACGTTGCCCACCAGGCGCGCCTCGGTGCGGCCGGCAATGTCGGCGTCGAGGTCGTAGTCACCCTGATTCGCGTGGTGGAGAAGGTGGTAGTGGCGGAAGGTGATGGCACTCGGGAACCCGAGCGCCAGGTCGCCGACGATCGCGAGGGCGAGGTTGCCCGACTTCCAGCGCAGCGCCAGGTTGTGGGCGCAGTCGTGGATCAGCACGAACAGGCCGTGGCTCACGAACGCACCCACGACGTAGGCGGCCACCACGACCCACACCCACCCGGTGTGGGAGAGCAGCCAGGCCGACGCCACCTGGAACGCGACCAACGCCACCACCACGACCGCCGTCCAGGGGTTGCGACCGTAG
>JBAXJA010000255.1:0-1332 GCA_037138115.1 Thermoleophilia bacterium | reverse complement strand
GGACGCCGCCATTGTCCACATGGATGATGGGCCCCCGGCCCTCTCTCGCAAGTGCACTCGCCGCCAGGCCAGACCGTTTCCCGGCCGCACAGATGACGGCCAGGCTGCGGCCCGTCGGGATGTCGCCGGGCCCGTCGCGAAACGCCCAGTACGGCCGGTTCACCGATCCCGGGATGTGAAAGGCGATGTACTCGGAGTGGTCGCGCACGTCCACCACGAGAATGTCCGGCTGATCAGACAGAAGGTCCGGAAGATCTACTGCACGTACGCGCTGGATTGCTGAGGTGGGGAGCCCCTCGTCCAGATAGGCCGAGAAGCCACCGGCCAACACGCCTATGACCTCACGTCGGCCAACCGCGGCAAGCCGCTCTGCCATGTCTCTCGCCTGGACCTCGTCGGAGCCGACCAGCAGCAACTGGTCATCGCGGCCAGCCACGAGTGCGGCGCGCGTTGCGAAGCCGCTGCCGGCGGTGGGCACCGAGAGCGAACGAGGTACGTGGGCAGCAGCGAATGCTGCGGAACTGCGGCCATCGATTACCAGACCCCCGGCCTCCGCCCTTCTGAGGAACTCCGCACCCTCAAGGGCCGGCGCGGGAGCCGTCGGGGTGATGAGCGGACCATTGTTCATACCCACCACACGGTCCAGATCCGGTGGCTTCACGGCAAGGCGGGCAATGAGCTCGGCGGTGAATGCGCCCGCGTCGATGTCTCGCAGGAGTGGTGAGTGCGCTCGCTCATATCCGATGGTGCTCGAGGTCTTCGCACTGATTGCCGTGCTTCCGCACAGTGATCCGCCGATATGGCCCGGGTAGACCTCGACCCAGTCGGGGAGCGCCATGAGGCGGCCGATGCTCGTGTACTGGTCCCGTGCCCCCTCCTCGGCATCAACGGCCAGGTCGGGGCGACCGACGTCGCCCACAAAGAGTGAGTCGCCGGTGAGCACCGCCCACGGGTCGTCACCCCGGCTGGCATCCACCACCAGCATGCCGGTGTGCTCGGGCCGGTGGCCAGGAAGATGGATCGCCTCGAGCCGCACCTGACCGAGGTCGACGATGGCCCCATCGGGGAGTGCATCGTGAGGAAAGGCAGCGCCGGCGAGGGGGCTCACATGCATGCGGGCACCGGTTGCCTGGTGAAGGCGCCCACGGCCCGACACGTGGTCGGCATGCGTGTGCGTTTCAAGAATGTGGCCGATCCGCATGCCCCGCGAGGCCGCAGCCTCGAGATACGGGCTGATGTCCCACTGCGGGTCGATGACAGCGGCAACGCCGCTCTCGGGATCTCCCACGATGTACGAGGCACACCCGAGGTCCTCATTGATGATCTGTCTGA
>JBAXJA010000254.1:0-1333 GCA_037138115.1 Thermoleophilia bacterium | reverse complement strand
GCCAGAGCGCGGCAACGCGGGTCGAGTAGTACGTCCGTCCGAACCGGGCAAGGGTCGTGCCGTAGTCGTGGATGTATCCGGTGTAGACCCAGGGATCTCTCGCGCCGATGGCGCTGTACATGTCGGCGCCCCCAGCCGTGATGAAGAGGGCGACTATCGCCAGCGCTGCAACCCCGGCCAGATTGAGGCCGGCATTTGTCCTGGGCCGGTTGCACCCCGATTCGGCTTTTCGCGAGGCGCCCGGGCCACCGTCGCTCACGGTCGCACCCCCCGTCCTCGCGCTCTCTGGTCGCCCGGGCCATCCCACGTACGGCCCGTGGATGCCGATGCTCCGGGGTCCAGCGGCCCGGCCCGGCGATACCCCGATGCGTTCGGCTCAGGCAACGGTGCTGATCCCCACCCAGATGACTGATCCGGATGCCGACAGCTGCTTGATCGGCAGGTGCTGCACGAGGCCTGGGTAAACGCGCCCTGCATTCTTCTGCGCCTTCACAACGTCTGCACGGTCATGGCTCATGATCACGAGCGCCCCCGGCCCGGTCGTCACCAACTGATCTCGCGCCGCCTTGTCGAACTGAGGGAAGGCCGGGGCCCCCTCTGCGCATTGAAGGCAGGTATAGCCCCAGAGGAACACCGACTGGATTGATTCGAGGTCGGCTGCCTTCGGGTAGTAGACGAGGAAGGTCGTGTCAGCCGGAATCATCTCGTTCACGTAGCGCTGGAACTGAATGGCGAGGGAGTGAACCGCGAGCCCGGCATTCTCGTTCCGGGCCGTCGCCTTGGACGCGTTGGTCGCGCGTGCGTAGGCCTTTATCCCCGTCGCCATGGGGCCGATGGGAATGATGATTCCTGCCACCACCGCCGCGCTGATGGCCAGTGTGCGGCGCCCGGCGCCGGCGGATCGCGCGGCTGCCGCAGCGACCAGCATCACGCCGGCGATGGCGATGCCGACCCACCATGCGATGACCCAGGGCGTGCCTGGCTGCTGCCAGATGGCAGGGGCGATGAGGGCCACGGCAATGGCAGACCCAGCGCCTGCAATGGCCAGCACGCGGGCCAGGCGGCCACGACTGAGGGCCGCAAGTGCCACCCAGATCCCGAGGGTCGCGAGGGTCATCGCGAAGACGGAGTAGATATGACCGCCGACGAAGCCCATCCCCACCACGAAGTGGGAATAGAGGATCAACGCGATTCCTGCCCCCAGGCCTACCGTCACGGGGGCGAGTACCCCTCGCCCGGGAATCCGCCGGGCCCTTCCGACCACGAGTGCCAGCAATGCCCACGCCCCAACTGCGATTACTGTGATCGTGACCATGATCCAAGGGTTGTTGTC
>JBAXJA010000253.1:0-1362 GCA_037138115.1 Thermoleophilia bacterium | reverse complement strand
TGGCCCTGTACGAGGACGCCGCCATCTACGCGCTGGTGCTCGTGGCGCTGTCCGCGGTGCTTACGTGGTTCCTTGTGGTGCGCCCGGCACTCAGGTCGTGGGACCGACCGGCCGTGGGCCCCGACCCCCCGGTGGAACCGGTGCCGGTGCCCGCCGAGCCGGTGGCCGGCTGACCGGTGTCTCTCCCCGCCGGGTGACCGACGGGGAGAGACACCACAGGTTGGGCTAACCCAGCGGCGGTGCGATGCGCTGGCGCATCTTCTGAATCTGGCCCATCTCAATACTCTGATCCGCCACGATCTTCTTCTCGAGGTCGGCGAGTTCTGCATGCTGTGAGGTGGGCAGGGCGGTGCTGGCCATGCTGACTGCCCCAGCGTGATGCGGCAGCATCATGGTGAGGAACATGCGGTCCGGCTGGCTCGTCGACCGCAGTGCGTCCATGTCCATATTCATTCCCATCATCGCCATGTCCCCCGACATGGGCATGTCCGGCACATCCGTGCCGTACCACGCCCTGTACCAGCCCTTCATCTGGGCGATCTCCTTCGACTGCGCAGCGATCACCCCACTCGCCAGAGCCTTGGTCTGAGGATCCTTGCCGCGGGCCAGTTCCACCTTGGCCATGTCAACCGCCATCTGGTGGTGCGGCACCATCATGGTGATGAACGCCTGATCGTCCATGGTCATGGTGCCGTCGCTCTGCACGGTGTGACCCGGCATGTCGCCCATGTGCGACTCGCTCGTGATGCTGCCGGCCATCATGCCGCTGCCATGCTGGCTGCTGGTCATCGCCATGATGGCCCAGACGATTGCAGCAATCGCAATCAGGCCCGTCACGCCGGTGGCGATCTTCCATGCTCGATTGGTCTTCACGTCTCGCATCTCCTGTTCATCCGTTGCATGAGTGGTCGAGCGCGCACGTGGTGTGCGCTCACGACGAACTCAGCAGCGAAGAACGGTGATGCAGGGTGGCGTGATGCGGGAATCGGGCGGTGCCCGTCCGGCAAGGCCGAAGGCAAGAGCCTGTACCGGTGGGACGAGGGACGCAGCTCGTGATGCGAGCAGCGAGAGACGCCGACGCAGACGGGGGAGCGCGGCGGCGATGGCGAGCATTCCCACGCAGAGCATCGTCGCGGCCAGCATCCCACCCATGTCGTGGAGCTCACCACAGCCCACGCATGCCGCCTCATGGGCCGCGTGCACTGCGTGCCCCGGCATGAGTGGGGCGACGTGGTGCACTCCCAATCCAACGAGCAGCGCGATGAGAATGACCCTCAGAGACATGGACTTTTTATAGCACCCGACGTGAGGTCAGCCGGCGAAGTAGGTGTCCTCTGCCGTCCACGGCGGGGCACAGGTGCA
>JBAXJA010000252.1:0-1396 GCA_037138115.1 Thermoleophilia bacterium | reverse complement strand
TGGCGAGCTTGCCCGGGTTGCCCGCGACGTCGAGGGCGAAGGGCACGAGCGCCTTGTGCGGGTTCGGGATGACCCACGAGTCCGTGTAGTGCTTGATCTTGGCCTCCTCCGCCGACTTGAGCCGCTGCTGGACGTCCCCGCGCGAGATGGGCTTCGCCCCCGCTGCGCCAGAGGTGGTGGCTGTCACGACGACGTCAACGAGCACGGGGCGGCCATCAATGTTGTTTTGTAAGGTGATGGCCGCGTCCGCGCGCGTCTTCGGGGTCGCGAGGCGCGCCTGCTGCTCCGCGTTGAGGGTTGAAGGGTCGGGCTGCTCATAGTAGCTCGCGAGGAAAGGCTCGTGGTGCACCGGGAGCCCCGCTTTGCGCGCCACCTCCTCCACTGCGTGGAGGACCTGGCGGTGGCGCGTGTTGCGGGAGCCCTGGTTCTTGGAGCACACGTGCGCGTGTGTGCCCAAGGCGTCCGCTGGCTTGCCGCACACGCACGTGGGGGAGTCAGGGACGCCTTCTGCCGGTAGGCCCAGGCGCATGCGGGTCGCCGCCGCGTACGCCGGGTCAGACATGCTGCACCCCCTGTAGTGTGATGGCGCGCACACCCATGCCCCCGCAAGAGCCCCCCCGTTCTTGCTGTCGCCCGCTGACACGACCTGGTCCCGCCGCGCGCGGTCGTCGAGCGTCATCACGGGGCGCCCGAGGGCCACTCGCTCGCGCTCCTTGCGCGCTTCGTTCGCAAAGAAGTCGGCGAAGGAGTGCTGCAGGCCTGTCACGCTGTTTGATGCGACTTCGTGTGGCGCGCACAGGTCGAGGATCTTTGCGAGCTCCCCGATGTGGCCGTGGCTCTTGCGGAGGCCCTCGTGTGCTTCAGCGTAGGTTTTCAGCCACGGCGGCGCGGGGTCGCCCTCCGCGACCGCGCCTAGGCCGAGCAGCTTGCGTACGGGTGCTGCTGACGCCGCGAAAGCCCCCATCCACGCGGCCGGTGCGGTGTTGTACATGCTGCGGAACCCCATGCCCCCGTTGTTCGCGGCCGTCAGGACGGTCCGTCCGATGGTCGTGGCACGCGCGGGGTCGCTGTTTTCGATCTTTTTGAGGGCGGGCAAGGCCCCCACGACATCGATCACGGTCGCGGCGATGATCGAGTCCATGCTCTCGAGGAAGTCGTTGTCGATGAGGTTGGGGTGGATGCTGCGGAGGAGGTGGTTGACGCGCGCGGGGACCTGGAAACGGAAGTGCTGGAGGATGCGCTGGAGCGACGCGCCGTCGGAGGAGGCGCCGTATAAGTCCATCGCGTCCGACGCGGCGCCCCACGTGGCCTCATCGATGAGGCGCTGCGCGTTGGCCCTGATGTACTCGGGTGAGCCTAGCGGCACGCCCATGACGATGATGCCCCCGTCCTCGAC
>JBAXJA010000251.1:0-1405 GCA_037138115.1 Thermoleophilia bacterium | reverse complement strand
AGGAGATGGAGGTCAGCAGGCGGTGCTGGTGATACCCGTCGGGCGTGCTGGCCCCGCGCACATCCGCTAGAAACGTCCTGATGCACCTCCACCCCATCGCCCTCGTACTCATGCTCGCGACTGCCGCGGTGCCGGCAGCCGCCGCCACGGTATCGGGCACACGTGGGCACGACGTCATCACGGGCGGTGCCGCACGCGACACCATCAGGGGTGGCCCAGGTAACGACATGATCACCGGCGGACGCGGGAATGACCGTCTGATGGGTGGCCCAGGCAACGACGTCATCACCGGTGGCCCGGGGGCCGATGCCATCAACTGCGGCACGGGAAAGGACACTGTTTACGCCGATGCGCTCGACACGCTGTCCAACTGCGTGAGCGACACCATCGTGAAGCCGCCGGCGTACACGGTCACGGCCCCCATGACCCCACGCCTGCAGTGGATGGCCAACTGGGGCTACTGCGGTGAAACGGCCGTAATCGAGGCGGGCATGAGCCTGGGGCAGTACACGTCGCAGTGGACCGCACGGCAACTGGCCAACGGTAACCCAACTCCGCCGGCGGACCAGACGCTGGAAGCCAGCCAGCTGATGCTCGGATTCCCCCCCACGGCAACCCCACCGCCCACATGGGTGGCCGCCGCGCAGCAGATGCGGCTCGCCGCGACCGGGTACGACTCGACCGACGAGGCCTCGTCGCACGACTTCCTCTCCTGGGTGAAGCAGAACGTGGTGGGGGGCGCACGGGTGATCATCGGCGTGTACGTGAACAACTCGATAGTCGCAAACGAGACTGATCCCGCCTTCGATCACATCGTTCCCGTACTGGGCATCGGCTCCAGCCGCCCGCTGAGCGACAGCACCTATTACCCCACCGACCAGATCACCATCGGCGACAACGCGCTCTACACCCCGTTCGCGTCATCGGCGGCCAACTGGGGCTCTGGATACACCGGCACCAACACGCCGTCGCTCTACACGTACCCCTTCGGCGTCTTCCAGAAGGTGCGCCAGGGCAGCGATACGGCCGATTCCGTGCCAGGACAGTGCAATGCCAACGGCTGCAGCCCATACCTGTACTCAATCCCGGACACCGGCCAGACATCATCTGAGAATGACTACGGCATCGCCATCACCGGCATCGTCGACGACACGCCCGGCGGCCCCGTGACCATCCCCGTGCGCCTCTCGGCCAGCGTCAACAATGAGGGCCAGCAGGAGGGGTCAGGGCCGGCGCAGCAGATGTCCGCCGCCCCCACCCCGCAACCGATGACGCTCACGGCCACGGCCTCGATGCCCGATCAGTCAGCGGCATACACGATGTACGAGTACACCGACTTCGCCACGGTACCCACCGGCAGCTTCAACGGGAGCCCGTACGCCGCCAAGTGGACGATTCCGGCAGG
>JBAXJA010000250.1:0-1438 GCA_037138115.1 Thermoleophilia bacterium | reverse complement strand
GGCAGGTTAGCCGTGAACCACTAAGGTGCCCCGCGTGTTCCTCGGTGTTCCTCTCCGCGCCCTGCGCCCTGCATTCCTCGTCGTGCTGGTGATGATGGTGGTGGTACCCATTCTGGGTCTGCCCTATCTGAACGACGACACGGTCAACCGTAACTGGGCCCAGCTCTCCCTGGGCCAGGCGATTGACGTGGGGCTTAAGCTGAACCACCAGTGGATGACCGAGCAGGGGCGCTTCTTCCCCGGCGGCATCCTCTACGGCGCCACGATGTGGAGCACCATGAGCTCGCATGTGCTCTATGCGACATATCTGGTGCTGCTCAATCTGGTGCTCGTCACACTGTTCGCGTACACGTGCTGGCGGGCGCTTCGCTCGCCCTGGCTCGCCGCGTTCGGCGCTGTCGTCCTGGGCGCATGCATGCAATTGCAGATCGGGTACTTCGACGGGTTGTCGAGCTTCGGCGGTCTCGTCGTCTACACAATCGTGCTCACCTTCCTCACGGGCCTGATCGCCGCCCACGTGCTGCACGGTGGCTCCCGCTGGTTCGTCATCCCCATCGTCGTCCTGTGGGGGCTCGCCATCACGGCATACGAGGTGAGCCTGCTCATGCTCCCCGCGCTTCTCGCCATTCTCTGGGTCACTGGCCCATCATTTCGCGAGCGCGCACGATGGCTGTGGGCCGCTGGCCCGATCGTGGTGCTCGGGGCCGCCCAGTTCGCGATGGTGCTCTACCTGCGCTCGCCGGACCTCCCCCTTGCGCCTGCGTACCAGATCAATCCCGGCGGGCCGGTGGGCACAACATTTGCCAAGCAGTTCGTGGCGGCGATTCCGTTCTCTCAGCAGCTGCTCGGCGACGCTCCTGCGAATGGGCGGATGTGGCTTCTCCTTTCGCTGGTCATCGCAATACCGGCATTCCTCGTGTGGCGGCCTTGGGCGACAGCCGTACCCGCCGTGGGCGCGCGCGTGGCCATCGTGATGATGGCCGTCGGCATCTGGGTGTGGGCCATTCCGTCGCTGCTCGCCGCGATCACGCACCGCTGGCAGGATGAACTCATCTGGGGTCACGGCTACGTGTACCTGCCCTATGAGTTCGTCGGGGTGGCGTTCGTCGTCACAGGTGCGGCATGCCTGCTGCGTCAGCGACTGAGATCGCCCTGGGCCCAGTGGGTATTCGCTGCGCTCTTCCTCATCGCCCTCGTTGTGTGCGCCCGGACTGCGGCGTCCAACATCATTGACGCAGCCCAATATGTGCCCGGCCCAACCGGACCGGACATCGTGCCGCCGTCAGGATGAGCGGAGGGCGTTCCTCAGGATGGCGAACGCGTCGTTGCTGATGCGTGCGTTCGATACCTGGACATAGAGGGATCGCGGATCGTTGTTCTGGGGACCGAGATCCGTGCCCGTGGTAACGAACCGCACCGCGAGCCCACCCACCGGGAT
>JBAXJA010000249.1:0-1487 GCA_037138115.1 Thermoleophilia bacterium | reverse complement strand
AGTCCCTTCTTGGCAACGGGTGCGCCGTTGCTGAGAATGGCCAGACGATCCTGCCACTGCACCGCGAACTCGCGCACGGCATGGGCGGCGCCGTTGGCATCGGTCCAGCGGATGACCGCCCGGTCGCCAGTGGTGTCGGGCGTGCCCGTCGTGGGGTGCACCCAGGTTGATCCGGCGGGCTCCACCAGCAGACCTGCATAGAGGCCGTGGTGGCGGTGCTCGATGCGGTTGCCGAAGTCCATCAGATTGATGCTCGAACCCTCGAGTGCAGGGTCCACATACCACCGGTAGGTGATGGTGCCGCCGGGGGCCACGGTCTGGTCGTAGTTGTAGCCAACGGTTGTGCCGTCATCCCGGGTGACATCGGTGCGCACCATTCCCGCGTGCAGTGACACCCGGTTTCCAGCGGGGAAGGGCACAGAATCGATGGGCACCACGTCGGCCGGGCTCGCCGGCAGCCCATTGGGCGACAGGCGGTTGTTGAGCACGACGGTAAGGCATTCGCCGGCGGCCGCACGCAGGAACAGCGGGGTCACCGGCTTGGCGCCTGACAGCACGGCATCGGCGTCGGCTGAGAGCACGAAGGTGGCCCCCGCCGGGTCCTCGTCGGCGTTGGCGGCGTTGTAGACGATGTTGCGCTGAATGGCAGCCACCGAGTACGAGCGCGTCGGGGCCGTCGCCGGGCACTTGTCGAGCCCCTGACCGGCAGGACGGGGATCCGGCGTGGCGGCCACTGGCGCGCCCTCGGTCGCCGGGGCAGTTGCGGGCCACGGGCCACCGGGATTGGTGGGCGCAGCGTTGCCGGGCAGTTCCTTCAGATCAGCGACGGCACTCGCAGGCACCCTGAAGATGCCCCACATGCCGAGCCACTGGTCGTCGAGCGTGCTCGAGCCGTACAGGTAGTCACCCGGCGAACCGGCACCGACGGTCGTCTGTGGCACACCATTGGCGCCGCCATCGGGCACGTAGTTGAACCACTCCGCGATGTTGATTGCCTCGGTATCCGACAGGTTCGACGTAGGGTTGTCGGGCTGCGTGCGCCACCTGTGCCCGTGCAGGGTGAAGGTGTGCGAGCTGTCCTGCGACCCCTGCACGTTGCGAATGACCACGGGGTCGCCCGGGTATGCCTTCAGCACCGGGGTGGACGGATCGCCGTGCACGGTGGACGAGAACACGGACGCAGGGTCAGAGGCGCTGCGGTTCTCAAACGGTTCGTTGCGGTAGTTGATGGCCCGGCCACCCGACCCGCCGTTGAAGTCGTTCACCTGCGCCGGCGGGTTCACAGGAGTTCCGCCCTGAGCGGCTCCGCGCCACATGGGGATCTGGTCCTGGTGAAACAGCGTGAACTCGCGGAACGACGGCTCGCTGGTCGAGTGGATGTCGGCGATGGGCCCCGTGCCGTCGGTCTGCAGACCGGTGGCGGGGTCGTGCCACGTGGCATCGGCGGGCTCCACGTTCATGGCCGCAAACAGGCCACGCCCCTGGTG
>JBAXJA010000248.1:0-1505 GCA_037138115.1 Thermoleophilia bacterium | reverse complement strand
GTACTCAATTGGGGGCTCTTGAGGTGGGGCGTTCGGTATCAGACGTCCTCACCGCAGGCGAGTGCGGCGGCCTCTTCAGGGGTATCCGCCATACGGATGCGGTCCAGATCTTCGGGCTGGATGAAGCCCTCGCCCAGCGTCACTTCGCGCATCCAGTCAATGAGACCCTCCCAGTGGGAGCGTCGGTAGAGCACCAGCGGGAAGTCACGAACCTTCCCGGTTTGAATGAGCACCAACGCCTCGAACAACTCATCCAATGTTCCAAAGCCCCCGGGCATCACGATGAATGCCTCGGAGTACTTCACGAACATTGTCTTACGGACGAAGAAGTATCGAAAGTCTACGCCAAGATTCACGTAGGGGTTGTGCCCCTGCTCGCGTGGCAGTTCGATGGAGAGGCCAATGCTGAGCCCACCGGCCTCGTGCGCCCCCTTGTTGGCTGCCTCCATCAAGCCCGGGCCGCCTCCCGTGATGACGGCGCGATCGCGTTGGGCAAGCATACGGCCGATCTCGACCGCGGCCTCGTAGTCGGGGTCGCCTGCCGGGATACGGGCCGACCCGAACACCGCGACGCCCTGCCCAACCCGCGCCAGCGCGTCAAAGCCATCGACGAACTCGCCGAGAATGCGAAGGGCGCGCCATGAGTCGGTGGACAGAAACTCCGGCTCCGGCCCCCGCAACAACATGAGGTCGGCATCGTGCGCGCGTTCCCCGCCAGTCCCTTTTGTGACGGTGCGCCCGCGCCTGATGAGGTTCTCCGGCATGGAGCTAGCCAGCCACGCGGTCGAGTACGGCCGTGGTCACGTATCCACCGCCGGTCCAGCGGTACTGCAGACGCCCATCGGTGCGAAGTGCCACCGATGCCGTCCCAGTGCCCACGCACCCCTTGGTGTGGCTCTGCGTAATGACCTCGGTGAAGCGATGCCAACCGGGGGTGTTGCCACCGAGCGGCACCCAGCGCCCACTGCACGTGAGGGGCGGGCCATAGCCCACGGAGCCCTCGATGCCTCCCAATACGGTGCCGCGCACAATGAGGTCGGTCGTAAATCGGCCACCACCCGCAGAATGGCCGACGCCGCGCCAGTGCCCCGAGATGCCTTCCAGATACGCGATGCTGGCCAGATCGCCCTTGGTCCAGTGGTAGCGCAGGGTGCCATCGGCGGCACGCGACAGGTTCACCATGCCGCCGTCCTTACACAGGGTGCTTCGAGTCGCGGTGACCGTCTCACGGAATGTGGTGACGCCCGCGGTCTGGCGCACGGGGGTCCAGCGCACCGAGCAGTTGAGCGGCGCACCAAGATCAGCGCGTCCGGTTGGACGCCCGTCGGTGCCGATGGACACATTGCCGAGCACGGTAAACGTGATGGATGCATCGGTGACGCTACGTGCGGTGCCATTCCAGGTGCCGCCGATGGGGCGGGCACCCGTCCAGGCGGTGGCGACAGAGGCGGTTGCGGCGAGGGCAACGGCGGTGATGGGGAAGAGGAGTTTGCGCATTCCAGCGA
>JBAXJA010000247.1:0-1518 GCA_037138115.1 Thermoleophilia bacterium | reverse complement strand
CGCAGGCCATCGGCAATGACAGGCCGGGCGTCGGCTGCACGTGCGATGAGTACCCGGCGGCCCTCCACCGCTGTGGACGCCAGGGCCTCGAGTACTGCCTCACCCACAAACCGCTCGGGCACCACGTCGGCGCGGATGCCGTGTGCAGCCAGCGCGGCGGAAGTTGCGGCACCCACGGCCACGATGATCTGATCGGCACGCAGCGACCGGGCATCGAGGCCGCGCTCGGTCATGCGCGCTGCCATCTGCTCCACCCCGTTGGCGCTGGTGAAGATGACGATGTCGTGTGCGCCGATGTCTGCCAGCGCCGCGTCAAGCTCAGGTGACCCCATGAGCGGTTCGATGCGGATGACAGGAAGCTGGATGACCCGGGCACCCATCAGATCGAGGGCGGCCGCCAGATCGCTGGCCTGGGCGCGGGCGCGGGTAACCACCACGGTCTTCCCGGCCAGCACCGGGCGGCCGGCCGCGGCCAGGCCGGGCGCACGCGACACCACGTCGCCAAACACGAGGATGGCGGGGTTGCCAAGCCCCTCCTCCTCCACGCGCTGGGGCAGGGTGCCGAGCGTGGCCACCACGGTGCGCTGACGCGGCGTGGTGCCCCACTGGATGGCGGCTGCGGGCTGGTCGGCGGGGCGGCCGGCGGCGATGAGACGCTCAGCGATGGCCGGCAGGCGGCCCATGCCCATGAGCACAACGAGGGTGTGCGGCAGCGCGGCCAGGGCGTCCCAGTCGTTCTGCTCGGCATCCTTTGCCGGATCCTCGTGACCGGTCACCACCGTGAATCCGGTGGCCATGGCCCGGTAGGTCACCGGGATACCCGCTGCCGATGGCGCGCCGATGGCCGACGTGATGCCGGGCACCACGAGGCAGGGCACACCCGCGGCCACCAGGGCCTCGGCCTCCTCGGCGCCGCGACCGAACACAAATGGGTCGCCGCCCTTCAGACGGGCCACCACAAGCCCCTGCCTGCCGAGTTCCACGCACAGCGCCGTGGTGTCGTCCTGGGTCATGGCGACGCGGTCGGGGGCCTTGCCCACGTCAATGAGCCGGGCGTCGGGGCGGCACAGGTGCATGAGCGCCTCTGTGCCGAGGCGGTCGTACAGCACAACGTCGGCCTTCATCAACGCCGCGCGTCCACGCACCGTAATGAGGCCCGGGTCACCGGGGCCTGCGCCGATGAGGTACACGATGCCCGTGCTCATGCGCCCACCTCGTCAGCCGCACGAACCCCGAGGGCCGCTGGATCGCCGACGTCGCCCGTGAGGTCGGCGCTGCGGCCCGAGCCATCCCACCATGCGCGAATACGCAGCGACTCGCCGTCGCGAGTGCACAGCGCGCCCGCCGGCACCGAGCAGCCCCCACCCAGACGGGCGAGAAATGCCCGCTCGGCAGCGAGGCAGGCCCGCGATGCCGGGTCGTCGAGTACCGCGCAGGCGTCGCGTACGGCCTGGTCGTCCTCCCGGCCCTCAATCGCAACGATGCCCTGGCCTGCCGCGGGGACGCACACGTCGAGTG
>JBAXJA010000246.1:0-1526 GCA_037138115.1 Thermoleophilia bacterium | reverse complement strand
GGCGGCTACGAGTGGAACACCGTGGCCGGGCAGTCGCTCGTGGTGTGCGCCGTGACGCCCTGCAAGCCCAATACCTACGCGGTCCAGGAGCGCGCTGACCGCGCCCTCCTCGCAGTGCCTGCTGGCTAGAGCTCGCCTGTCGGCTCGGCGCGCTCCTCGTCCTCCCATCGGCTGCGCCCACGCGGGCGGTTGCCCATGTTGAGCCAGACGACGATGGAGACGATGCCGATGATGAGGCCGACCCAGAACTGCCACGCAGTAATCGGGTTGGTGGAGAAGATGCCGAACAGCAGAAGCACGGCGATGACCGCCACCAGTGCCACGGGCCGCTGGCGCGGCGGCGCGAGCTGCACCACCCACGGGGCAGCGAGCGAGATGATGAGGAGCAGGATCGAACTCATGTCTCCAACCGGATCGGGAAGCGCCGCGACACTCTGAGGTCGCAACGACACGCCCGAAAGGGTAGCGCAGGTGCCGGAAACCCGATGCAATGCTCCATTCATGGGTACCCTCGCCAGGTGCGCGCGGTTGGAATCCACCTGATGCCCGACATGACCCGGGACGACCCCCCGGAGCGGTCCGCGGTGGCCGAGATCGGCCCCACCGGCGACCTCCTCGGCGTGCAGATGTGCAGCTCCAATGGGGAGATTGCTGCCACGGTGGGTACATCACCCGCCCTTGTGATGATTGATGCGCCGGTGGTGATTCCTCCCGACACGAGCGGGCGCCGCGATCTGGAGCACGTACTCGCGTGGCTCGACATCCCCGCATTTCCTGTCACGCCCGCCCGCATGGTCACCGTTCATGGAGGAGCACGGGGCGCCATCCTTGCGGCGCTGCTGCCGCCGGCCCAGATCGTTGTCGAGGGCATTCCCGATCAGGTAATCCGTCAACTGCTCTGGGAGCGCGACCACCCGCCCGGCTCGGAGCCCCTCGGCTTGGCTGCCTACCGCGCAGCCTGGCTCGACGTGCGCCCACCCGCATTCCGTCCCCGCGGCGGAAGGGCACGCAATGACGGCCTGGCCCCAGCCCGTGAGATCCTCGGTGACGCCACGGATCTCGGAGCATGGCCTGAGCCTGAGCGGCTGGGTGATCTTGCCGCCCTTGACGAGGCGTCTGCCATCGACGCCACCGCCTGCGCTGTCACCGCGTACCGCTGCCTGTATGGCGACGATGACGGCTGGGCGCGCATCGGAAGCACCGATCGCGGTGTGGTCATCATCCCGGCAGACCCCGATCTCATCGCCCGGGCCGAGGTCAACATCGCCCGCCTCGCGCATGAGGGGACCATCGCCATCCCTCTTGAGGTTGCAGGAAGGGCGGTCGGCCCGCCACAATCATGGTGAGCCGCGACGAACCGCGGATATGCGACGGGGAGGCACCACGTGTCCACTGACAGCGTCTACAAGGTCATCGAGATTGTCGGGACCAGTGCCGAGTCGTGGGAGGCCGCCGCCGCCCTCGCGGTGGAGACCGCCTCTGCATCCCTGCGCGATCTTCGCGTGGCCGAGGTCGTGAAGCAGGAC
>JBAXJA010000245.1:0-1527 GCA_037138115.1 Thermoleophilia bacterium | reverse complement strand
GTCGAGCTCGGCGATGAGCGCCTGCACGCGGCGCTCGATGTCATCACGCGTGGCGCGTACTGAGTCGAGGTCCTGCCCCTTGGGGTCGGGCAGGTCCCAGTCGATGTAGCGCTTGCCGGGGATAAATGGGCAGGTGTCGCCGCAACCCATGGTCACCACCACGTCCGCCGCACCTGCCAGATCGTCACTCAGGCGTTGCGGCTGGCGCCCACTCAGATCGATGCCGATCTCGTCCATCACTGCGATGACCGGTGGATGCACGCTGCCGGAAGGGTCGGCGATGCTGCCGGCCGAGTCGGACGTGTGGCGGCCACCGGCGTCGCGGTCGAAGAGCGCACGGCTCATCTGCGAGCGGCCAGCGTTATGGAGACAGACGAAGAGCACATGGGCCATGCGGCGACCCTACTGCGGTGCGGCCACGGGGGTAAAGCCATCTCCGCCGATGTGACGGTGTGCATGGATACGCGCATGCTCCACGGCGCTATCGAGCGTGGTGAATACGTGGTGCTCATCCGCAAGCGTGGCGAATGCGCCCACGGCCTGAAGCGCCGCGCGTTGATCGTCCTGCACCCCGCACAGGAGCACGGTGATGTCGCGCCGCTCAAGGCTTGAGATGATCTCGCCAAGCGCCAGCGCACCTGTGGCATCGAGCATCTGCAGCGAGCCGAGCCGCAGCACCACAACGCGCACCGCGCTCACCTCGGCCAGCTCGTCGAGAAACCGCTGGGCGGCACCGAAGAACAGGCCGCCATCAAGGCGGTACACCGCGATGTGCTCGGCCAGTAGATGGGCCTCCTCGTCGGCATCGATCTCGGGGTGGGCCAGAAGCTCCTCGCGCTCCACCCCGCTCGACTTCACAAGCGTCCTCAGCGCCAGCACGACGGCGATGCCGATTCCAATCTCCACGGCCAGGATGAGATCGAAGGCGACGGTGATAACGGCAGTGACGACAAACACCAGGGCATCGCTGCGTGTTGACCTGAGAATGGCCCGCGCGTTGGAGGTGTTCACCATGCGCGCAGCAGTAACCATGAGGACTGCGGCAAGAACCGCGAGAGGAATGCGGCCCACCAGACTGGCTCCGGCGAGTACCACGATGGCAAGGAACACCGCATGGGTGATGGCGGATACCCGGGTGCGCGCACCGGCCCGCACGTTGACGGCGGTACGGGCAATGGCACCGGTTGCCGGCATTCCCCCGAACAGGCCCGACGCCATGCTGGCAAGGCCCTGCCCCACCAGCTCGCGGTCCGGGTCGGTGGCCGTGGTGTCGGTCATGCCATCCGCCACGCGGGCCGAGAGCAGCGACTCAATCGCCGCCAGCGCAGCCACCACCAGGGCGCTGCGAGCCAACGTGGTGAGCGTGCCCGGGTCGAGGTTGGGCAGTGAGGGGGCAGGCAGGGAGTGGGGGATGACACCGATGAGCGGGATATCCAGGCTTGCGACCGCCACGATGATGGTGCCCACGATCACGGCGATGAGCGAGGCCGGCAGGGTGCGCCTGATGCGGTGGAGCACGATCATGAT
>JBAXJA010000244.1:0-1545 GCA_037138115.1 Thermoleophilia bacterium | reverse complement strand
TGCCATCGCGGCCGGCGACTTCGCATTCGCGGCCCTGCGAAGTGGTGGCTCGGTGGTCACGTGGCCCGCTGGCCCATGGGGCGGAGATTCGGCCTGTACGCCGTCGGATGCGTGCGAGCCAGCGCCGGTCGGATCGCTCAGCGATGGGGTCGTCGCACTGTTCGCGAACGACCGGGCATTCGCCGCCCTCAAGCAGGACGGGTCGGTGGTGGCGTGGGGTGATCCGCTCTACGGCGGCGACCCTTCATGCACCCTGGACGGGTGTACTGCTGCACCGGCGGGATCCCTCTCCGGCGGTGTCACCCAGATCATGTCCACCGGACCCGTGACCCCTGGCCAGGGGGGCGCATTCGTCGCCCGCAAGCAGGATGGTTCGGTGGTCACCTGGGGTGCAACGGCCACTGGAGGCGATTCCTCTGCACCGGTGGGAGGCGCGCTGACAGGGGTCTCGCAGGTGTTCTCCAACGAAACCACAGGTGCCGCCGTGAGGGAGGATGGCTCAGTGGCCACCTGGGGCGCGGCAGAGAATGGTGGCGATCCGGGTTGCGCCCCCTCCTCTCAGACCTGCAGTCCCGCTCCGCCGGGAAGCTTGTCGTCGGGAGTCATCTACATCGCATCGCCATTCGTCGATGCACCCGCGCTGCCATCGGCACCCACTTCCCTGGTGGCAACGGCAGGTGACGGCAGCGCCAGCATCGCCTTCGCGGAGGGCGCCGCGAATGGTCAGTCGATCACCTCCTACGAGTACTCACTGGGCGAGGGGGCATGGACGGCGGCCTCGCCAGCCACGACCACGAGCCCAGTGGTGATCAGCGGCCTCACAAATGGCACTACGTACGCGGTACGCATGCGGGCCATCTACGTCCGTGGCGCGGGGCCGACCAGCGCATCGGTCAACGTGACCCCCGCCGCCCCGGGCGCAGTCACCACCAGCGTGCCAGCACTTGCGAGCCGCACCACCTGCGCGCGCCTCGTCTGCACGACCCAGGGCCGGGTGCCGTCTGGGGCCACCCGCGTCACCCAGGCTGCCGCCGCCACGTCGACGGCAGCGCAGCATCGCGCGAGGGCGCACGCAGCCACCTCAACCCGGCGGGTGCGCGGAAAGTGCGCCATCGCCGGCAGCGCCACGTCACGTACCTATGTCTGCACTACCCGCCTTTCCCGCGGTCATTGGGCAATCACCACCACGGCGCTGAAGGGCTCCACGGTGCTCGCGCGGTCGGTCAAGAATGTACGGATCTCTTGGGTCGCTCCCAAGCGGGCGGTCACCGGCTGATTGCGTCGCCCTCGCCTCGTCAGGCCCTCGGGGGCGTGACGAGGCGAGGGCGAGGGATGTGGGATGCGGGGCATGTGCCTCGCGCACCAGTACTGCACCTCGCCTCGCAGCGGACCCGCGGCAATGCCCGTCGTGCGCCCCGCCATCAGCGTCATTGCCAACGCCCAGTGCCAGCCGGGTTCGGGGACGCCCTCCCGGCGGGCTACATTTCACCGGCACCGCCCTCGTAGCTCAGGGGATAGAGCACAGGATTCCTAATCCTGGTGTCG
>JBAXJA010000243.1:0-1554 GCA_037138115.1 Thermoleophilia bacterium | reverse complement strand
CCGCTCTTGATGGGCTCCCACCAGTCGCGGCGCTCGCGGTACCACTCCACGGTTGATGCCAGGCCGTCGTCGAAGTCCACCTTCGGTGCCCAGCCCATGCCGCGCAGCTTGGTGGTGTCGAGGGCGTAGCGGCGGTCGTGGCCCGGGCGGTCCTCCACGTAGGTGATGAGGTCATCCGATGCACCGGTGTGGGCGAGGATGCGCTCGGTGATCTCCAGGTTGGGCCACTCGTTGCCGCCGCCCACGTTGTACACCTGCCCGGCCTCGCCGTGCTCCATGGCGTGCCAGATGCCCTCGGCGTGGTCGCGCACGTGAATCCAGTCGCGGATCTGCTGGCCGTCGCCGTACACCGGCAGGGGCAGGCCGTCGAGTGCGTTGGTGATGAACAGGGGCACGAGCTTCTCGGGGTACTGCCGGGGGCCGTAGGTGTTGCTGCCCCGGGTGATGACGATGTCCTGACCAAATGTGTGGTGAATGGCCAGCGCCTGCAGGTCGCCGCCGGCCTTGCTGGCCGAGTACGGCGACGACGGCTGAATTGGGTCGGTCTCCTTGAAGGCCCCTGCGGGGATGGAGCCGTACACCTCGTCGGTGCTCACCTGCACAAAGCGGCGCACGCCGGCCTCGCGCGCGGCCATGATGAGCGTGGCGGTGCCCACCACGTCGGTCTCGATGAACTCGGTGGGGTTGTGCAGCGAACGGTCCACGTGGCTCTCGGCGGCCAGGTTGATGACCACCTCCACCCCCTGCACCGACTGCGTGGCGATCTGTGGGTCGGCGATATCGCCGTGGATGAACGAGTACCGGGGGTCGTCCGCGACGTCGGCCACGTTGGCGGGGTTACCCGCGTAGGTGAGCTTGTCGAGGTTGACCACCTCGTGCCCCTGCTCCATCGCAACGCGCACGACCTCTGAGCCGATAAACCCGCAACCGCCGGTGATGAGGACCTTCACGAACGCTCCCCGATGTAGTCAGCCAGTGCATCCTCCCACGCCCGCAGGCGCGGGGCGCCCTCGCGAGTGACCTCGAGCACGCTCACCGCAGGTCGGGGGGCCGGGCGATTGAACGCCTCGGTGGTGGTGTCGTTCACCGCGCAGTCCGCATTGGCGATGCGGAAGATCTCGCGCGCGAAGTCGGCCCATGTCGTGCTGCCGTCGCCTGCCGCGTGGTACACGCCGGCGCTGAGCGACGCAATCTCCACGAGCGCCGGGCACAGGTCCTTGGTCCACGTGGGGCAGCCCGTCTGGTCGGCCACCACGTCCACCGCGTCGCGGTCAATCGCGAGCATGAGCATGGTGTCCACAAAGTTCTTGCCGTGGGCGCCATACAGCCACGCGGTGCGGGCGATGCGCGTGCCCTCGGGGTACTCCATCTCGGCCAGGCGCTCGCCAGCCAGCTTGGTGCGGCCGTAGGCCTGGAGCGGGTCGGTGGCCGCGTCCTCGTCGTAGGGGCCACCGGTGCCGGGGAATACGTAGTCGGTGCTCACGGCCACGAGGGCGGAGCCTGCCTCGCGGCATGCAATGGCCACGTTGCGCGTGCCCTCGCCATTCACCATGA
>JBAXJA010000242.1:0-1566 GCA_037138115.1 Thermoleophilia bacterium | reverse complement strand
GGTCGACGGTGCCCTGCTGCTGGGGGAGTACGCCGAGCGCAACGGCGCTGAGCGCTGCCATGCATACGCCGGCAACAAGGGGCAGTCGGAAACGGCGCCAGGAGGCGGGGCGGGTCATCAGGGGATCCTCATGTGGGATTCGATGGGGATGAGGCTATCGGCTGCTGGACACATGCCGCAACGCGGCCGGGTCGCCACCGACTACGCCGCCACGGAATGCCGCGCGAATGCGCGCACGGTCGCCAGGTTGATGGCCACGGTGTCCTCAATGCGGCGGCCGTACCCCCCAGCCAGACACACGGCCACCGGCACGCCTGCCTGGCGCAGGGTGTCGCGCACCAGGCGGTCGCGCTCGGCCATGCCATTCATGGTGACAGCAAGCCTGCCCAGGCGGTCGTCCTCATACGGGTCGGCGCCCGCGAGGTAGAAGCAGATGTCGGGGCGGCCGCGATCGAGGGCCACCGGCAGCAGCCTGGCGACGGTCTCGAGGTAGCGATCGTCACCGGTGCCGTCGGGCAGGTCTTCCTCCACGTCGCCCGGCACCCGCCGGAATGGGTAGTTGGCACCACCATTGACGCTCATGCAGGTGGCCTCGGGGTCGGGACCCAGTATGGAGTGGGTGCCGTCGCCCTGGTGCACGTCGAGATCGACCACCAGCACGCGCGAGATGGCGCCCTCGGCGCGCAGGCGGTGCGTCGCGATGACCACGTCATTGAACGAGCAGTATCCCTTGGCCGCATCGGAGAAGGCGTGGTGCGTGCCCCCGCCCAGATTGACGGCCGCGCCGTCAACACGCGCCGAACGTGCGGCGGCAATGGTGGCGCCCACGCTGCGGCGCCCGCGCTCCACCAGCCCCGGCGACCACGGCAGGCCGAAGGCCTTCAGTTCGCGCTCGCTCATGCGGCCGTTCTTGACGCGGTCCACATACAGCGGGTCGTGCGCCAGCAGCAGGTCGTCGTCGGTTGCCGCGTCGGCCTCCAGCACCTGCGCAATGCCCTCGGCCTCAATGGCCTCGCGCAGCATGCGGTACCGGCCCAACGGAAACCTGTGCCCCTCGGGCAGCTCGTAGTGGAACCGATCGTGCGCGTACGCACGGAGCACGTGGTGCCTACTTCCCGGTGAAGTCGGGGTCCCGCTTCTCGCGGAATGCCGCGAGGCCCTCCGCGATGTCGTCACTCTGGAACGCCCGCTGGCGCCAGCGCTCGGCGATCTCGGCAGCCTCCGACGGCGGCGCGTCGGTCTCGATGGCCTTGATGACGGCGCGCATGCCGGCGACGGCGATGGGACCGTTCTTGCCGATCTCCATGGCGTCGGCGAAGGCGAGGTCACCGAGTTCGAGGCGATCGACCACCCGGTTGACCATGCCCATCTGCCGGGCGCGCTCGGCATCCACCGGGCGGCCGGTGAGGAAAAGTTCACGGGTGTTGGCCGCGCCGCAGGCATCAACGAACCGCCGGATGCCCTCGGCCGCATACACCCAGCCCAGTCGCGCCGGTGGCATGCCAAACCGGGCTCCGCGTGATGCGATGCGCCAATCGGCGGCCATGGCGATCTCAAGTGCCCCAC
>JBAXJA010000241.1:0-1570 GCA_037138115.1 Thermoleophilia bacterium | reverse complement strand
CCGGATGCCACCCCACCCCAATCGGCAATGGCCGTGTGTGCGCGTGCGGCCACAACGGGCATGGCCGCCGCAAGAACGCGTGCCCGCGCAGCAGCCGGGACAGGCAGCACGAACACCAGACGCGCACCGGCCGGAACAGCGCGCGCCAGCCGGGCCAGCCCCGCGGCAGTGGTCACCTGATCGGTGCCGATCGACACGACGACCTGCGGCACCGCCGTGCTCGCCGCGATGACCCACGCAGCAGCCGCCATTCCCAGACCATCTGCTGACTCTTCGGTCCAGCCCGGCCCGAGCAGGCCGGCTACACGTGTCGCTGCCGGGGCCACCGATGAGTCACCCACCAGCAGCCCGGGGGCACTGGTGACCGGGGATGCCACTGCAGGGGTCGGCCCGGGCGCGAGCGCAACGGTGGCCACGAGGGCAAGGGCGGCGGCAGACCCGGTGATCGCGACGATGGAACGTGCTCCACGGCCAGCAGGCAGGAACACCCGAAAGCCCCGGCGGCGGATGGGCATCTCGATATAGCGATACGACAGGGCGGCGACCGCGACGATCACACCCACCTGCAGCGCGGCCAACCACCAGCCGGACACCCCGAACCCATGATCCGGTGACAGCAGCACAATGACGGGCAGGTGCCACAGGTAGATGCCGTAACTGCGCGCACCGATCCACACGAGGGGCGCGAGCGCGAACAGCCGACCAGTGGCGGTGGACGGGTTCGCCGTTGCCATAAGCAGCGCACCTGAGATGAGGGCCACGATGAGGAACCCTCCCCGGTACAGCGCGCCGCCACTCTGCGACAGGCCCATGCCCACACCCACGACCGCCACGAGCGCAGCAGATCCGGCCACCTCCAGAGCAAGCCACTTGACCCGGCGAGGGCGCCACGCCACCACGCGAGCGGGGGGCAGCGCCACCGCGAGGGCAATACCCACAAGCAGGGCCACCGCCCGGGTATCGGTGCCGTAGTAGATGCGGGTCACATCCCCACCTGAGTTGAACAGCGCCCAGGCCAGTACGCACGACCCGGCGGCGCCCAGCACCACCCCGCCCAGGAGGGCCCCGCGACGAATGCCCACCAGCACGATGGCCCCGGCCAGTACCAATGGCCACACCAGATAGAACTGCTCCTCGAGCGCCAGCGACCACATGTGCTCAAGCACGCCCGATCGCCCGAGCGGATCGGCGGGGTCGAAGTGCACGGCCGCCTCGTACCAGTTGGCCGCGTACCCGAGGCTCGCCGCAAACATGCTGCGTGTACGACGCACCAGCGACCAATCCACCAGGGCCATCCATACAACGATGCCTGCCAGCATCACCACCAGCGCAGGCACCAACCGGCGGATGCGGCGCATCCAGAATGCACCGAGACGGATGCGACCGGTGCCGTCGGCTTCGGCCACAAGTAGCGCGGTGATCAGGTAGCCGCTGATCACCAGGAAGAGGTCAACGCCCAGATAGCCACCATCAAGCCCCACGGCGGGCAGGTGGAACATCACCACCCCGGCAACTGCCAGCGCGCGCAGGCCATCGATTCCCGGCATACGGGGGATCCCCGCCGTGCGTG
>JBAXJA010000240.1:0-1595 GCA_037138115.1 Thermoleophilia bacterium | reverse complement strand
TGATGCATGAGGGGATCCCCCACCGCCTGTCGCAGGCACTCGACGCCGGCCTCACAGAGGAGGTGTCGTGGCACTCGCACGGCGACCACGACCACGAGCGCGCGGTCGTGCGCACGCGCAGCGGTGAGATCGCGATGCTGGCCGCCACATGGGTGGAGATCGCCGTCGTCTGCAAGGACGCCGAGATCCGTGAGCGACTCAACGACTACTTCTTTACCGACGGCCACCACACGGCCGACATCCCCCTTGACATCGACGACGACATCGCCGATGACGAGCGCGAGGTCGAGGGCATACCCGTGATGCTGGCTGACGAGTGGTCGATGGTTGCGCGCTATCACGGCGACCTTGAGATCCGCGATCGCCTGAACGACCTCTTCTCGGGACGGCGCGAGTTGGGCGCGGCCGAGGCCGTGGACGACGACATCTCCTGATGCGATGAGCGCCGGGGCCGACCTCACCCCCGACGAGCGGGCGCGGATCGCGCCCTACGTCACCGATCCCGCGGGGCCGGTGTTCGCACTCACGCACCTCCCGGAGGCCGTGAAGGGCGCGCTCTTCGCGCGCTACTCACGGTCGGCCAACTCGGTGCGGCGCATCCTTCTGGACGAGTTCATTCCCGGCGGCGGCGGCGCCGTGGTGGTGGGTGGGCCCGAGGTCGGGGCCGACCGGGCCCGCGAGTTCTTCCAGCGGGTGCTCGCCGACTACGGGGATGACTCTGTGGCGCAGCTGGGTGGCGCGCACGTGGCCATCGAGGGCGTAAGCAACGTGCTGACCAAGGTCATCGAGTGGGGGCGCCTGGCCAGCTATCTGGAGCAGTCCACGCGGTACGTGCCGTACGACACCCAGCTGAACGGCCGCTGGAAGTACGTGCGGCCGGCCGGCATTGCTGCTGACCTCGATCTGCTGCGCAGATACGAGCAGGTGCTTGACGATTCGTTCGCCACCTACGCGCGCCTGAACACCGTGGTGTTCGACCACCTCATGGCCACAGAGGCACCAGCGGCCGACGATGCCGCGGCCATGCGTGCGCTTCGCGCCCGGGCGCTGGATGCGGTGCGCGGCATGCTGCCCGCGGCCACCACGGCCAATGTGGGCGTGTACGCAAGCGGACAGGCCTGGGAGTCGCTGGTAATGCGCCTGCGCGCGCATCCCCTGGCTGAGGCCCGCGAGGTGGGCGATCAGGTGCTCACCGCGCTGCGCCACGTGATCCCCGACTTCCTCACCCGGGTGGACCGCGAAGACCGCGGCGAGCGTCACGGCCTCTACCGCAGGGCCACCGATGATCGTGCGACCGCGATGGCCGCGTCGGTGCTTGATGCCGGCGGGGCATTCGATGATGGGTCGGTGGTTCGCCTGCTCGAGTTCGACCCCAATGGCGAGGCCCGTGTGCTGGCCCACGCGCTATGGCCATCGTCGGGCCTGCCGCTCGACGAGGTGCGCGCCCGCGTGCTGGCGCTGCCCCACTCCGAGCGTTCGCGCATGCTCGCCGCGTGGACCGATGGGCGCTCCGACCGCCGGGAGCGTCCGGGCCGCGCGTTGGAGGCCACCGAGTACCTCTTTGAGATCACCTGTGATTACGGCGCCTACCGCGA
>JBAXJA010000239.1:0-1630 GCA_037138115.1 Thermoleophilia bacterium | reverse complement strand
GTGGCCCGCCGCCCGGTGGTCAGCAGGGTGGCCCGCCGCCCGGTGGTCAGCAGGGCGGCGGTCAGACGATGCCCGACCTTCCCGACTGCGCAGCGGGCACGTTCCCTTCCCGGGAGAACCCATGCAAGCCCGCCGGTGGCGACATTCAGCCCTGCGCAGATGGCGTGAGCCCCACCCCTGAGGCCCCGTGCCGGCCCAGCGGCACCAACCCGCAGTTCCAGCAGCGGCCCCCGGCTGACGCCATGAAGAAGCTCCTCACCCTCGACGTGGACATCGACGGTTCGGGCGAGGCCCCCGGCTCGTTCGACGCCACGCTCAACCGACTGGTCAAGGGCCTGTCGGCGTCGCACCGCGCCGGGTTCACGCAGCAGATGGAGGGCGAGTCGTTCGTCATCGGCACAAAGGGCAGCACCAAGTGCTTCGCCGACAAGAAGTCCGACCCCGACGCCATCGCTGACCCGGTGTCGTGCACCACTCTCAGCGACGCCGTTGACAACTTCGCCAACACGGTGCAGGCAACCGTGCAGGTGCGCATGGCGTTCGACGAGGCCTCATTCACTCCCACGTTCACGGCCACCAAAATCGTGATCCGGGGCAAGAGCAAGATCTAGCTCACGCCAGATAGATGTGATGCATTCCCTGGGCGCCCTTCGCGGCGCCCAGGGAATTTTTCAGTCGCCGAGCGGTGGCTTCTGGCGGCGGGTGCGCTTCTTCGCCGCCGTCTTCTCGCGCGAGTCCCGACGCCGGCGCATGGCAGATGCCGTGGGGCGCGACGCGATGCGCCGTGGGTCCTCCTGCATGGCCTCCAGCAGCAGGGCGACCAGCGTGTCGATGGCCCGCTCCCGATTTCGGCGCTGATGCCGCTCGCGTCGCGACACCACGCGCACCCAGCCGTCGGCCGTAACGCGGGTGGCCAGTCGCGTTCTGATGAGATCGCGCTTGCGTGGCCCCACCGGCAGTGAGTCAACAGGTACCCGCACCTCCACCTGCGTGGAGACGGCATTGACGTTCTGGCCTCCCGGCCCCCCCGACTTGGCGAACAGCAGCTTGCCGTGCCGGGCGATGGCCTGGCGCAGACGGGCCTCGAGCGCAGCGGTGCCGCTCACTGCGGCCTCCCGCCCGGAGGCGCCTCGGCCGCCAGGGCGTCCTTGGCGGCCTTCCCCACGAGGGGGATGCGCGGCGCACCCTCGGGTGCGTCCTGATACGGGCCACCCACCAGCGGCACCATGCCCGACACATGCCACATGATGCGGTCCGTGGCGCGGCGGTTACGCCCTGCGCGTGGCGAATCCCGGATGTCGTCCATGGGCACAGGCGGGCCGAACCGGATGCGCACGGGCCCCTTCAGCATCTGGCTATCCCAGATGGCCGCGGGGATGACGGTGACATCGGGCCTGGTCGCGAAGTACCCGGCACCCACGAACCCGGGGGCCATGTGCCCCGTTCGGGTGACGCCCCCCTCGGGGAATATGAGCAGGGCCTCGCCGCGGGCAAGGATGTCGCGGCCGGTCCGCACGGCCCACACGTCGGGTGAGGCGCGGCGAACAGGAAACCCGCCAATGCGCGAGAGCCAGGCATCAAGCGGGCGCGAGTTGAATAGCTCCTGCTTGCCCATGGTCCATATGGGGCG
>JBAXJA010000238.1:0-1636 GCA_037138115.1 Thermoleophilia bacterium | reverse complement strand
ATTCCTTGCCGTAATCCGGCGTCTGTGTTCGTCTCTCCATAGGTCAACTCCCTCGTCCGTGTCTCAATAACGAGTCGCGCCTGAAGGGGCATTCCCTTACGTCGGTGGCTGGTCGGGCGCGTCTAGATTCGCCCGTACCAGTTGCCGTGTGTCGGGCACCTGTACTGCGCAGTGTCGGCGTTGCGGCCGCCGGTGCACGGGCAGTTGACGCCGCACTTCGGGCACGGGGCCCACATCCCAGGTCGAGGCATTGGTGTCTCCCTTGGTTGATTCTCTCAAGGACCAGTCGCGCCGCTCGCGACATGCCCTTACTTCGGGACTACTGGATCCACGGCCCAGGGAAGTCGCTGAGCGCGAACCCATCCCGCGCCTAAGCAAATGCAGACACGGGAAAGGTACGCCGTGTGCCGATCTAAGCACGTACGTAAGCCCTCTCTTCTTCCACGCCGATATCTGGGTGAGCAACGACGAGGGAGGCAGCGAATGAGTACACCCGCTGGCATGCGCGAGGCGATCTACGAGGTGATCCGCGCAGAGGTGCCCCATACCGGCGTGGATGACGACGGAGACCTGCATTTTCGTAGTGGGCCTGCCCATATGTGGGTACTGGTGCGTGCGCCGTGGAACGACGAGCGCCACATCATTGACGTGCACTCGGTGTGCAACCTCAAGGTGCCTGCAGGCCACAAGCTCATCACCTGGATCGCCGACCAAGCGAACTCCTACATGTTCGGGCAGGTGTCGTACCGCTTCGACCCCAACAGCAACGAGGTGGGGCGCATCTGCATGAACCACCGCCTCCTGGCCGAGGGCCTGGCCGACGAGGCGCTGATCATGGTTGTGCGGGCAGTGGGCACGACGTCGCGCCCGGTGTCACTCGAAGTTCACGAACGGTTCGGGGGCGATACCTGGCACCCGTTCCCGGAGGGCGAATGAGTACCTCAGCGATCAAACGCCTGGCCCATCTGCTGGGCCCCAGTTACGGCGTGCCCGACTACGTGCCCGACTGGGGCTTTCGGCTGCCCGATCCCTGGCCCGCGGTCATGCGCATTGACGTCACCACCTTCGGCCAGATTGACGTGGAGTTCGCGGTCATCCGCGCGCTGGCCACCACACGGGTACAGGTGACGCCGGAACTGCTCACGTGGTTTGCAGGCCGCACCAATGCGCCTGTCCACCTGGGGGGCCACCGCCTGTGGCCGTACCCCGAGGAGCAGGACTACGCACGCGTGCTCATCTCATGGGCCGGGCCCGTGCACGAGATCAGCCGGGCATCGCTCGAGGCGGTCATCCAGAACATCGGCCAACAGGCGAAGAACTCCGGTATTCAGCTGGTGCAGATCTTCGGGGCCCAGGTGCCCTCCGACTATTGAGCGCGCACCGCTGCGGTCGTGAGTGCGCCGGCCACGACCCCCACTTCATCCAGGTGCATCGCGCCACTGGATGGCAGCCCGCCACCATCACCACGGTGGAGGGCGACGACATCCACATCCGCCTGCACGGCGGCGAGGAGCGTCTAGTGCGGAATCACGATCCCGAGCGCGTGAAGCGGCTGCTGCGCGGCAACCACACCGGGTGCTGGATCTCTGGGTCGGGGAGCCTGATCAGTATCGACATGGGGCCCGCATCGTCGTAC
>JBAXJA010000237.1:0-1653 GCA_037138115.1 Thermoleophilia bacterium | reverse complement strand
GACAGTGCGCGACGTGGAGCAGATCTTCACGCCACGTGCGGTGGCCGACTGGGCAAAGTGCCCCGCACCGGCAACCCGATAGCCGGTTGTGATCGCTGTGGCCGAACCACGGGTCCACAGCAGGGTGTTCTCACCGATGGCCACGGGACCGACGTAGGCACCAGGGCTGCTCGTGCCGCGTGGGGTACCCCCACCAGCGGCGGCACCGCCACCCGGCACCACCGTGTCGCCATCGGCAATCGTCTTCGAGTAGGCCAGCACAGAGGGGCCGCTCAAGTTGGTGGCCACCACGCCCACGCGCAGGTACCTCGCTGCGTCAGCGGCGGTCACCTTGTACTTCTGAGCAGTGGCCCCCGAAATCACCGTGCAGCCGCTTGTGGCCGCCGTGCAGCGCTCCCAGCGGTACGAATATGAACTGGGCTGGTAGGTCCACGCGCCGGGGTCGGCCGTCAGGGTCGAGCCAGCCGTCGCAGCACCCGAGATTGTCGGCGCAGCCAGCGATGTGGGCACTGCGCCGGTGGCCACGCGGAACAGCGTGGCGTTACCGGACGGGTCGGGATCACCGGCAAACCACATGTTCCCGTCGGCACCGGCTGCCACACCACGGAGCCTGGGGTTCCAGGTGATGCCAGCGGTGAACGTCGTCAGTGCGCCATCGGCCGCAACCCGCGTGATGCGCCCAGCCGTATTGTCACCGACCCACATGAACCCCAGCGGCCCTCGGGCAATGGTTGACGAGAAACTGCCGAGCGGCAACGACCTTGCGGCGCCGGCGGGCGGCACAACCTGAATCTCAGCAGTACCGCCGAAGGGAACACCCCACACATCACCGCTCGGCGCTGTGGCGATACTGGCGACCTGGGCGCCCACAGGCACCTCGGACACCCGCCCGCCCGGCGTGATGCGGTACATCAGGAAGTCGTTCAGGTACGTGGCCCACACGTTGCCGTCGCCGCCCACCGTGAGTCCCCCAACTGGGGCCGGCTGCACCTGCATGCGCTTCAGAAATCCGCTGGCTGGCGACACGATTCCGACGATACCCACGCTGAACTGCGCGAACCAGATGTTGCCGTCGGGCCCGGTGATGACCGTATCCACACGAGCAAAGGTCGGGCCCTGACCGGGTGTTCCCACCGCGTAGTACGTCACATCGCCCGCAGTGGTGATGCGCCCGATTGACCCGTCCTGGCATCCAAACCACATCGCACCATCGGGCCCCAGCGCGATGCTCTGGGGCTCGCATATCGCTCCCGACACATCGAACTGCGTCACTGCCTGCGTCTGCGGGTTCATCCGGACGATCTGCCCGCTGGCGGGCATCGTGAACCACACGTTCCCGCTCGGCCCCGTCGCAATGCCCCGAATGGTCTGGTCGGCCCCGGTGACTGCGGGAGTGACGGCAGTCATATCCCCGACTGCGCCAAATGCGGCAGGTGCGGCCACCGCCACGGCGGCAGCAGCGAAGGCAAAGGCGCCGATTCGACTCATTCACCGAGGCTAGTAGCGCTACCTCAGGGTCACAACCCACCAGTCGGTGAGTGTGCACGGTGTGCCGCCCTTGGGTGCCGATGCGGGCACGCTGGGCTGCTCCACCGCTCCCCCGCCCTCCGTTCCAGTCGACCTCGGTCGGCAGCGCCCCGCCTGTTTCTTGAA
>JBAXJA010000236.1:0-1660 GCA_037138115.1 Thermoleophilia bacterium | reverse complement strand
GGCCGTCGCTGGCCATTGGTCTCGGCATCGGTGCGGCCATCGTGGTGGGGTCGGCTCTCATCATCGGCACGGGCGCCAGCCTCGACGCTGACGCCAAGCAACGGCTCGAAGAGGTGCAAGTGACGCTCGCCGGTGTGTGGTGGCAAACCGCCCTCATCGTGTTCGCCCTCATCATCCTGGCCCCACTGGGCGAGGAGATCCTGTTCCGCGCACTCGAGCTTCGCGGCCTGGTGCGCCTCATCCCCTTCGCAGTGGCCGCGCCCATCTCGGGGCTCTTGTTCACCGCGGCGCATTACGACGCCTGGGTGGCGTGGCCACGCACCCTCGCCCTCGTGGCCACCGGCTGGGCCCTTGCATGGCTGTACCGCTGGCGTGGCATCCCGGCAACCATCACCGCGCACGCAACAGTGAATACCGTTGCTGCAGTGGCCCTCATAATTCAGACGTAGCCGGAATTCTGGCGTCCTTCGCTAAAGTAGAGCGTTATGACAACTCTCCCGCCCGCAAACTCTGGTCGCAAGGCGAAGGCCGTGGCGCGAAACCGCGCCAGGCACGTGCGATCGGCTCAGGAACTCATCATCACCGTTGGCCCCCAGGCCACCATCGACGACTTCGCAGAGCACGCAGAGGTGGCGGTGGCCACCCTCTACAAGCACTTCGGCTCGAAAGAGGGCATGGTGCTTGCGGCGGTGGAGGATGCCCTGCAGCGCTGGGAGCAGTGGATGATGCAGGTGGTCGCGCCCATCAGCGACCCCCTTGAGCAGCTGGTGGCGTCGTTGCGGGTGATGCTGCGCACCCGTGACACCCGCCCCATGGAGGGAGCGATCATGGCGCGCGCGGGCCAGGCCAACATGGCCCCTCTTGATCACCTGGGGGCCGGATTCCAGCAGGCCGTTGCTCGTCTGGTGCAGCAGGGCCTGCTGCCCGCTGATCACATCGAGGCGCGCGCCCGGGCGCTGCTCGCCGTTGTGGCCGACGAAGGCATACGCCAGATGAACACGCCCACCGCCACGCCCGAGGAGGCCGACACGGTGCTCGAGTGGGCGCTCCCGATGCTGGGCATCAGCCCCGCCAAGGCGAAGCGCCTGGCACATGCCCCGCTACCTCCCCTCGAGGTTCCCGCGGGCTAGAAACGCGGAAGGGCGGCCCGAAGGCCGCCCTTCCTGTTCCTGATCAAGCCGTGAGACTGATGGCTACATCTGCATCGGCTTCGGCGGCTTCGCCGGCGTGCCGCGGAAGCACCCGATGGTGTTCGGGTACTGGTTGTTGGTGACGTAGTGGAAGATACTCTGCATCTTCCCCACCCACATGACCTTGCTGGTCATGCCGTGGCACTCGTCAAGCTGGCTGTTCTTGATGGGCTTGCCATGGGCCCCAAGCGGGCCGTATATGCCAAAGCCGTCAAGCGCGTAGCCGTCGAGCGGCAACCGCGCCGGAGCTCACCATCGTCACCCGCATCGGCAACGTGGTGCAGGAGTGTCTGGCAAACGCATCGATCCATGGAGCGGCCAGCGAGATGCCCGTGCGCGTATCGGCCGGCGGCGCCCCGGGTGACGTTGTTGTGGAAGTTGCCGACAACGGCACCGGCTTGGGCGAGGGTGCGCCGGGCCTCGGCAGCGCGGTGCTCACCGAGGCGACCGGGGGCAGCTGGACCATCGCG
>JBAXJA010000235.1:0-1668 GCA_037138115.1 Thermoleophilia bacterium | reverse complement strand
ACGTTGCCCTCGGGCTCGGCGAGAATGCGCACCAGCCAGTACTGGGCGTGGTTGGTGTCCTGATACTCGTCCACCAGGACATGGCGGAACCGGCGCTGCCACCGCTCCCGCACCACCGGGTCGCGCCGCAATAGCTGCACAGTGACCATGAGCAAGTCGTCAAAGTCCATGGCCTGGTTGGCGATAAGGCGGTCCTGATAGCGCTTGTACAGGCGCGAGATCACCTCAACGCCGTAGTCGCCGTTGGCATCGTCCTCCACCTCAGACGGGCCCTTGAGCTCGTTCTTGGCGGATGAGATGACGCCAAGCACCGCGCGCGGCGTGGTGCGCTTCGGATCGAGCCCTTCTTCGGCGATGACGGCCCGCATGAGGCGTTGCTGGTCGCCGTCGTCGTAGATGGTGAACGAGCGCTCGTAGCCCGCCGCCGCGTGCTCGATGCGCAGGATGCGGGCACAGGCCGAGTGGAATGTGGATGCCCACAGCCCCCGTGCCTCGGGCCCGACCAGTTCGAGGATGCGCTCGCGCATCTCGCCGGCCGCCTTGTTGGTGAAGGTGATCGCCAGGATCTGACCAACCGGCACCCCGCGTTCGCGCACCAGATGTGCGATGCGATGGGTGATGACCCGGGTCTTGCCGGAGCCCGCGCCAGCCAGCACCAGCATGGCCCCGTCACCATGAGTGACGGCCTCGCGCTGGGGTGGATTGAGGCTCGAGAGGAGGTCCGTACTCACCAGGCGAATCTAGCGCCGCGAGCGGACGGCGGAACGGTGTGCGGGGAGCGCGCTACGCGGCGTCGGATGAGGCCGCTCGGGCCTCGCGGATGCGGTCGCGAACGCCATCGCGGCAGTCCTCCTCGTCGCTCTTCGGCGGGGGCTCAACCCCTGCGCGAAGGGCCGCGAGTTCGGCCTCGAGCTCCTCAACTCGCCCGATGAGGCAGTCAAGCGCCTCGGCGACCGGGTCGGGAAGTCGTGTGTGATCGAGATCCGGATGATGCAGGGCCTGCGGATCAACGCGCTGACCGTCGACGATGACCGGCTTCCCCGGGTTGCCAACGACGGTGGAGTTCGCAGGAACGTCCTTCACCACGATTGAACCGGCACCGATCTTGGCGCCCTCCCCCACCTCAAGCGGCCCCAGCACGGATGCACCAGCGCCCACCGTGACGCCATCGCGCACTGTGGGATGGCGCTTGCCACCGTGCTTGCCCGTGCCCCCGAGGGTGACGCCCTGGTAGATCGTGACGTCCTCACCGATCTCGGTCGTCTCTCCGATCACCACACCCATACCGTGGTCGATGAAGAATCCGGGCCCGATGGTTGCGCCTGGGTGGATCTCGATCCCAGTGAGAAATCTGGAGAACTGGCTGACCATGCGCGCGGGCAGATGCCACTTGCGCTGCTCCATGCCGTGCGCGGCCCTGTGCAGCCAGATTGCGTGAAGGCCGGGGTAGGTGAGCACCATCTCGGCATCCGACCGTGCGGCCGGGTCACGCTCTCGGGCAGCGTCGAGATCGCGGCGCAGGGATGACGTGAAACGCGAGACGGGTCCGGTAGCCATGTGGCGAGTATATTCCCGCCCCTGCTGAGGCAGACCTCTTATGGCAAGCATCCGCGTCCGACTGACATTTCCTGAGACCCTCGTGCGCGAGCCCGTCGTGCACCGGCTCTC
>JBAXJA010000234.1:0-1669 GCA_037138115.1 Thermoleophilia bacterium | reverse complement strand
ATCACAACGCCCGCTGGGACCCACCCGGCGCACTGCGCCGGGTGGGGAGCCCCCTAACGGAACGATGCGACGCCGATGGCGTTCGCAGCCGTGCTCGACGTCCCGCCCGTATTGGCACACATCCAGGCCGCGACAAAGCCCGTGTTGTACGGGGCCACTGTGGCACCGGGGTACCCGGCAGCGCAGACTTTGGTGCCAGAGACGGCCACTGGGTCAGTCCAGGCTGAGCCCGGAGCCGACGTGATGCCCAGCAGGGGCCAACTGGTGCCCTGAAAGTTCGCACCGCCCAGAAGGACTGCCGCGACACCCTGCGGGTTAACCGCCGATGTCAGCTGCAGCGCTGTCCAGCCACTGGCGCTCTGCGGCAGGGCGATGCTCAGCGGAGCGGTCAGCGGAGCGCCCACGGGACCCCGTGCCGCCGAGATCGCCGACGAGTCGCTGGCGATCCATGCCAGAGATGCGGTGGCGTTGGGTGCGCTTCCACCGGCAGCAACCGTGATAGCCCTCGGCACGTTGCGAACAACCACGCCCGACGACAGCGTGGTGGGAGCAATGACCTGAAGCACCTGCGGCGCACTGAATGTGCCGGTGGCCCCGACGCGCTGCATGGCCACAACCCCGGTGCTGGTTCCCGTTGATGAAATGACACCTTCCGGCGTCACGGTGGTGGCATATGCGATCACCGCGTCCCCTGCGGGGTCGACGGCCGCTGCGAATGGCGACGTGGTCCACACGCAGCATGCGCCGTGAGCATCGGCCGCACCGGCGACAGGCTGGGGTGAGAGTGCCTGCAGGGGTGTCCACGACGACGTGCTGGCCGGGCGGGTCGTCACGTTCAGAATGCCGTCGCCGGAGCGCACGAGGGCGGTCATGTTGCCCAGCGAGTCGGAGCCCATGCTGATGGTCGGCTCTCCACCCACCGACGGCGCGGCAAATGGCAGCAGGTTGGTGGGCACCTTGCCGGCGGCCACGAGGCCACCGAATGCGCGTCCGGTGCTGGTGGAGAGCGCCGATGAGATGCCGTACCACGCTGCACCCGACGAGACCGCTCCGATGTTGAAGGCCGGCACGAACGAGCCTTCGGGGTAGGGGACCTTGATCGGAGGGTTGATGGTGCGTTTTGCAATCGCGCTCGTTGCCACCGATCGTGAGCCCGAGGCAGCGGCAAGGCTGCCGCCTCCGGAAACCGGCCACATGGCCGTGAGCTTCGACCCGACGAACGCGGCCCCAAGCATGGGCGAGGCGTTGGCCGACGTGGAGAGCCACTGAGTGGCCTTGCTTGGCCATGCGGCCGTGGCCGAGCCCCGGGTGATGTCCCAGATCGACTTGTTGGCCGCGCGGTAGAGCACGGCGGGAACACCGGATGCCGTCACCGCCACGGCAATTGGCGACTGCGTCTGGTTGGCCGACGACGCCACGGCGGCGCTGCCGCTGGTGGTGGGGTACTTGGCGGCGGTCCAGGACGCGCCGACTGCCGGTGCCGCAACAACGGCTCCGGCGGCGAGGGTGGCCGCGATCAGTCGCAGGCCTGGGGCAGTAGACATGGTGCTCCTTGGGAGGGGATCGGTCGGTGCATATTAGGGCTTTGGGCAGGGGGATCATCAACAATGCCCTCCATGAGAAGCCACCGTGATCTTGTTGCCAGCGGGTTCAGCGAGACAGCCTCCGA
>JBAXJA010000233.1:0-1673 GCA_037138115.1 Thermoleophilia bacterium | reverse complement strand
TCATCACCATGGCTCCCGCAATCATCATCATTGCGATTGGCGTCGATCCGGTCGTTGCCCTCGTCCTGTCGCAGGTGGTGCTCGCCTTCGGCATCCCGTTCGCACTCATCCCGCTTATCCACGTGACGCGCGACACGGCTGTTATGGGGCCGCTCGTAAACCGGGTGGGCACGACGACGGCGGCGATCGCCATCTCGACGCTGATCATCGCGATGAACATCATCCTGATCGCCCTCTTGCTCGGCGGCTGATGCAACGCGCATTTGCCACTGCGCTCCTTGTCCTGATGATGTGCGCGGGCGCCGTTGCCGCAGCACCGCGTGAGGCCGTGCCACCAGTGCTCCGCATCGCGGTTGGCACGCCCCTGGAGAGTGCGCTCGCCTGGGGCGCGGCCAATGGTCCCCACGGGGCATCGTCTGCCGAGGCGCGGGTGGCCCCAGGCGACCCGGAGGCCATCCTTGTGACCATCCCTCCCGACGGTGATGGCACCTACCGGGCCGGCTGGTCGGTGTTGGCCCTCGATGGTCACCCGATCGCGGGCACGGCCTCGTTTGCCGTGGGGTCGGAGCATCCGGTGGCGCATGCGGTCACCCCGCGCGGTGCGGACGGAATCGGACCGCTCGGGGTGTTGGCCCAGCTGCTGGTGCTGTGCGGCGTGCTCGGCACGATGGGAATGGCGCTCACGCGCAGATGGGTGCTGGGGGTGGCATGGCAGTTGGGGGGCATCTGGGCACCGGGCGAGAATGATGCCGCGGGGGTAATGGAGCGCACGGCCCGGGTTGCCGCCGGGCCGGTGCGGGTGTGGTGGCGCACGTGGTGGGCGCTCGCGGTCACGTGGGGCGTTGGACTTGTGCTCGGCCTCATCGCGCAGGTGTCCTCGCTCGGTATCAGCGGCGGGCAGGTGGGGATGCTGCTCCGCGATACGCGCTGGGGAATCGCATGGATGGTGTTGGCGGTGCTGCTGCTCATCGCCGGTGCGGCCGCCACGTTGGCCCGTCGGGGCGAGTTGGCCATGGCGCCATCGACGGCACGGGCCGTGCTGATGAGTGCCCCGGGCGCGCTCGCGGCGGTGGTCCTCGCGTGGGCGGGGCATGCGGGAACCGGTACGGATGCCACCCTCGGGACCGCACTCGATGCGCTCCATGGGTGGGCGACAGCAGCCTGGCTCGGAGGGCTGGTGATGCTGGCTGTGCTCGCCGTGCCGATCATCCGCCGCCTCGATGACCACGACGCGGTGCATCTGGGCGCGTCGGTGATCGTGCGGTTCTCAGCGATGGCGGTGGCGGCGGTCGTTGTGCTGGTGGTCACCGGCGTCTACCGGTCGCTGGCGGAGTTGCCATCGCTCAGTGCGCTGTGGACAACGTCGTACGGCGTCGTCCTGCTCGTGAAACTCGGGGTGTTCGCGGGCATGCTGGCTCTGGCGGCGTGGAATCGGTTTTCGCTCCACCCACGCGTGGAGCGAGCCGCACTGGGGCTTGGCGGCGACGCCACCGGTGCGATGTCGGCGCTCCGGGCCAGCGTGCGGGCAGAGATTGTGCTCGCTGCGACCGTGCTCGTCGCCGTGGCGGTGCTGGTGTCAATTCCACCCCCCGTGTAGCCCGATGCCGTCGGGGGGCGGTGCGATGATCGACCGGTGACCACCGACTCCGAGACCGCCCGGGTGTTTGAGGTCG
>JBAXJA010000232.1:0-1673 GCA_037138115.1 Thermoleophilia bacterium | reverse complement strand
CACCCACGATGTGGGCGTCGGGGTGCGTGGCGTGCACCGTGTCGTGGCCGCCGCCAGCAAAGATGTGATGCCCGGCCTGCGTCGTCCTGTGGGTTTCCCCGCGCGTGGAGCCGTGGATGTGGCCTCCCGTGGATACATGAGTGGGAGCACCTGCTGTGCGGCACACCACCTGATATCTCACGTGGGCGCCGGCGGGGATGGACGTGATGGTGAAGGTGGCCCGGCGCAGCGTGTGATCCACGAAGGGCTCGTCCACCTCAACGCCACGCTGTGCGCCCACAATGGCGGTGTCGGCGTGGAGCATGTCGGTGCCCGATGGACACGAAAGGTGGCGAATGCCGGCGCGGTTTGATCTGCCACCGACAAGAGTGAGGCGCCCATCTTCAGTGGCGCGGGCAGCCGTCTCGCGGGCGCTCACCGCCGGCGCAAACGGTGCCCGCTCTGCCGGCGTGTACACGGTCGACTCGCCGGTGACGAAGCTGTAAAGCACGAGGTCGTCGCCGACCGGACAGCCGCCGGCATCCAGCGAGTCGTACACGCACCCCTCATGAGACACGCACTCGTGACTTCCAAATCCCAGCGCACCCATGTCATCCGTCGGAAAATCGGTCGACTCAAACTCCACACCCCAGGCCCAGTGCCGGGTCGCGTTGGTGGTGTTAAGGGCACTGATTATGAGCGACTTGCCCGTGCCTGCCATGGATGGCCAGATGGCCCCGCTCGAACGCCAGTAACAGACATGCCGGGGCACCAGGACCCCACTGCCATCGCCCAATGTGTACGAATGGATCTTGCCCTTTCCGATGGACATCATCCCCGATCGAAAGGCACCGGCGCACTTCTTCACGCCCCCCGCCGCCCAGTACCGGTGCCCATCACCCGTGAACTGGCCCACCGAGCAGCTGGTGCTGCAGGTGTACCCGTAGTTTGCATCGGTGCAGTCGAGGTTCCCTCCCAGGGGGTTCGGGAAGACGGTGCCGACTTCCGTTGGAGCGTCGGGCATCGTGAAGGTGCACATCAGTCCGGTCTTCACCGCCGCACACGGGCCGGCCAAGTCCCAGTGATCTGGAGCGCGCGACGCGGTGATGGTGATCACTGTGCCAGCCACCCGTTCCACACTGCAACGGACAGCCGGGCCTCTCGCGTAGCGGTTCGAGCACGTCAGGGCGTCAGCCTCAGTTGGCGTCGAGGCCACCACCGACCCGGAACCTGCGACCTGGAACGTCAGCACCGCGGCGGACGCTGTGCCCACCGCAACACCGCCGATGCCGATTGCAAAGATGGAGGCGAGCACAAGGAGGGTTCTACGACGCATGGAGGGTCATCCGGCTTCATTCGGGGGCGCAGAAGCAGGAACCCTACAGCCCCGCCCTGTCGATACCCCGGTCGCGGTCATCGTCTCCGTGGGCGTATCCCACCCGAGAAGGCCCTCACCGCCTGAGCCACCGGGCCGGGGCCGGCGGAACACTCTGGAACCTCGCCTGCCCTCGGCCCCGGAGAGAGCGAGGTGTCCACGAACGTTGGGCAGGCCCAATCCCCCGTGGACACCGTGCCCTTAGCGCCGGTGCACCACCGTGCATGCGCCCCGGACGGTGTCGCCCTTATCGATGAACACAATGGCCTTCGATCCCTGATCACAGATCACAGTGTCCCCGGGTGATCCGTCCTGGGAA
>JBAXJA010000231.1:0-1680 GCA_037138115.1 Thermoleophilia bacterium | reverse complement strand
TCGGCAAGTTCGGGCACCGTGTGGCCGAGCCCCTTCGGGTACTGCTCGGTGACGATGACCGGGCGACCCATCACGCCGAAGCCCTCCGCCAGCAGGCCGCAATTGGCCACCACGTGGTCGAACCCCTCGATGACCGGCCGGAATGCATCTTGGACATCAATGATGATGAGGCCAGCATCGTCGCGATGGGCCAGTGCGGGATGGCGGATGCTCACGCGTTCCTCCGATAGACGTCCTGCCCACCGGCGAGGGTCATAACGACCTGCCCGGTGAGTTGCATGCCGACGAACGCCGCGTTGGTTGATTTGCTCGCATACGGCCGCTCGCCCACCACATCGGTGGCGGCAAGATCGACAACAGCGAGGTCGGCGCGTGCGCCGTCGGCGAGGGAGGGAACCGGAAGCCCGAAGATGCGTGCCGGGTTTGTGCTCATGCGCAGCACCAGATCCGAAAGATCCATCCGGCCGCCCACCACCAACTCGGTGTGGCACGCCGCAAAGGCCGTCTCCAACCCGATCACACCAAACGGCGCCGCCGCGAACGGGTTCTCCTTCTCATCCGCCGGGTGCGGGGCGTGGTCGGTGGCGATGCAGTCGAGCGTGCCGTCGATGAGCGCCTCGATGAGCGCCTCCCGGTCGTCCGATCCACGAAGCGGCGGGTTCATCTTGAACTTGGCCGGATCGGGGTCGTCACCCACCACCTGATCGGTGAGCAAAAGGTGGTGCGGCGTGACCTCGGCGGTAACCGACACCCCTCGGGCCTTTGCCAGCCGAATCTCCTCCACTGTCTCCCGTGCTGACACATGACAGATGTGGATCCGGGCATCTTCGTATGCCGCCAGCGAACAGTCGCGCGCAACCTGAACCGCCTCCGACACACCGGGGATTCCGGCAAGTCCGATGCGGGCGGAAATAACACCTTCATGCATCACGCCGGTGCCCGAGAGGCTCATGTCCTCCTCGTGCAGCGTGAACAGCAGATCGGCGGCCTTCTGATACTGCAGGGCCCGGCGCATCACTGATGCATTGGCGACAGGCACGCCGTCATCCGACAGCGCCGCAGCCCCGGCCTCGGCCAGGTCACCGTGCTCAGTGAGTTGGTCGCCCATCTGCCCCACCGTGATGGCGGGGATGAAGCCGGTGGGCACCACGGCCTCGCGCGCGGCGCGGTCGAGAAGCGAGCCGAGAATGCTCGGGCTGTCGGTTGGCGGCTGGGTGTTGGGCATGGCAAGCACGGTCACCACACCGCCGGCGGCAGCGCTGGCAGTGCCGGTGGCGATGTCCTCGGCGTGCTCCTTGCCCGGTGTGCGCAGATGCACGTGCACGTCGACAAGGCCCGGGATGACGGTGAGTCCGGTGGCGTCAACCACCTCGAGGCCATCGGGGTCGCCCCCGATGACGCCGTCGCGAACCACCAGATCGCCCTCGCGGTCGATTCCGGCGGCCGGGTCAAGGATCCGCGCGCCGCGGATGACCACGTTGGCACGCGCACCGGGGCGCTGCGGCAGCCGCACCCGCGGATTGGACACGTAGGTGCTCATGCCGCCTCCAATGTGACGCCGGGCACGCCCGGGGCCGCCGTCTGCGACTCGCTCAGCACGTCGTAGAGCACCGCCATGCGCACCACCAATCCATTTCCGGCCTGGGCCTCGATGAGCGTCGACGGATCGTCGACCACCTT
>JBAXJA010000230.1:0-1695 GCA_037138115.1 Thermoleophilia bacterium | reverse complement strand
TCCGCTGATTGTTCGCGGGATGAGTAAGGAAACGGCAAGGGAGGCAGGGGTCGCCAGCATGAGTTACCTTGACCCGCAATGACCGCCCGCCCCCCGCTGCCCTCACTGGGGCGACCACTCCCGGCAGCACCCCTTCCACGTCCGCACACGTTGGCGGACCCGTACCGGAGGTTGACCACATGGGCCTGAGCAATCACAAGATGAGGCGCGGCATGCACGTGCCCTGCACATGAGCATTCCCCCACCCAATGGCAGACGTCCCATGCTGGCTGCGGTCTCGATTTTCATGATCGTTGCCTTTTTCGTGTTCTTTATCGCCGTCCTCTGAGTAACGCCCCTAGGAGCCCCGCATGACGCCGTTCCCCGCTGGTCATCGCAAGATCGCAATCGCCCTGATCGGCGCGGCATCGCTGTCGCTGATCGCCGTCACGTCGGCAAATGCCCAGGCCACGCGTACCTGGATCTCGGGGGTGGGCGACGACGTGAACCCCTGCTCGCGCACCGCACCCTGCAAGACGATCGCCGGGGCCATTTCGAAGACGGCCGCCGGAGGAGAGATCAACGCCCTCGACCCGGGCGGCTTCGGCGCCGTCACCATCACGAAGTCGATCACCCTCGACTTTTCCCCTCAGCTGGGTGGCGTGCTGGTGTCGGGCACAAGTGGCGTCATCGTCAACGGCGCCAACGTCGACGTAACCCTGCGGGGCCTCGACCTTGTTGGCGTGGGAAGCGCGGCGCCGTTCGGGGTGAAAATTCTTCAGGCCCGCAGCGTGACGATCGAGGACACCCGCATCACGGGCTTCGCGACGGCCGCAGTGAAGGCGGAAACGGCGGCGGCCCTCACCCTCACCGTTGACGATGTGCAAATCCGTAACGCCGACCCGGCCACCGGCGACGGCATCGTGCTTGCGCCGACGGCGGGCGCCACCGCCGCCGCCGTCCGCAACACCACCATCACCCGCGTGGGCACCGCGATCAGCGCTGCCGACAGCAGCACCGCCTGGCTGCAGGGATCCACGATCTTCGCCAACACCCTTGGGCTCGCTGCCAGCGGAACGGGCGTGATCAACCAGTACGCCGACACGCAGGTGTTCGGCAACACAACCGATGGTGCCGCCACCAACATCCTCGGCGCACCAAGCCCCGGCGCGCCCGGTGCGGACGGTGCGGACGGTGCGCCCGGTGCTCCCGGTGCACCTGGTGCTCAGGGGATTCAGGGGCCGGAGGGCTCCCAGGGCCCCGCCGGAAACGTCGCTCCGACCGCCGTGGTTATTCGCGAGAACGCCGTCGCGGCCACCGCAGGGGGCTCGACGAAGGCGCACTACATCTCAACTTCCGCCGGAACGGGGATTGTGGTCATCAAGCGGAACGGCAAGGTGCGCACTCGGTTTCGCACACCCATCCTCGCTGGCGCCCACACGGTGTCCTGGAATGGCCGCATCAAGGGCAGGCGCGCAGCCGCCGGCACCTACACCATGACGCTGACCATGACGGGTACCGACGGACGCACCTCCAGCTCACGCACGCGGGTGACCATCCGCTGATGCAGCTCGCGGCTCACCCTGCGACGCCCGTTCCGCGAAGAGCGGCTTCCGGGTGTGTCGCAGGGTGTTTTTGTGTCGGATAACTGGGTTATCACCATCGCTGCGCGTACGCAGTGAGCGGCGATGGCGCACTTGAGCACATGTGGGTGGG
>JBAXJA010000229.1:0-1695 GCA_037138115.1 Thermoleophilia bacterium | reverse complement strand
GGCACGGTCATCGGTGCCGGATGCGTCATTCAGGACAACGTGGTGCTCGGCAAGATCCCGAAGCTCGCCAGCCGCTCGACGGCGAAGAAGAAGGAGCTGCCGGGTCTGGTCATCGCCGAAAGCGTCACCGTGTGCTCGGGTGCCGTGGTGTTTGCGGGCAGCACCATCGGGGCCCGCACGGTCATCGGTGATCAGGCCTTCGTTCGCGAGAACGTGACCATCGGTGAGGACTGCGGGATCGGCCGCGGTGTGTGCATCGAGAATCAGGTGACCATCGGGTCGCGCTGCTCAATTCAGAGCAACTCGTACATCACCCGCCTGTCCACCCTTGAAGATGATGTGTTCATCGCGCCCTGCGTCACCACCACAAACGACAACTTCATGGGTCGCACCCATGCACGTCACCAGCTCCTGATGGGCGCCACCATCCGCCGTGCGGCGCGCATTGGCGGCGGCGTGGTCATTCTTCCGGGCATCGAGATCGGCGAAGAGGCCTTCGTGGCCGCCGGCGCCCTGGTGACCAAGGACATCCCCGCCGGCAAGTTGGTGGCCGGGCTGCCCGCGCGCGTGTGGCGCGACGTGCCTGAGGAAGAACTGCTCGAGAACCAGTAGGTCCGGCGTGCCCCCCTCGGTCACCCACACCACGACCGACGGACATCCCACCACGCGGCTCACATCTGCGAGTGGGGATCTGACAGCCACCTATGCGCCGGGCGCAGGAATGGTGTGCTGCTCGCTGCGCCACCGTGGCGAGGAAATCCTCGGCCAGCGCGGCGGGCTTGCCACCTACATTGAACGGGGGTCCACCTTCGGCATCCCGCTGCTCTACCCGTGGGCAAACCGGCTGTCGGGCCTGCGCTACGAGGCAGCGGGGCACGAGGTACTGCTCGACCCATCCGTCTCGCCGATCAGGCTCGATGCGAATGGCCTGCCCATCCACGGACTCCTCGCCGCGTTCCCGAACTGGGAGGTGACCGATACCGGTGCTGACGTCGGCGCGGCCGTGCTGCATGCCAGCCTCGACTTCGGGGCGGAGCCCGCACTGATGGCCGCCTTCCCATTCCCCCACCTTCTCGAGATGGCTGTACGGCTCGACGATGCCAGCCTGGCCATCACTACGACGGTGACCCCCACTGGCGACGTGCCGGTACCGGTCGCCTTTGGGTACCACCCCTACCTCGCCCTGCCCGGTGGCACCCGCGACGGGGTGGAGATCACGCTGCCGGTGGAGCGCCACGCACTGCTCGACGAACAAGGGCTTCCCACGGGTGCGGGCGAACCCGTCTCCCCGCTGACGGTGGCGCTCACCGATCTCTCATTCGACGATCTGTACGACCGCATTGCCCCAGCGCGCCGCTTCACCGTGCGCGGCCCCGGCCGCGAGGTGTCGGTCGAATTCGGCGAGAGCTACCCCGTGGCGCAGGTGTACGCGCCAGCCGACCAGCCGTTCATCTGCTTCGAGCCCATGACCGCACCGACCAATGCGCTCGTCACCGGCGATCAGTTGCCCACAGTGGCGCCGGGGGATGCCTTTCGCGCCACGTTCCGGATGGACATCACGTCCTGAGGTGCGCCCCGGGGGGCGCGGGGGCCATCAGGCGCGTGAGGCGTAGTTCTTCGCGTACCAATCGGCGTACTCACCGCTCTTGATGGGCTCCCACCAGTCGCGGCGCTCGCGGTACCACTCCACGGTTG
>JBAXJA010000228.1:0-1700 GCA_037138115.1 Thermoleophilia bacterium | reverse complement strand
ACGCCCGGCAAGCTCACGTTCCGCCTGCAGCTCGGCACCCCGTAGGTCACTCGCCGAAGGCCTCGCGCTACTTCCTGAGCGCGAGGCCTTCGGCGTGCAGGATCCGCACGTGGGCCATATTGGCCTCATCCGGGCCATCGCCTGAGCCCGGCACCTCGAGGATTACCGGCAGGTCCTGAAGCGCCGGGTGGCCGAGGATGCGACGAAAGCCATCGTCGCCGATGAGCCCGTCGCCGATGTTCTCGTGCCGGTCGCGATTGCTGCCGAGTTCGGTCTTGCTGTCGTTCAGGTGCAGGCACTTGAGCTTGTCGAGCCCAACGATGTCGTCGAAGCTGGCCAGCACCGTGTCGATACCGCCTTCCTCGTGGATGGGGAAGCCCGAGGCGAACATGTGCTGGGTGTCCAGGCAGAAGCCCACGCGATCGGGGTGGCCAGCGGCGTCAGCCACCGCGCGCAGCTGCTCGAACGTGCGCCCGATGGTGTCGCCCGCGCCCGCGGTGTTCTCAAGGTAGATGCTGCATGTGCCGGGCACGGCGTCGAGCGCCTCTCCAATGCCCGCACCGATGCGCCCGATGGCCTCATCGGTGGTGCTGCCCTTGCTCGATCCCACATGCAGCACCACGCCGTCCAGACCAAGCTCTTCGCCGATCTGCAGGTGCTGCGTAAGGCTCTCCACCGATGCGCGGTAGATATTGCGGGTGATGCCCTTGGCCGGCGGACCGGTGGGCACTTCTTTGTCCAGTGCACCCAGGTTCATGAGGTACAGACCGTGGCTTACCATCGGCCCGATGCCTGCAGCGGCCGCCTTCTCGCGGAATGCGGCGATCTCCTCGGGCTTGTGGTTGATGGGCTTCCAGGTGCGCGGGTTGTGGGTGAACACCTGAATGCTGTCGCAGCCCAGGGCCTGGCCCCGGTCAATCGCATTGCTGATGCCCCCGCTGCTGGAGACGTGTGCGCCGAATCTCATGTCGTCCATCCTATGCAGATGGGCCGGGGAGTCACCGGGGTGCCGCTATCCTTCCGCCCGTGCCAGACCCCGGATCCGACATGACCACTCCGCTGCGCGTGCGCTTCGCGCCCAGCCCGACAGGATCGCTGCACGTCGGCGGCGCCCGCACGGCGCTGTTCAACTGGCTTGCGGCGCGCCATGCCAAGGGCACGTTCATCTTGCGCATGGAGGACACCGACCGCGAGCGCTCCACGCCCGAGAGCGAGGCCGAGATCCTGCGCGTGCTGCAGTGGCTCGGGCTCGACTGGGACGAGGGGCCGTTCCGTCAGAGCGAGCGCGACGACCTGTACCGCGACTGCATCAGCCGGCTGAAAGAGGCAGGCGTGGTGTACGCGGCCTGGGAGACGGCGGAGGAGCTCGACGCCATGCGCGCCGAGGCCCGGGCCAACAAGCAGGCCCCGGTGGTGCGTGGGCGCCGCGACTGGACCGCCGAGGAGATCGCCGGGTTCGAGGCCGAGGGGCGCACCCCGGTGTGGCGCTTTGCGGTGCCGCTGCCGGGTGAGACGGCGATCGAGGACATGATCCGCGGAACGGTCACGTTTGACCACGCGCAGATTGAGGACTTCGTGGTGGCCCGCTCCGACGGCACGCCCACCTACAACCTCGCCGCTGCCGTGGACGACATGGACATGGGCATCAACCGGGTCATCCGGGGCGAAGACCACCTGAGCAACACGCCCAAGCAGATGCT
>JBAXJA010000227.1:0-1722 GCA_037138115.1 Thermoleophilia bacterium | reverse complement strand
TCATAGCCGAAGCCGATGAGCGGCGGGTGGTTCTGGCCCACGTAGTCGGCATCGCTGTACACCGCCACGCCCGGGGACTTGGCGTTCGGGTATCCGTCGGCGTGGCAATGCGGCCCGCCGCCCCCTCGGCCGACGTGGCAGCCATTGGCCGACAACTCGCCGACCAGCTGCGAGGGCACGAGTGTGTTGTTGTAGACCGGGAACATGACCGAGCCGTTGATGAGCATACCGTTGTCGGCGGTGCTGGCGTAGTTGTAGACGTCAGCAGACAAGCTGGCGGCGCGCGGGTCGTCACTGAGCAGGGTCCTGGGCAGGGTGTTGTCGGTTACCGCACTGACCAACCCGTAATCCTTCATGGGAAACACGGCGATGTAGTTGTCGAGGTTGGTGAAGCGCGTGACCTTCTGATCCCCGTAGCCCGCGCCGTTGCCATCCCCAGGCGGGTGCGGAACATCCAGCAGGCCGTGTGGAGAGGCGGGGTTTCCGTAACTCACGACGATCATGAAGGGGTGGTACTTCCCGGCAGTGTCCTTCTCGTTGGTGAAGTAGACGTAGGGCACCAGGTTCTGACCGGGCGTGCCGTCGGAAATGGCGTCGCTCCCCAATGTGGTGGCCAGTGCCGCGTCGCGGAAGGCCGTGTACACAGCGGGCGCATAGCGCAATTTCTCGCCCGAGGCTTCGACGGTCGTCTTGATGCTGGCCAGCAGCGTATCGGCGGCCGATTTCGTGCCGGCATCGCTGCCTGCCACGGCCACCTGGGCCTTGTAGGTGGCGTTCACACCCGCGGCGATGATGCCGCTGGCCCCTTCCGTAGCGGCTACAGGGTTCTTAAAGATAAAGGACGCGGTGGCGTTGGGTGCGTACGGCACCGCAGCCGGGTTCATCGCGGTGGGGATACCGAAATCCAGCGGGGAGTCGAAGATGTACAGCGGGGTGGCCTGTGCGGAGGTGGTGACGAGCGCAAAGGCTCCGCTGGTCAGCTTCACGTACTGGTTGACGCCCGCGAAGGCGGAATCTTCGGTGTAGCTCGCGGCGTAGGTGGTGGCGTCGTAGGTGTAGAGGTAGCGCTTGCGAGCTTGAAGCAGGTGGGTGGTGGCGTCGTAGCTGAAGGTAACGTAACCGTAGGTGACCGAGGCCTTGCCGAAGTTGTTGCGGAACTTCAGCTTGAGGCGGTCAGTGGGGTCGGCGTCCAGCGACTGGTTGGGATGGAGGTGGGCGTCCAGGCGGAAGGTGCCCGTGCCATCGCCCACTGCCTGCACCAGCTTGCTGAGCACGGTCTGGACGGTGGGGCTGGCGGGGATGACGGTACCCTCGACGGCAAAGCCCGTGGTGGCGCTGTAGGTGCTGCCTACGCCCAGATAGGACGTGGACGCGCTGTGCGTGGCGGCGTCTGCGATCAGGTAGCGGCCGCGCTGGGTGAACCCGCTGGCCAGGGTGAGAGTGGGCCAGGTGTAGGCCGTCTTGAGCAAGGCGGCAAAGTTCGCGGGGGCCCCATAGGTGGGGCTGCTGTTGGTGCCGCCGAGCGATGGCACCGCCGGGGTGACGCTCGAGGTTGATGAACTCGCGCCTGTCCCGGCGCTGTTGCTGGCCGCAACGCCACAGGCGTAGAGGGTGCCGTTGCTCAGGCCGCTCACAGTGATGGGGCTGGCCGAGCCACTGGCCTGGACCGAGGCGGACCCGGCCTTGCAGGTCACGGTGTAGCCCGTGATGGAAGCCCCGCCA
>JBAXJA010000226.1:0-1732 GCA_037138115.1 Thermoleophilia bacterium | reverse complement strand
GGCCGACACCACAGGACGACGTGCGGCCGGACGGCCACGAGCCCGACGTGGCCGATGTGGCTGAGGCAGCCGACACCGCCGTGCGCGTTGCCGAGGCCATGGCCAAGTTGCCACCCACGCAGTTCGAGGTGCTGCAACTGGCCTACTTCGATGACTTGTCGCAGTCGGAGGTGGCCGACCATCTGGGCTTGCCGCTCGGCACGGTCAAGAGCAGGATGCGACTGGCCATGAACCGAATGCGCACCGTGGCCACCGAACTTGGACTGGAGGCCCCCACTTGAATACCGACGGGCACATGAACCCCGACGACGAGCGCGTGCTCGAGGCGCTCGACCAGGCATTGCCGGCCGGCGCACCGCCCGCGGGGCTGCGCGGCGCCATTCTGGCCGCTGCGGCAGCGACGCCGCAGGATTCGCCGGTGGCCGGCGAGGCACCGGTGGCCGAGGTCATCCCCTTGCGACCCCGCCCGCGCCGACGCGCCGTGCTCACCACGCTGGCCGCTGCCGCATGTGCTGCTGCAGTGGCAGTGGCCATCACCCTGACCGTCACCAATTCGACTGGGGGCACCACACCCGTCACCGCGTCGGCAATCGCCCCCATCCAGACTGAGGGGCCCGCGCCAGTGCGAGGCACGGCGGCGCTCTACGCACCCGACACCGCAGGCGGCACCGTGCAGGTGAACCTGCGCGATGTGCCCCCGGCACCCGCCGGCCACCACTACGAGGTGTGGGTGCTCCCCAAGGACAGCACCATCATGACGGCCGTCGGGTCGTTCACTCCCGCCGGGCGCAATCTGCAACTGAACCTGCCGCTCCCCGGGCCCGGGCGCTATGCCGCAGTGGAAATCTCTGTGCAGCAGAACAATGGATCACCGGCTCATTCGGGCACCAGCCTCGCCGGAGCTCACTTCACCTAGCCACGGGCGTCTGTATCGGGCTCGCCAGCCGGCGGTGCGCGTGCGCTGATGAGCGTGAAGGAGTACAGGGAAGCGCCATCGGCTGCTGGGGACAGGATCACCCGCGCCGTCGCGCAGGTGGGCCCCCGGGCAATCGCCACGGCCTCCCTGCAGGAAGCCGGCACCGGCGCGCGCGTCGCGTCGTGGCGGGGGGTGTTGACGATTTCAACGGGAGTGGTGGCCATCGACCTGTTCCCGCACTTTCTTTCTGCGAGATATCAGTTCGCACTTCCGCGACCATCCCTATTGGGTTTGTGGGTTTGATGTTTCAAACTCCCGGGCGGCCATGGGGCATTGACCTCGGTCGAAATCCCCCAATGCGCATTCCGGCCAAGGTGGATTCCGTCCCGGTCGCCCCGCCGTCAACCTGGCCAATGGCAAGCTGCCCGCCCGGGTGACCAGGCGGGCCATCCCCGACCCGCAGCCCTAGGCGGGCGCGAGGGCGGCGCACACTGCCGCGGCGAACGTCCTGCGAAGGGGCGGCAGCAGGTCTGGCGTCACCTGCGTGGACATGCTCACCACTGCCGACCTGCGCCCGTCACGGGTAGCGGCCATGAACTGCGTGTAGCCGAGGATGCTGCCGGTGTGCCCGTACACCACCCCGCACGGCGTGGTGTACCTGAACACCCCGGGGCCGGCGGCGTTGACGCCCGGACCACGGGGTGATGACGATCCCGGCACGAATGCCACCGACGCCACCGTGGGCACGTAGCGACGCACGAAGCGCGAGACGTCAGACGGCGTGGAGACCAGACCACCCGACGCCCAGCCCCACCC
>JBAXJA010000225.1:0-1753 GCA_037138115.1 Thermoleophilia bacterium | reverse complement strand
GGCCACCCATCGCCACGACGCGGTTGGCACGAATGAAGATGGTGTCGTTGCCCGTACCACCCACGATGTGGGCGTCGGGGTGCGTGGCGTGCACCGTGTCGTGGCCGCCGCCGGCAAAGATGTGATGCCCAGCCTGCGTCGTCCTGTGGGTTTCACCGAGCGTGGAGCCATGAATGTGGCCTCCCGTGGACAGATGCGTGGCAGCACCTGATGCACGGCACACCGCCTGGTAGCGCACGTGGGCACCAGGGGGTACGGCCGTGATGGTGAAGGCGGCCCGACGAAGGGTGTGATTCACCAGGGGCTCCTCAACCTCAACGCCACGCTGCGCACCCACGATGGCGGTATCGGCGTGGAGCATGTCGGTGCCCAGTGGACACGACAGGTGGCGGATGCCTGCAACGTCTGACCTGCCGCCGACAACGGAGACGCGCGTATCCTCAGCCGCGCGCGCGGCCGCCTCGCGGGCGCCCACCGCTGGAGCTGCGGGAGTGGCGTCTGCCACGGGGAGGACAGATTCAAACGGCGTTCTCTCTGATGACGTGTAGACGCCGGTCGCGAGGTTGTAGAGCGCAATCGGAGCGCCATCCGCCGGGCAGCCACCATGGGCCGGCGAGTCGTTGACGCATCCCGTCTCAGAAACACACCCATCGCCGAAGCCAGTTACATCGCCGCGGGCCCCTGATTCGAACCCAACGCCCCACGCCCAGTGGCGAGTTCGGTTTGCGGTGTTCAATGCGGAGACCGTAATGAGGGCCGGTGCAACGGCGATGGTTGGCCACACTGCGCCGCTCGACCGCCAATAGCAAAGCTGTCGGGCCTGCATTTGTTGCGACTTATTCCCCAACGAGTAGGTGTGCGACTTGCCCCTGCCAATTGAGTACATCCCGGATCGAACGGCAGTCCTGCATTCGTTCGCGCCTCCCGCCGACCAGTACTGCGTCCCATCACCGTAGGTGTGGCCCACTGCGCAGTTTGGCGTGCACATCGTTCCGGCCACGGCATCAACGCAACCGAGATTCGTGTTGTACGCGGGGTCAGATTCGAAGGTGGTGCCGACAGTCGTCGCAACCGCGGGCACCGTGAAGGTGCACGTCAGCGTCTTTCCCGCCGATGCACAGGGTCCGGTCCACGAAGAGATCAGATTTCCCGCAGTCGGCGACGCAGTGACAGTGATCGATGTGCCAACGGCCCGTTCCGCCGTGCAATCAACACTGGCGCTGCCCGGGGCGCTTCCATTGGAGCAAACAAGCGGGGCAGCCCCTGACGGGTCGGGCGTTGTCACAGACCCGCCGCCTCCCACCTGAAACGTCAACACCGTGGCGGACGCCGCGCCAGCCGCAAGACCGCCGATGCCGATTGCAAAGATGGAGGCGAGCACAAGGAGGGTTCTACGATGCATGGAGGATCGTCCGGCTTCATTCGGGGGCACAGGAGACGGAACCCTACAGTCCCTCCCGGTCCACACCCCGATCGCGGTCATCGTCTCCGTGGCGTATCCCACCCGAGAAGCCCCTCACCGCCTGAGCCACTAGGCCCGGGCCGGTGACGAATGGGCTTGGGCATGCCCGCATTTGAAGAGGTCCCGAGCGATGACCCACATGATCTGGAGCCCGGGCGCCCCGCGAGAAGGTCGTCCGCTCGCTCCCATCGCCGCGTGGGCCGCGACTCCCGCCAGACGATTGCCGCTCCCTGCCGTCCCTACCCCCCCAACTTGCCCTTCACCAGTGCACTCACGGCCCCACCCTCGGCC
>JBAXJA010000224.1:0-1775 GCA_037138115.1 Thermoleophilia bacterium | reverse complement strand
GGACGCCGCCATTGTCCACATGGATGATGGGCCCCCGGCCCTCTCTCGCAAGTGCGCTCGCCGCCAGGCCGGCACGCTTGCCCGCCGCACAGATAACGGCGAGGCTTCGGCCCGTCGGGATGTCGCCGGGCCCGTCCCGAAATGCCCAGTACGGCCGGTTGACCGACCCGGGGATGTGAAAGGCCATGTACTCGGAGTGGTCGCGCACATCCACCACGAGAATGTCCGGCTGATCGGACAGGAGGGCGGGGAGATCTACTGCGCGTACGCGCTGGATTGCTGAAGTGGGGAGCCCCTCGTCGAGATAGGCCGAGAAGCCACCGGCCAGCACACCGATGACCTCACGCCGGCCAACCGCGGCGAGTCGCTCCGCCATATCCCGCGCTTGGACCTCGTCGGAGCCAACCAGCAGCAGTTGGTCGTCGCGGCCGGCGACCAGTGCGGCGCGCGTCGCGAAGCCGCTGCCTGCGGTGGGCACCGAGAGCGAGCGAGGTACGTGGGCGGCAGCGAACGCTGCGGAGCTGCGGCCATCGATCACCAAACCCCCACCCTCGGCTCGCCTGAGAAACTCCGCACCCTCCAGGGCCGGCGCGGGAGCCGTCGGAGTGATGAGCGGGCCATTGTTCATCCCCACCACGCGGTCCAGGTCTGGTGGCTTTACGGCAAGGCGGGCAATGAGCTCGGCGGTGAATGCGCCCGCGTCGATGTCGCGCAGGAGCGGGGAGTGCGCTCGCTCATATCCGATAGTGCTCGAGGTCTTCGCACTGATTGCCGTGCTGCCGCACAGTGAGCCGCCGATATGGCCCGGGTAGACCTCGACCCAGTCGGGGAGCGCCATGAGGCGCCCGATGCTCGTGTACTGGTCGCGTGCCCCCTCCTCAGCGTCGACGGCGAGGTCGGGGCGCCCGACGTCGCCCACAAAGAGGGAGTCTCCGGTGAGCACCGCCCACGGATCGTCGCCCCTGCTGGCATCGATCACCAGCATGCCGGTGTGCTCGGGCCGGTGGCCCGGGAGGTGAATTGCCTCAAGCCGCACCTGACCGAGGTTGACGATGGCCCCATCGGGGAATGCCTCGTGAGGGAAGGCGGCACCGGCGAGGGGACTGAAGTGGATGCGGGCACCGGTGGCCTCGTGAAGGCGCCCACGGCCCGACACGTGGTCGGCATGCGTGTGCGTTTCCAGAATGTGGCCTATCCGCATGCCCCGCGAGGCCGCAGCCTCGAGATACGGGCTGATGTCCCACTGAGGGTCGATGACAGCGGCAATACCGCTCTCCGGATCTCCCACGATGTACGAGGCACACCCGAGGTCCTCATTGATGATCTGTCTGAAGAGCATCGCGCCTCCGCCCAGTGAAACCCAATGGATCGTCCGGGATTGTGGCGCATGGGGGCGGACGCGCTGAAACACGAGCGGCCGATGGAACACCGGCATTCCCGTGCCCTTTACGGGGATCAGCGCTGGTAGCCTGAGTGCATGCCCATCATTGAATCCATGACCGACCTCGTCGGAAACACCCCGTTGGTGCGACTCTCCCGTCTCTCGGAGGGCACAGGCGCAACCATTCTGGGCAAGCTCGAATCTGCCAATCCGGCGGGCAGTGTGAAGGACCGCATCGGCCTCGCAATGGTCGAGGTGGCGGAGCGCGAGGGCCTGCTCACACCGGGCGAGAGCGTCATCGTGGAGCCCACGTCGGGCAACACCGGCATCGCGCTCGCATTCGTGTGCGCGGCACGCGGGTACAAGTGCATCCTCACGATGCCCGAGACCATGA
>JBAXJA010000223.1:0-1804 GCA_037138115.1 Thermoleophilia bacterium | reverse complement strand
GAGTGCACGGGGCAGGTACCGATCGGGTACGACGTGACCACCGGACTGAGCGCGACCCCGGCCCAATCACGAGGGCTGCCCGCCACCGTGCGCAGGTAGCGCGTGCCCTTGCGGCCGGCACTTACCCGGATGAGCAACGATTGCCCCCGTGTGCTCTGCGAGTAGCGCGGCAGCACGGCATGGCCCGCGGCGTTCGCAGTGATCCGGCCAAGGAAGTCCCACGTGCCATTCACCTGAACTGATACCGAGGCCTCAGCCTTCTTTGGGAGGCCCGTGACGGAGAGCGCCATGATGCCGCCCGACGGCACGGTGACCTTGGGGGCCCGGGCCTGTTTGGCCTGCAGAGGCGCCCGCACGACGTCGGTGGTTGAGCACCCCGTTCCCGGGTACCTGGCAACACCGGCACCGAGCGGCAGGCCGCCGGGGGCCGCGGGGCTCCCCGCTGCCGCACCGCTCGCGGTCGGGTATGCATAGGCACCCGGGAGCATGGTCGTGTCGATGTTCTGCGCCTTGGAGCCGTTCGCATTCGTGACCCGCACGTTCACCGGTCCGCCGCCCACAGGGGAGCTGGGGGTGACGGCCGTGATGGTGTCGATCGACGTGGCGGGGTTATGCGATACCTGCACACCAGTCGCGGCCACCCCGCCAAAGGTGACGGTGGCGCCCTGATGGAAGTTGTGGCCCGCGATGGTCACCGGCTGGCCACCGGAGGCGGGTCCGCTGGCCGGGGACACGCTGATGGCCTGTGCACACCCGTTCTGGGCCAGAAGTTCGATGGCCCAGGAGTACGGACCGGATGCGGTGCTGGGCGGCGTGACCCCCAGTTCCGGGCTGGTGGTATCCGCTGGGGTAAAGCGGTCATTCAGCGGTGAGCCGTAGGTCGTGCCCGTGGCGTTGACGGCTGCCTGATACACGTTGAACAGGGGGTAGCCCGGGAATGGATTTGTCCATGCCGGGGCAAATGGCGCGGGACCTCCGCTGCCTTCGATACCCCAGGGCGGCACGGCGTTCGTATTCCACGCGACGGAGTTCGATCCATAGTTTGAGCCTGCGTATCCCATGGCGAAGGACGCCACGAGATCGCCGTACATCCAGCCATAGATGTCATTCGCGTCGGTCGCATAGGCACCGGACGGGGGATTGACCGGGGAGTAGCCGCTGATGGTCAGGGGGCCACTGCTATTTCCTTGAGCGGGGAACGGGGGCGCAGTGTTGAAGTACGCCGTCGCGCCGAACCCGGGCTGGGGGTCAGCGGGTCCCGCCAGCACGTACGGGCCGTTCTGCCGGTACACGCCGTAGCCATTCGCACCGGTCCACACCGAATCGTCGTGCCCGTACATCTCGGACAATGGGACGTACATGTCCTTGGCTGTGTACGCGCTGTTGCCGAGCGTGCCCGACATCTTGATCCACTGACCGTCCGGCGTGACCGTGCCGGTATAGCTGTAGGTGGATGCCGGGGATCCATACGTGGTGCTGCCCGCGAAGTTGCCCGTGATGGTGATACCCGCACCCACGACGTTCTGCACGTACTGCTGGAAGCTGGGGTAGTTGGCCCACGCCCCGCCCGCCGATGGTCCGAGCAACTGGAGAAATGATCCGCCGGATGTGCGGTACACAGCCTGCTGGGCGGTGCCCGACGGCCAGGTGTTCCCTGCGTACTGGTTGAGGAGGTTCCAGGTGCTCGCCACGCAGCCCACATATTCGGTGGCGGGCTGGGTCGATCCGTCGCGAAGCGCCTGTACCCGCCCAGGGGCCAGCACCGAGAGCCGGGCTGGAACCCCGATCTGATCGACCGACGAGA
>JBAXJA010000222.1:0-1839 GCA_037138115.1 Thermoleophilia bacterium | reverse complement strand
CGATGTCGAGCCCGCTCTCAATGCGCGACCGCATCATCAGGTCGGGGCACAGGGCAATGACGAGAGGCTTATCGGTCACGGGTTGACGGTATCAATCACTCCCTGTCACGCCGTGGTTATGAGAACACCATTAAGGGGGAGTGTGGCCCGCAGCACGGTGCGCCCGTCCTCACGCCGCCGCATCCATGTGACACTGACGTCGTCGAGCATCGCCGAGCCCAGGCCTGGCAGCCCGGCGGCCGGATCGGGCGCACCGTCGTCGGACACCACAAGCTCGAGGGTGTCGCCCACGGGGAACGCGCGCATGGCCACGCTCGTCGCTCCCCCGTGGCGTACGGCGTTCGAGCAGGCGTCGGTGCAGATGTCGACGACCGCCGACGCCAGGGGAGGGTCCTTGTCGATGCGTGCCGCGATGTCGTCAGGAAACTGGAGATCCACAGCGCACAGTCCATCCCACGCGCGTGCGATATCCGCGAGCGCGGTGCGCACGCTTGTCCGCCGCTGGTCGGTGTCGAGGTGTCCAAGTGCCTCCACGAGCATCCGCTCGGCACTGGCAAAGTCTCCCTGATCGATGCGCATCGCCGCCGCCCGCACAGCCGTCTGCACCGGGCCATGGAGGGCCCGCGACAGCCGCCGCTCCTCGTACCACGTGGCCGCCCCGGCCAGCGCTGCTGCGTATTGCAGGCGCGCACCGGCGGCCGTCAGCTCGGCGTCTGCGCGCTCGCTCTGCTGGCGGAAGCCCTGTTGCACCGCGAGGGCCAGCACCACCATGGGCCCAGCGATGCTGGTGCCGATTGGGGCGTGCCATGCGTGCTCGCCTCCCGAGGCGTCCATGATCAACGCCCAGACAACCGCCGCCGCCTCAAGGCCCACCACCACGCTGGCGATGAGCAGTGCGGTGCGCCGCCGCGCGTCCATGGTGCGAAGTCGGGGTGCCACAAGCCGGCGAAGAAGAGCGAGCACGCCCGCGATGAGCAGGCCACCTATTACGGCGTAGGCAAGGCCGCGTGAGAGGCTGCTGTTGTTCGACGTGAGCAGCGCCAAGCTACTCACCGTAATCAGCACGGCCGACCAGACCGGGCGGAATGGCTGGCCCAGTGAGGCGGCGGACGAGATATCCGACCAGCGAACGCGGCCGACATCAGCATCGGCCACTGCCCGGGGCGCGGGGGCCGGCGGGGCCACCATCTCGTGGCTCATGGGACGGATCACCTCGTCGGCGTCGGCCCGCAGCCCCGGCGCGAGGTCGTCAACCCGCCCGCCCTGCAGGTCCGCGATGCGGTTGAGCAGCAGCTCGTGTACCTGCGCGGTCACCCGGTCCTGCGTCGCGATCGCCTTGGCCTGTGCCTCGTCCTCCGCCCTGCGGAACTCCTCTGCCGCTCTGCGCAACTCACGCCTGCGCGCCGCGCTGGTGCGCACGAGATCCACGATCGTCGCGGAGATGGACAGGACGAGTGGGAAGGTGATGACCGAGGCGATCACCCTGAATACGAGTTGCGGCTCGCCTGTCCCCATGGCTCCCAGCAGCAGGCCGAAGACGATCCCCCGGGTGACGGAGCCGACCACGAACAGCGCAATCGCACGACCCGGACGGGGCCTCACGTCGGCGCCCCCAAGCAGCAGTGGCCTGAGCGCCAGCATCACCGCGAACATCGCGCCCACGGCCAGGGCGTTGGCCACCAGATTCAGCAGGACGTTGACGCCCGACTGGTTCGTGAAGCGGTCGGTCAGGTTGCCCGCGATGGACACCCCCAGGCAGGCCCAGAACGCAGCCCAACTGATGGCGCTGGGTCCACCGATATGCCGGTTGATCATGAGGGTCGCTCGGGCAGTCCGGAG
>JBAXJA010000221.1:0-1842 GCA_037138115.1 Thermoleophilia bacterium | reverse complement strand
TAGAAGCCATCATTTGCGGTACGCACATCGGTCATCGGGTCACCTCGGCGGTTTGAAGGTCAAGAGGCGATCGTGGGAGGTGGTCTGCACCGCGACCACGATCCGGTGAAGTGCATGGGCCAGCCATTGAGCCGGCGCACGATGTGAGGATATGTGCAGCAGCACGGCGATGCCGTCCGCAGCCGCGCGCCGTTGTCGCGGGCGCGTCGGTGACCGGTCGCTAGCCTCCGCCCCGTAATCGCAGGCACGGGATACGTCCCATTCCCCCGCCTGAGTATCGCGCTGTCATCACAGGAGAAAACGTCATGGGAAGCGACGCCAAGTGCCCGGTAATGGGCGGCAATCACGAGGGCACCACCAACCGCGATTGGTGGCCCAACCAGCTTGATCTGCGAATTCTTCAGCAGAACCCGCCGGCCGCCGACCCCATGGGGCCCGAGTTCGACTACGCAGCGGAGTTCAAGACCCTCGACCTTGACGCTCTGGCACGTGATGTTGACGCACTCATGACCGACTCTCAGCCCTGGTGGCCAGCCGACTACGGCCACTACGGCCCCTTCTTCATCCGCATGGCGTGGCACAGCGCGGGTACCTACCGCATTCAGGATGGTCGCGGTGGTGCCGGCACCGGCAACCAGCGGTTTGCACCGCTCAACAGCTGGCCCGACAACGTGAGCCTCGACAAGGCCCGCAGGCTGCTGTGGCCCGTCAAGCAGAAGTACGGACGCAAGATCTCGTGGGCCGACCTCATGGTCTTCGCGGGCAACCGTGCGCTCGAGACGATGGGCTTTACGACCTTCGGCTTCGCCGGGGGCCGCGAGGACATCTGGGAGCCGGAGGAGGACATCAACTGGGGCGCCGAGCGCGAGTGGCTGGGCGACCAGCGCTACACGGGCGATCGCGACCTCGCCAACCCGCTGGCTGCCGTGCAGATGGGCCTCATCTACGTCAACCCCGAGGGCCCCAACGGCACCCCCGACCCGCTGGCATCGGCCGTGGACATCCGCGAGACCTTCCGCCGCATGGCGATGGATGACGAGGAGACCGTGGCGCTGGTGGCCGGTGGCCACACCTTCGGCAAGGCACACGGCGCCGGCGACCCGGGCAAGTATGTGGGTCCGGCGCCTGAGGGCGCGCCAATGCACCAGCAGGGCCTCGGCTGGAACAACACCATGGGTTCCGGGAGCGGTGACGACACCATCTCAAGCGGCGTCGAGGGTGCGTGGACCAACACGCCGATCACCTGGGACAACTCATACCTCGAGATCCTGTTCGGCAATGAGTGGGAGCTGACCAAGAGCCCTGCAGGCGCTCAGCAGTGGACTCCCAAGGGCGGCGCGGCCGCGGGTACGGTGCCCGACGCGCATGACCCCTCCAAGTCGCACGCGCCCATGATGACCACCGCCGACATGGCACTTCGCATGGACCCGGCCTACGAGGTCATCGCGCGACGGTTCCTCGAGCACCCCGACCAGCTTGCAGATGCGTTCGCGCGCGCCTGGTTCAAGCTGACCCATCGCGACATGGGCCCGTACGTGCGGGGTCTGGGCACGATGGTGCCGGCCGAGCCACAGCTGTGGCAGGACCCAGTGCCCGCCGTTGACCACCCGCTGGTTGACGCCAACGATGTCGCGGCGCTGAAGGCGAGCATTCTCGCGTCGGGCCTCACGGTGGGGCAGTTGGTGTCCACCGCGTGGGCGTCGGCATCCACATTCCGTGGATCTGACAAGCGCGGCGGGGCCAATGGCGCCCGTATCCGGCTTGAGCCGCAGAAGGGATGGACGGTCAACGACCCGTCCCAGCTGGCCCAGGTGCTGAGCGTGCTTGAGGGCATCCAGTCCG
>JBAXJA010000220.1:0-1842 GCA_037138115.1 Thermoleophilia bacterium | reverse complement strand
GAAGGCCGTTGTGTTCATCGATAAGGGCGACACCGTCCGGGGCGCGTGCAAGGTGATGCACCGGCGCTAAGGGCCTGGTGTCCACGGGGGATTGGGCCTGCCCAACGTCCGTGGACACCCTGCTCTCTCCCGGGCCGAGGGCAGGCGAGGTTCCAGAGTCTTCCGCCAGCCCGGGGGGCATCACGCGCCCCACTGGATGAGAAATGGCATCGCCGGGTCGGCGCAGGCCTCGGCCATTCCAGCGACCCGCCAGGTGAGGATCGACCCATCGGGGTTGTCGCAAGCCCCGCTGGCACCGGCCCGGGCCTGGTGGATCAGGCGGTGAGGGCCTTCTCAGGCGGGATACGCACACGGAGATGATGATCGCGACCGGGGCATCGGCCGGGAAGGGCTGTAGGGTTCCTTCTTCTGCGCCCCCGAATGAAGCCGGATGACCCTCCATGCACCGTAGAACCCTCCTTGTTCTCGCCTCCATCTTTGCAATCGGCATCGGCGGTGTTGCCGTGGGCACAGCGTCCGCTGCCGTGCTGACGTTTCAGGTCGGAGGCGGCGGGTCTGTGACCGCGCCCGACCCGTCAGGGGCTGCTCCGCTCGTTTGCTCAAACACAGCCGGCCCAGGCAGCCCCAGTGTTGATTGCACCGCGGACCGGGCCGCGGGCACATCGATCACTGTCACTGCGGCGCCGTCTGGGGGAAACAAGATCGCTGCGTGGACCCCCCCCTGTGAATCGGTGGGAACGAAGCTGACGTGCACCTTCATGGTTCCTGCGGGTGTGACGACTGTCGGCACAACCTTCGAGGCTGACCCCCTGGCCGACAAGAATCTCGGTTGCGTTGATGCCGTGGCCGGAACGATGTGTGCGCCAAACTGCGCAGTGGGCCACCTCTTCGGTGATGGGACGCAGTACTGGTCGGCGGGGGGCATGAACGCATGCAGGACTGCCGTTCGATCCGGGATGATGTCCATTGGCGGGGGCAAGTCGCATTCCTATACTTTTGGGGATTACTCGTCACGCATGAAACCCGAGCACATTTGCTATTGGCGGTCGAGCGGTGCAGTGTGGCCAACGGTCGCCGATGCGACGTTCAGCACGACAATCTCCGCCTTGAACACCGTGAGCCATACCCGCCACTGGGCGTGGGGCGTTGAATTCGAACAAGGCGGCGGTCACATCGCGCAGGGATTTGGCGACGGGTGCGTTTCTGAGACGGGGTGCGTCAGCCTTTCGGACAGGACTGGTGGCTGCCCGGCGGATGGCGCCCCGATTGCGCTCTATGACCTCGCGACCGGCGTCTACACACAATCAGAGAGAACGCCGTTTGAATCTGCCGTTCCCGTGGCAGACGCCACCCCCGCAGCTCCAGCGGTGGGTGCCCGGGAGGCCGCTGCGCGCGCCGCTGAGGATGCGCGCCTCACCGTTGTCAATGGCAGGTCAGACGTTGCGGGCATTCGCCACCTGTCGTGCCCATCGGGCACCGACATGCTTCATGCCGATACCGCCATTGTGGGCGCACAGCGTGGAGTGGAGGTTGAGGAGCCCTTGGTGCATCACACCCTTCGTCGAGCCACCTTCACCATCACGGCCGTACCCCCTGGTGCCCACGTGCGCTACCAGGTGGTGTGCCGCGCAGCAGGTGCTCCCACTCAGGCGTCCACGGGAGGCCACATCCACGGCTCCACGCGCGGGGAAACCCACAGGACTACGCAGGCTGGGCATCACATCTTTGCCGGAGGCGGCCACGACACGGTGCACGCCACGCACCCCAACGCCCACATCCTGGGCGGAACGGGCAACGACACCATCTTCATTCGTGCCAACCGCGTCGTGGCGATGGGTGGCC
>JBAXJA010000219.1:0-1864 GCA_037138115.1 Thermoleophilia bacterium | reverse complement strand
TCGTGCTCAAGGAGCGTGGGGAGACTAAGCGCGACACTGATCGGTCCAGCGAGATCCGTGCCCGGAAAGGTGGGACCGAGGTTGGCCGGCTCTACCGCGATCCCTCGCCATGGATCAATCGGGCCAGGCGCACTGATGCCGATACCAACAAGTCGCGCGGTTGCCGCAGGGTCTTCGATGCGTGCCGCATCTCGCGCCTGCTGCAGCGTGCTGATGCACGCGGCGACGATGGCGGCGGGGCCGCTGCTTACGGGGGTGACACTCGCAGCACGACCGATGCGTGAACCGTCGGCACGGATCACCGCTGCACGGATTTGCGTCCCGCCGAGATCGAGGGCGAGGACGGTCGCATCAGCGGACGGGGCGGTCATCAATCCTCCGTGCTCACTTTGAGCTCATTGTGGATAACTTCGTGCGTGGCGTGGTGAGTTGTGCACATCTGGTGTGAAGCGGCGCGGCCCCCGACCGGTCTCCCAGTCGAGGGCCGCCTGGCCGCTATGCAATCGCCGTGTGGCGATCGCGCGTTGTTAATCAGCCACCGATCTTGAAGACCTTGGTGCCGCACACTGGGCACTTGCCCTCGAGCGCTGGCTTGCCGTTCTTCATCGTGACCTTCTTCGTGTCGATCGCTTCGCGCTTTGCCTTGCACTTCACGCAATAAACTTCGGCCATCGTGTGTACCTCCACAAACCGGAGCGTGAGCTCCGATCTACCTAGACCCCAATCGGGGCACGTGCCTTCTTGGTAGCGATACCAAGCGTTGATCTGCAGGGGGGCCAAGCGGTCCTCTCGCACGATCACCGTAGTTGAGGATAGGGAGCACGCCCCGCACGGTCAACCCTGCCCCCCGCACGAATCCCCACTGGCACAGCCTGTGCCTCCTCGCACGACGGGAGCACGACCAGCATCGAGCCTTCAAGTCCTAGTAACTCGAGGCTCCCGCCCTGCACCTCAAGAGCCCGGGCTACCCGCTTAGCCCACCACGGCTGCGCCCCGCTCGGCATGGCGATCGAAGGTGTTCCTGCCAGCATCGTCGGCACAACCGAGGGCACAACCGGGGGCACAACCGAGGGCGGAGTACCTCGAACCACGCTCGGTGGGACCGTTACCGGGGTTGGTGGGCGGCTGGTGGCCACCGCCAGCGCCCAGAGGCGGTAGCCGCCACCTGCTGACCCTGACCGCTGGTGCAACACGCCACGTACCTTGATCTCCAGCTTGGAGGCAAGAAGGGCTTCTGGAATATGGCTGGCGAGGGTTGGGCCAACCCCCACGAGGAGCTCCCCTCCTGTTGGCAGGCGCAAGGTCAGGCTGAGAGCGCCCCCAGCGAGATCCTTCACGGCGCCGCTCACCAATCCCGAGACCTGAATCGTCCGACCCTCCCACGGCTCCCAGGCCCACGGCCCTGGGGCAGGTGGCTCGACGCTGATCGCGTCGCGCGGCTCACTCCAACCGTCAACCTGCGCCGTCGTCGTGGCGGTAAGGGTGAGGGCCTGGCGCCGCAAGAGCAGCGATCCCATGATCGTCACCACATCGCCGCGCGCAAGATCTGTATCCCCACTCTGAGCGAGGACAAACACCCCAATGCCGGTCGCCTCATCCTCCACGCAGTAGAGGCGATCCTCCGCTAGCTCCCCTGGGGCCGCCGAAACTGTTCCACGCATTGTGATCGCACCACTTAGCGGCCCAGCACGAACCTCGGTCGGCGTTAGTACATGCGGTGTTGGCGTCGGTGATGGTGTAGGCGCTGCTGTCGATGTCGGGGTTGGAGTCGGCGTTGGGGTTGGTGATGGTGATGCCGTTGGTGCTGCTGTCGGCGTTGGGGTTGGTGATGGTGATGCCGTTGGTGCTGCTGTCGGCGTTGGGG
>JBAXJA010000218.1:0-1881 GCA_037138115.1 Thermoleophilia bacterium | reverse complement strand
GTGAGCACGGTGGCCGCCACCTTGCGACGATCACCGCTCACCGGATCGATGGTGATGGTGCCGGTGGAGCCGCGGAAGCCGGTGGTGTGGCGCAGGCGCGCCATCACGGCCGCGTAGTTCACGGTGCCCGCCTCGCGCATGGCCTTGAACAGCACGCGGGCGGAGTCGTACGTGAACACGCCCCACGTGGCGGGCTCAATGCCGAAGGCGCGCCGGTATTCACGTACGTAGGCCTTGGCGGTGGGCATTTGGGTGGGTGCGGCCACGCCGCTGAACACACATCGCTGGCTCACGGGCACCCCGGCCTTCTCGACGAAGCTCGGGTCCTGATTTGCGAAGCCCATGAAGCACTTCGCCTCGCTCCCGGATCCGGCCAGGAGAGTGGCGATCTTCACACCCTCAGCCACCTTGGTGCTGACGTAGAGCGCGTTCGCCCCGGATGCCAGCGCCTCGCCCACCTCAGCCGAATAATCGTCCTGACCCGCTGTGATGGGAATGCGGGTGACCCCCACTCCTGCTTTGGTGAGCGCGGCCTCCATGAGGTCGGCCTGCCCGGCAAGAAATGTGGACTGCCCGGCAAGGATCGCCACATGCCGGGGGGCCCACTGCCGTGTGATCCAGTCGATTTCCACTGGGGCGATCTGGCGGGTTTTGGGCTGCACGTTGATGCCGATGCCGCTTGTGGCGTCGGTGGATGCCATCTGCACTGGGATGATGCGAGCCTTCACATACGACGGAAGGTTGATGACGGCGACCGACGAGTTATACGGGCCAATGAGCGCGTCGGCGTTCATCCGGGCCACGTGGCGAAATGTCGAGAGCGCGTTGTCGGGGTTACCGACGTCGTCGGCGCGCACCACCTTGATGAATCGCCCGAGCACCCCTCCCTGCGCATTTGCCTGACGCGCCGCCAGCTCGACACCGCGCAACTGGTCGAGCCCATCTTGCGACCCCTCGCCGCTCATGGGCGCTTCGACGGCCACGAGGATCGCGTCGTGGTGCGGGTACACGGCCAGGGAGCTCGCAGCGGTGGCGCCCAGCAGCACAAGAGAAACGACGGCCACGCGGCCGGGACGGCTCACGATGGCTTCCGTGCGATGGCGAACAGCTTCATGAAGTCGTAGGTCCAGCCGCGCGGTCCCGATCGCTCGCGCATCTTCTCTTCCACCTTCGACAACCAGTCGGCGATCTCCGGCTCGGACGGGTCGCCAATGATGTGGCCCGCCACCACACGCATGCGCTCCATATAGGCCTCGACGGTGGTGTGCCGCACGCGGCGCTCCATCCATATGTCGATGGGGTCAAGGCCGGCGGCAACGAGATAGCCCTCCATCTCGGGGATGTCGCGCAAATTGCCGTCAAACGCGCCGAGCCACGCATAGTTGATGGGCTCGACGTCGGCGATGACGTCGCGATAGGCCTTCTCGCCCCCCTTGCCGGAGCAGAGGATGGCCACCACGCCGCCGGGCTTCAGTGCCTGTGCGATGGCCTTCGCCGCGTCCCAGCGACGGGGGAACCAGTGATAGGCCATTGAGCAGATGGCCAGATCGAACGACCCCTCGGTCACGGGCATGTCCTCAACGCCCGCCTGCACCAGGGTCACATCGATGCCGTCAATGCCGCCCAGCTTCGCTTCGAACTGCTCAAGCATTCCCTCGGACGGGTCAACGCCGGTCACACGCGCCGGGCTGAAGCGGTCGATGAGCGCCTGAGTTGCCCACCCCGTGCCGCATCCCACGTCGAGCACGTCGTCGTAGTTGCCGGGGGGGATCGCCATGACCAGGCGCTGGGCCCCCTCGATGTTGAACCGGACTGCTCCGTCGTAGTCGGAGGCTGTCTCGCTGAACCCGCTGGCAACAAGATCACGGTGGCTTCTCATGG
>JBAXJA010000217.1:0-1889 GCA_037138115.1 Thermoleophilia bacterium | reverse complement strand
CGGCCGTCACACTCTGTTCAGCCGCCCTCCTTGCGGGGTGCGGATCATCGTCGTCTGCCGATACGGCCTCGACCGACACCACCGCTGCTGCAGCCACCACCAGTGCAGCCACCACCACTGCAGCCGCCACCACCGCGGCCACGACCACTGGCCAGAAGGTGGGTGGCACGGCCACGTGCGACCAGGCATCCATGAGCAAGGCCGTGGAGGCCACCAGCACGGCGAAGGAGCCCAACACCCTCTCCACACCCACGTCATTTGAGTGCTCAGGTGGCTGGGCGTATGCCTACGTCAACTCGGGCACGGGAGATGCCCAGTACACGGGCACCATGGTGTTCGAGGCCGAGGGGCAGTTCTGGATTCCGAAGGACCGCCAGAAGGTGTGCATCTCGCCCGGCAATCAGGTGCCGAAGGCGATCTACCAGCCGGCCTGCGAGACCAACTAGCGCTGCGTGTGAGTGGACTCCGCCTGCGTGGCGCGGGTCCACTCACGGCAGAGCCGCGTGATGACCGCGTGGCTCACCTTGCTGTCGGTCTCGGGCACTGGCTCGTTGAACAACCAGCCGATCTCGGCGGTCGTGAATAGGCCGAGGAGCGCATTGCCGAAGATGCCCCGGGCGGTTACCGCATCGTGCGCGGTGCTCGTGTCGCGGGCCATTGCCCGTGTGCCCACAAACGGGCCGCTGCCGTCGCCGTACCGGATCGGTTCGGCTCCGATTGTCACACCATGGAACTGGGTGGGGAGGGGTGCCGGTCTCCATTTGCCCATGCAGGGCTAGTTGGGCGCGTCGCCGGACTCCGCCGCACTGTGGCCGCGTTTCCCGGTCAGCTGGCGTGCGCAGTCAGCGCGCACACGCGGGTCGGGTTCCGCACCCGGGTCCTGCGTGTCGATGAAAACGCAGAAGGCAGTCAACTGCTCTCTGGTGTACCGGTACATACCCACCCCGTTCTGAAGCAGTTGCTGGTTCAGGGGCGTTGCACTTGCTGCATGCCACACGCAGGTAAGGGTATCTCGGCAATCCCTGGCGGTCTGCCCACGCACGCGACCCACCCACGGGCCGATCATCAGGTGGATCTGCGATTCGGACGCCCCGGCTGCCGTCAGCGATGCAGTCGCATGTCTGGGAATCTCTTTCCACTGGGCGAGCGACACCATGTTCATCGTGCCCACGCCGGTGCTGTCGTACATCTCAAGCCACATCGAGTTGCCGAGCGCGGCCGCGGCCATGGCGTCCTTCCATTTGGCGGCGTGGTCCGGATTGCCCAGGTCGGACAGCACGTCGAAATCGAGGTACATGATCACGCGGTCGGCGTAGCTACCGCCACGCGGCGACTCCTGCCCCTGAAGATTCTGCATGGCTGCGAGCAGGTTGGCGCCAGCCTTCCCCGCGAACTCGGATGCGATGTCGTCAATGGCCACGAGACCCGAACTGCATGGCATCGCCCGCGTGCACGATCCGTCGATCGCCGAAACAAGGCGTGATGCGATGTCATGCGCACTGTGCGCTGCCAGAACGCTGCCGTCCACTCGCGCGATGCGGTTCGACGGGGGAAGAACCGCGCGCTGGGCGGGCAACTGCCGGTACAGGCCGATGGATGTGTAGTCGCTGGGGCCCGACGCGACGAGGTGTTTGAATGCTCCTTCGTCGCCGAGCTCGGAGATGTAGGCAATATGTTTCGGTTGTGGAACGGCGCTGTCTTGGACCCCGCCGCAGGCGGAGAGCATGGCGACGGCCACGGAACATGTTGCTGCGAGGGGGAGGGACCTCAGAAGTCGCACTCCTCGACGGTACTCCTATAACCGTGGGCCGAAACAGGCGCTCATCGGTCGTCAAACACCAGGATCTCGCCCGTGTAGCAGGCCACCCACACACGCCGCGTGACCGGCT
>JBAXJA010000216.1:0-1894 GCA_037138115.1 Thermoleophilia bacterium | reverse complement strand
CGTGCCCAGTCGGCGGTCATGGCGTCGTCTGACGTGACCGCGCGGATGACAATGGGATAGGCATAGGTGCGGCTGTCACCCTGCACGCCCACCGAGCGGATGGCCGGCAGCACGGCAAATGACTGCCACAGGTCCCGGTAGAGACCGGCGAGACGGATCTCCTCCTGCAGCACGAAGTCGGCATGGCGCAGGATCTCCAGCCGCTCGGCCGTGACCTCACCGATGATGCGGATGGCGAGCCCGGGGCCCGGAAATGGCTGGCGCCACACCATGCGCTCCGGCAGGCCGAGCTCCTCGCCCACCAGGCGCACCTCGTCCTTGAACAACTGGCGCAGCGGCTCCACCAGCGCCATGTCCATGTCGTCGGGCAGGCCACCCACGTTGTGATGGCTCTTGATGACGGCCGCGTTGGTGCCGCCCCCCGACTCGATGACGTCGCTGTAGAGCGTGCCCTGCACGAGAAACTTCTCGTTGCCGAGCTTCGCCGCCTCCTGATCGAAGGTGCGGATGAACTCACCGCCGATGAACTTGCGCTTCTCCTCGGGGTCGGTCACGCCCTTGAGCCCCGCAAGGAATGCCTCTTCGGCGCGCACGTGGATCAGCGGCACGTTGAAATGCTTGCCGAAGGCCTCCTCCACCTGCGTGCCCTCGTTCATGCGCAGCATGCCGTGGTCCACGAATACACAGGTGAGGCGGTCGCCGATGGCGCGGTGTACCAGCAGCGCGGCCACCGCGCTGTCCACCCCGCCAGACAGACCACACATGGCGCGCTGGTCACCGACCTGTTCCCGGATGCGCGCCACCTGGTCGTCAATAACGTTCGCGGGGGTCCACGTGGGCGTCAGGTCGCATGCGTCAAACAGGAAGCCTTTGAGCAGATCGGTGCCAAAGGGCGTGTGCACGACCTCGGGGTGGAACTGCACGCCGAAGCGGCGGTTGACCGGGTCCTCCATCGCGGCGACGGGGGCACCGGGGGTCTCGGCCGTCACGGTGAAGCCCTCGGGCGCCGACGTGACGGCATCGCGGTGGCTCATCCAGCAGGTGTCCACGGGCAGGTCTCGGAAGAGGCCGGCTCGTGAGTGCACCCGGATCTCGGTGCGCCCGAACTCGCCGGCGCCACTGTTCGTAACCACGCCGCCAAGCGCCTGCGCCATTGATTGCATGCCGTAACAGATGCCGAGCACCGGGATGCCCAGGTTCAAGAGCCTGGGGTCGAGCGACGGTGCGCCATCCTCATACACCGACGCCGGACCACCCGACAGGATGATGCCGCCGGGAGCGATGCGCACCACCTCGTCCGGATCGACGTCGTGGGGCACGATGGCCGAGAACACACGGCATTCGCGCACGCGGCGTGCGATGAGCTGGCTGTACTGGGCACCGAAGTCAACGACCAGAATGCCCCCGCGGGCCTGATCGACCAGTTCGGGGGCGAGTGCGAACGCCATCCTCAGCCCATGCCGACGGACTGCGCCTGCTGCAACTTCTTGCCCTCGGTCTTGAGCGCGGGCGCGACCATGACCTCGCACTTCTGGAAGCTCTGGATCGACTCGTACCCGCATGTGGCGAGCGCATTTCGCAGCCCGCCGATGAGGTTGAGCGAACCGTCGTTCTCGTGTGCCGGACCCAGGAGGATCTCCTGAAGTGTGCCGATGGTTTTCGTACGCACCCGGGTGCCGCGCGGCAACTCCGGATGGAACGTGGCCATGCCCCAGTGACTGCCGCGGCCAGGGGCCTCTGCAGCCTTGGCCAGCGGGGAGCCCACCATGCAGGCATCGGCGCCACAGGCGACAGCCTTGGCCAGGTCGCCGCCGTATGCCATTCCGCCATCGGCGATGACGTTGACGTAGTCGCCGGTCTCGAGCACGTGCTGCATGCGGGCGCCTGCGGCGTC
>JBAXJA010000215.1:0-1899 GCA_037138115.1 Thermoleophilia bacterium | reverse complement strand
GGTGGCCCGCTTGTTGTCGGCCACCCATTCCTGATCAACCTCGCCGCCGCCACCGATGGGGCGCGTGGTTGATCCCACGTGGTCCTGATGGGCAACGGACACGTAGAGGAAGCCCAGAATCTCGCGGGGGAGGCCTGCTCGCGGGTCGCCTGCGGCCATGTAGGGGTACAGGCCCTTCTGCAGCTCGTCGCGGCGCCTGGTGTCGTCGGGCAGCTGAATGGTGCGCTGCAGCTTCCAGTCGATTACCAGCACGCCACGGTCGGTCACATCAACGCGGTCGGCCACGCCGCTGATGGTGAAGCCCTCCACGATGTTGCTGCTTCGCAGCCACATCTGTGCCGCCACCGGACGCCACCCCGGGGCGATCTCGTTCATGTACTCCGGGTCGTAGTACTTGCGCGCAGTGGCCTCAATCCAGCCCTCAAGCATGTCGCGCTTCTCGCGGGGCACCATGGGCCATGCGGGGTGGGGGTGAATTGCCGCCATCGCCGCCTCTACGCGCTTGCTGAGCGGGGCGTCCTGCACCGGGTGCTCGCCGCCCAGGGTAAGGGCCATGCCAAGGGCCTCGTCGGCCACGTTGCCCATGTGCAGGTTTACGCCGCCGCGGCTCCACGGGCGCATGTGGCGGCCCACCATCCAGCCGAGGGGGCAGCGCAGGTACTCCTCAAGAGTGGTTACCGAGATGGTGGTCTTGGGGGTGTCGGGAAATTCAGGCGGGCGTTGGTGGCGGGCAAGGGCGTCGAGGGCGTGGCTCACAGGGCCGGGGTCGGCGATGCCTGCCCGGGCACGGCCCTGCATGCGGCGCCGAAGCGCGGCACCGTCGCGCACGGAGATCACCTCAGGGGTGAGGCTGTTGGCTTTCGCGGCGTGCGTAAACCACGGGGAGGGGTCGCGCTCGATTCCGTCAGATCCCTGCGGCTGGCGCACCATGGTGAGGGCACCGATGGCCACGGCCTGGATCGCCTCAAAGTCCACGCGCTCATCACGCGGGCCGAGCGCCGGGGCGGCCTCGAGCAGCGCGCGGCTGGTGAATGGCGAGGCAGATGGGGTGCGGGGCAGGCTGCCGGCGGAGAGGCCGGTCATCACCACGTGGCTGGCCCCGAGCGACGCGACCTCCTGTGGGCGCAGGATCGCCACGCCACCGGTGGTACCGCGGGGGCGAGGTACGGCGACGCTCTCCTCAAGAATGACGCGGGCGTCGGCCGGGGGCGCAACGCCATGTGCGCGCAAGGTGTCGATCTGGGTGCGAAGGGCATCGAGCCACAGGTAGGCCTGCTGCAGTTGGGGGCCCAGCACATCGGGGGTGCCGCCTGCGGCCTGATACGCGTTGTTGGCCAGGCAGAGGCCCAGGGCGTGCAGGGCGTCGGCTTCGGCGAGTGAGCCGGCTGCGTGGGCCGCTGCTGCCGCCTCGATGTCGTCAGGTGCGAGGCCGAGGGTGAGCGCGTCGGTGTCTTCTGCCAGATCGGCGAGCAGGTCGGCACGCAGCTCGGGCTGCTCATCTGCCACTTCAAGCGTGAGGGCCACGCGCTCGAGCACCGCGCCCACCAGGGAGTCGCGCATGGCGGCGCCCCGGCCGGCAACCACCGGTAGGCCACGGCGTGACGCCGCTTTGATGGCTGCGTCGCCCGACTCATCATCTGGCACGCACACCACGATGTCGTTAAGCGGCGTACCGGCCTCGGCCCACTCGGCGGCAACCTCAACAGCCACCTCAGCCTCATCATCGGCCTCAATCAGCCGGGGCGTGATGCCGATGACGTCGGTGATGGTGGTCGAGATCAGGTCAATGTCGGCTGGATCGATTCCCAGTTGCGCCAGCATCAGCCCGGCGTCGTCGGGATTGGCCGCTAGGTGCAGGGTGACGGGCGCGTTGGTGGCCAGCGCCATCAGTAGGTGGCC
>JBAXJA010000214.1:0-1900 GCA_037138115.1 Thermoleophilia bacterium | reverse complement strand
CGGCCAGCACTACGCCAAAGGCCTCCTCCCGGGTGGTGGACGGCAGCACCACCACGCTTCCCATGCGGTAGGTGTGCGCCAGTTCGTCGTCGTTAACGCGCCCGAGGAAGTTGATGTCGTGGGCCACTCCGCTGGCACGCGCCAGCGCTTCGAAGCCCGGGCGAAGGTCGCCATCGCCCACCAGTTGAAGCGTGCAGGGTGTATCCGCGCGTACGCGTGAAAATGCCTCGATCAGCTGTGGAACACCCTTGAAGGCGTGGCCCGCATCCATGGCGCCCACAAACACGATGGAGGGAACCGCGGGTCGCGGCTCATCGGCACCTGGGGGGTGAAAGCGCGAGAGATCGAGCGAGTACGCCGACGGCTGCACGCGGATGCCCTTCACATGCCCAAGCGATGAGGCCTGCGCGAGCTCTGTTGAGCTGGCCAGCACGGCATGGGCATGGCGCATGATCCATGGCTCGGCAGTGCGCTCGTAGCCGTTCAGAAGCGCTCCGCGCCAGCCGTCCCACAGCACATCCATATGAAAGAAAACGATGTAGGGGATCTTGTGCATGCGAGCACCGATGGCGGCAGATTCAGCGCCGCCGAAGAATGGCCACATGATGTACACCGCGTCATGGCCCTTCATGTGCCGCGCGAGTTGCGGCACCAGCGCCGAGTTCCCGTGGCGCACCAGCGATCTGAGTCGCTCCACGACGATGCCGTCAACGATGTCACGACCCGGCTCGTCGTCGTGCACGGGGCAGTACACGGTCACCCGGTTGCCCATGTCGGTGAGTTGCCGCGCATGGCGCGCCGCCACGTTGCCGATGCCGCTCTTGTACGGCGGGTACACGCATGAGACCAGGGCGATCTTCACGCCGATCTCTTCACGCGCCGGCTGGCCTCGCTGGCCGCCAGCATCAACTCACCCATGGCCCACACCGTGGCGCCCAGAATCACGCCATGCAGGCCCGTGCGGTGCTTTCGCACAAAGGGCGCCATGGTGCGGAAGTAGGCGGCGTTCGCAGCCGGTGGGCGCTGGCCCGACACGTTTGACCCGGCACCCACGTGCACCACGTCAACCTCGGGCCAGTAGCGCACGCGGTAACCGCCCTCCACAAATCTCAGCGACAGGTCGATGTCCTCGGCGTACATAAAGAACTGCTCGTCGAAGCCACCCACCCGGCGCATCACATCTGCCGGCATCAGCATGAATGCGCCCGACACGGCCTCTACGTCAGCCGCCTCGGTCTCTGGGAGATGCCCCATGGTGTACCGCCGCGAGCGTGGCCCCGTGAACACCCGGTCGAGGGTTGTGAAGTAACAGAACGACGACCACAGGGTGGGAAAGCCGCGGTGGCACCGGCGGTCGAGGCGGCCCTCCACGTCAACGAGGCGTGGGGTGAGAAGGCCCACCGATGGGTCACGCCACAGTTCGTCGAGGCAGGCGCGAAGTGCGCCGGGCGGGATGATGGTGTCGGGGTTCAGTACGAGCACGGCCCGTCCGCGGGCCCGGTCCATAGCCAGGTTATTGGCGCGGGCGAAGCCCAGGTTCTGGTCGAGCGCGGTGGTGGTCACCCAGGTGTGACGGCGCGACACCTCCACGGTGTCGTCACCCGAGGCGTTGTCCACCACCTCGACCTCCATGTCCACGGAGGCGCGGTTGGCATCGAGGCTGGTGAGGCATTCATCGAGCAGCGCCCCGCAGCGGTACGAGACGATGACGACCGAGAGCTCAGGCTGGCTCATGCGCCCCAGGTGAAGGGCAACTGGTCGGCGATGTCCGCCAGAAGCGGTGCAGTCGCGTCACGGTCGCTCACCGAGTGGGGTGCTCCGGGCCACTCCACGCCCACGTCCGGATCGTCAAACCTGATGCCGCTGTCGCCGGCGGGGTCGTAGTAGTCAGAGCAGCGGT
>JBAXJA010000213.1:0-1908 GCA_037138115.1 Thermoleophilia bacterium | reverse complement strand
CTATGACGTGTTCACCGCAAAGATGAACGCAGATGGCACCTGGGCCTGGGCCACCAGGGCCGGTGGCACGGGGGATGACGCCGGCAAGGCCATCTCCGCCCTGCCTGATGGTTCATCCATCGTGACCGGGTACTTCGATCTCCCCGCAACCTTTGGGAGCACCACCCTCAGCAGTAGTGCGGGGGGCTGGGGCGTGTTCACCGCAAAGATGAATGCAGATGGCACCTGGGCTTGGGCCGCCAAGGCCGGTGGTGATACGTATGACGGGAGCGAGGGCTACGCCATCGCCGCCCGACCTGATGGCTCATCTATCGTGACCGGGAAGTTCCGGGGCACCGCAACCTTTGGAAGCACCACCCTCACCAGTGCGGGGGGCATGTGCGTGGAGGGTTACTTCAAGCGATGCCTCGACGTGTTCACCGCAAAGATGAACGCAGATGGCACCTGGGCTTGGGCCACCAAGGCCGGTGGCACGGAGAATGACTATGGCCGGGGCATCTCAACCCTGCCTGATGGCTCATCCATCGTGACCGGGAACTTCAGTGGCACCGCAACCTTTGGAAGCACCACCCTCACCAGCGCGGGGAGCACTGACCTGTTCACCGCAAAGATGAACGCAGATGGCACGTGGGCTTGGGCCGCCAAGGCCGGTGGCACGGGGAACGACTCTGGCGACGGCATTTCCGCCCTGCCTGATGGCTCATCCATCGTGACTGGGAACTTCAGTGGCACCGCAACCTTTGGAAGCACCACCCTCACCAGTACGGGGAACACTGGCGTGGTCACCGCAAAGATGAACGCAGATGGCACGTGGGCCTGGGCCACCACGGCCGGTGGTGCGGCGTTTGACGAGGGCTGGGGCATCTCCGCCCTGTCTGATGGCTCATCCGTCGTGACCGGCTACTTTCAGGGCACCGCAATCTTTGGAAGCACCACGCTCACCAGTACGGGGAACACTGGCGTGTTCACCGTCCGCTACCTCGATGCCCCCCAGCCCCCCGCTTCGCCCGTCGCGGCGGCAGGGAGCGCATCAGCAGCAGTGACCATCACCCCGCTTGCGGGTGGATCGGTCACCTCATACACGGTCACCTCAAGCCCCGGTGAGCAGACCTGCACGGTTGTGGCCCCCAAGACCAGTTGCACCGTCGAGGCCCTCACCAATGGCACCAGCTACAGGTTCCGGGCCACTGCCACCAATGCGGTGGGCACGGGTGCTGCCTCGGCGTGGTCAAACGCCGTGACACCCGCAGCGACCGCAGCGGCAGCAGCCGTGGTGATCAAGGGCAAGGTGCATTGTGTGGCAACGACCTGTGTCACCACCGGATCTGTTCCGGCAGGGGCCACACGCATTACCCAGCGGGCAACCGCACGGCCTTCTGGACGCGCTGCCACTGGCAAGTGCACCATCCGGCGCACCAACACAAAGCGCACCTACTCATGCACCGTGCGTCTGAGCCGTGGCACCTGGGTCATCACGACCACGGCACGTACCCAGTCAGCGACGATGGGGCACTTCAGCAAGCGGGTGCGGGTCGCACCGCGGAAGGCAGCCGTTACGGGGTAGCGGGCCGCGAGTGGTAGGCCCGGGGGTGCTCGGCCCGGGGCGAGGTGTGGCCCGATTCGCCGTACGGCTCCGAGGTCAATCCCCCGAGGAGCGCGCTCCCCAGACGATAGATGCAGGGTGGGCATCTGCACTGACCACACTCATCTGCTCGCGGGGAAGGTTCCGATCAGCCGGGTGTGTTCGGAACCTCTGTCGGCACGACAGCTAGGCGGGGCTGTTGGCCAGCTGGCCGCACGCCGCGGCAATGTCCGCCCCGCGGGATCGACGCATCGACGGGTACAGGCCGGCGCGCTCAAGCTCCTCGGCGAAGCGCCGGCGGCGCTCCTGTGGTGAGCCCCGGTACG
>JBAXJA010000212.1:0-1909 GCA_037138115.1 Thermoleophilia bacterium | reverse complement strand
AAGAAGTACAAGAAGTGCTGCGGCGCCTAGGGCGCTGGCGCGGATGAGCGAGGAGCAACGACAGCCCGCCGGGCCCGATCCCGATGCCCTGGCCCAGCAGGCTGGGCGCCTTGCGGAACGCGTGGCCCTGCTTGGCGAATACCTCGACCCGACCGTGCTCGAGACGCGTGTGGCCGAGCTCGAGGTGGAGATGGGTGCGGGCGACTTCTGGGACGATCAGGCACGCGCCGCCAAGGTCTCCGCCGAGCACGCACGCCTCAGCGGTCGCCTGACGGAGTACCACGCACTCGCTGGCGACGTCGCCGATCTGGGCGAGCTGGCGGCGATGGCCCGCGAGGAGGAGCGCGCGGGATCGCTCACATCCGAGTTCGTGACCGAGGTGGTCGATGGCCTCGATCGCGCCGAGCGCCGTCTGTTCGTGCTTGAGGAGTCGCGCCTGTTCGGCGGCGAGCACGATGCCGGCGACGCCGTGGTCACCATCCAGTCGGGTGAGGGTGGCACCGATGCCCAGGACTGGGCCGAGATGCTGCTGCGCATGTATCTGCGATGGGCCGAGACCCGTGGCATGACCGCAACCGTGCAGGACCGCCTTGATGGCGGAGAGGCTGGGATCAAGAGCGCCACCTTCACGCTTACCGGCACCAACGCCTATGGGCTGATGTCGGCCGAGCGCGGCGTGCACCGCTTGGTTCGCCTCTCGCCATTCGACTCCGCAAACCGCCGTCAGACATCGTTCGCGGCCGTTCAGGTGGCGCCGCTGGTGACAGACGAGGCGGTGATCGAGATCGACGACAAGGATCTGCGCATCGACACCTACCGTGCGTCGGGTGCCGGTGGCCAGCACGTCAACAAGACCGACTCCGCAGTGCGCATCACCCATCTGCCCTCGGGCGTGGTGGTGCAGTGCCAGAACGAGCGCAGCCAGACGCAGAACCGCGCCACCGCCATGAGCATGCTCAGGTCACGCCTCGTGGAGCTCGAACTTCAGCGTCGTGAGGAGGAGTCGGCCCGTGAGCGCGGCGAGAGCATGACCATCGGCTTCGGCAGCCAGATTCGCTCGTATGTCATCCACCCGTACGCGATGGTGAAGGATCTGCGCACCGGCCACGAGACCGGGAACACCCAGGCGGTATTCGACGGCGCCCTCGACCCATTTATGCGGGCCGAGCTGGAGCGCCGAGCCAAGGGCTTGGCAGTGGTGGGCGAGGACTAGAGCCGGCCCCGGCCCCCCGGCCCAGAGAGTCAGCATCGCATGGCGGGCCCCATGCAGGCAACACGAGCGTTCCGCGCCCCCATTGACACCGTCGTGTCACGGCGACTGACCCCACCCGGGGTCTGACCCCAGCCCCAACCACTTTTGTCACGGCGACTGACCCCACCCGGGGTCTGACCCCAGGAGCGCCCCCGATTTGCGAGCCTGATGCCCCCATCGCCCCAGCCAGATGGGCCAAACACGCCCTGCGACCGTTTTGACACGGCGACTGACCCCACCCGGGGTCTGACCCCAATTGCACCCTGAATGCACGAGCCAGATGGTCCAGGACCGATCCGTGTCGTTTTGACACAGCGACTGACCCCACCCGGGGTCTGACCCCGGGTGGGGACTGACCCCGTTGCGGGGGGCTGCCGAAGTGCCTAATTTGCGGGGTTTGGGGAATTCTTACGACCGGGTGCCCCGGAACAGTCGGCGGCCTGGCGGCCCCCTGACCCGACTACTCGTGTGCATGGCCCCTCCTGTCCGTAAGGGCGATTGCAGTTCAGGGCAGGGGCACGCGCTGCGGCGGCGAAAGCCAAGGGCCGTAGCGGATCCGATCCCGAGATGGAGGGAGCAGCGCCTCCCATGGCACGAATTGACGACGACATGCACGACGCGGGCAGCACGCAGCGGGCGTTCACGCTGGTGGAGGTG
>JBAXJA010000211.1:0-1940 GCA_037138115.1 Thermoleophilia bacterium | reverse complement strand
CAGGCGATGCTCGATGCCGGTGCCGAGCGCGTGGCATATGTGGACGTGGACGTGCACCACGGTGATGGCACGCAGTTCATCTTCTATGACGATCCACGGGTGCTGACGTGCTCGGTGCACGAGAGCGGGCGGTACCTGTTCCCCGGAACCGGGGCCCTCGATGAGCGGGGTACGGGGAAGGGCGTGGGCACCTCGCTGAACGTTCCATTGCCCGCCTTCTCCGGCGATGGTCCGTATATGCGCGCGATCGAGGACGTCATCGTGCCGGTGGTGCGCGCGTTCGCACCGGACATCATCGTGACCCAGGATGGCGTTGACCCGCACCACGAGGACCCGCTGGCGCATCTCCAGGTGCGCATGGCCACGTTCCCCCGCCTCTGGCGCGTGCTGCACGAGATGGCGGACGACATCACCGGGGGCCGGTGGGTGGCACTTGGCGGAGGCGGTTACAACGTCGACGTGCTGCCGCGGGCCTGGGCGCTGCTCTTCGCCGAGATGACGGGCACGATCCTCCCCGAGGAGATTCCGCCCGATTGGATCGCCCTGGCAAAGGAGCGCACCGATCGCGACGTGTTCACCGATCGCCTGATGGACGACCCCGAACCCGAGGTGGCCGAGGATGAGCGCATGCGCGCCGATCTTGAGGGCCATGAAGTGGTGGACGAGGCCATTCGCCTGTGGGCGTAACCCCCGCGCAGTGGAGGGCCGCCAGTGACCCCCAGGGGGCCCACGCCGTGTGTCAGGCCGTGTCGGATGATGCCCGGTACGGGCACGCGCGTGGGGTGGCGCAGCAGGCCACCCGTGCGGCCAATCTCGTGCGCCTGCCGACGGATGAGCGCCGCCGGCTGCTGTGTGCGGCATGGTTGCACGACGTTGGATATGGGCTCTCGGGGGGCTACCACCCGATTGCCGGTGCCAGGGCACTGAGGCTCGCCGGGCACGAGGATCTGGCACGGCTGGTGGCCCACCACTCCGGCGCCGCCGCGCGGGCCCGGTTGCTCGGGCTGCCGTCGGTGGAGGCTGAGTTCCCGGCTCCCGCCGGGGCAGACCACGGCCTACTCAACCTGCTGGATATCGCGGATCTTCTCACCGGTGTGCGCGGCGAGCGCATTGACCCGGCCACGCGCCTTCGCGGCGTCACCGATCGCCATGGCGTCGACTCTGCTTCCGTACGTACGCTCATCGCGAATGTGAATCGCCTCGGAGCGCAGGCGGACACCCGCACGCTGGTGGAGACCCTCTCGTCCGCGACGTCGACGGCGTGAGCCGGGTCGTCGCGGTCTTCGGCAGCTCTCGGATTGGCCCCGATCATCCGGACGTGGCCCCCGCCGAGCGACTGGGGCATCTGTTGGCCGAGGCCGGATGGACCGTGGCCACAGGCGGTCACGGGGGCGCGATGGAGGCGGTATCGCGAGGTGCGCGTGACGGGGGCGCGCACGTGGTGGGCGTGACCCTTCCTGGTCCGCAGGGGCGCCGTGCAAACGAGTGGGTGCATGAGGAGCGGCCGGCTGACGACCTGTTCGCACGGCTCCGCATGCTGCTGGACGCTGATGCCTGGATCGCCGTGGCGGGAGGGGTAGGGACCCTGGCCGAGATCGCCGTGGCATGGAACCTCATGCAGAACCGCCATGTGGCCCGGCGCCCGCTCATCGTCGTGGGATGCGCCTGGGATGCCGTGATCGACGCGCTGGGTGCCCATCTCGTGGTGGACGCAGACGACCTGTCCATGGTCACCGTGGTTGCCGACGTGGAGTCTGCGGTGGCCGCCCTGGGCTAGGGGGCCACCGTGGCTGCGGCCACCCGCGCGGCCAGTGCCAGCGCGGCCTCTGGGTCGTCGCCCAGATCGATACGCACCACGCGGCGGCCACGCTCCACCAGCGCCTGCGCGTCGCCGATGGCCTGTGCGCGGAGCAGGTCGCCGAAGGTGTGATCCTGGCCGG
>JBAXJA010000210.1:0-1951 GCA_037138115.1 Thermoleophilia bacterium | reverse complement strand
CTCGATTCGATCAGCGTCATCCCCACCCGGCGACGGGGGCTCAAGATGGTGCGCGCCAAGGTGCACGACGCCACCGGCTCTATTGCTGCCATCTGGTTCAACCAGGGGTATCTGGCGGGAGTGCTGGCGCCGGGCGATGAGTTGATGATCCGCGGGCAGGTGAAGCTTCGGCCCAACCGTCAGATCACCGTCAAGGCACACGAGGTGCTGGGCGCGCAGGCATCCGAAGGGCTGCACACCGAGGGAATGGTGCCGGTGTATCCGGCCACCGAGGCGCTACCGGCCAGGCGGCTTCGCGAGCTTGTGGATGCCGCGCGCCCGTATGTGTCGTCGGCGCCCGAGGTACTGCCCCAGTGGATGAGGGAGCGGGTGAAGGTGGGCACCCGTGCCGATGCGCTCGCCGCCCTGCACTTTCCGCGCACTGCCCGCGAGCCGCGCTCGGCCCGCCGCCGCCTTGCATTTGAGGAGTTGCTCGTGTTGCAGATGGGCCTCATCGCCGTGCGCCGGCACGATGAGACCGCCCGGCGCGCCCTGCCCCTTCCGGCGACCGGCGAGATCACGGGCGTCATCCGGGCGGCCCTGCCGTTCACGCTCACGCGTGAGCAGGAGCGCGTGGCGCGGGAGGTGGCGCGCGACATCGCCCGCCCGCAGCCCATGCGCCGGCTGCTGCAGGGGGAAGTTGGGGCGGGCAAGACCGTGGTGGCGGCGCTGGCATGTGCGCAGGCCGTGGAGGCCGGTGCCCAGGCGGCCATCCTTGTTCCCACCGAGACGCTCGCCGAGCAGCACCTGCGCACGCTCGACTCCCTGCTCGCCCCGGCGGGAATCGAGCCTGTGCTCATCACCGGCAACGTGCCGAAAGCCGAGCGCGAGCGACGCGAGATGGCCGTGGCCACCGGGACCGCCCGTGTGGTGGTGGGCACTCAGGCGCTCCTTGTGGGCGGCGTCACGTTCGATCGCCTGGGGTTGGTGGTGGTTGACGAGCAGCACCGCTTTGGTGTTGAGCAGCGTCAGGCACTGGCCGAGCAGGCGGGCGACGACGGCATGGCGGCGCACCTCCTGTACATGACCGCCACGCCCATCCCCCGCACGCTTGCCCTCACGGCCTACGGCGACCTGCGGGTGTCGGCGATACGCGGTCGCCCTCCCGGGCGCAGCGAGATCGCCACCCGGTGGGTACGCGACGCCGAGCGCGACATGGCGTATGACGACGTGCGCGCCGAATTGCGACGGGGTCGTCAGGCGTACGTCATCTGCCCACTGGTGGAGGACGGCGAGTCCGGCATCGTGGCGCGGTCGGCAGTTGCCGAGTTCACGCGCCTGCGCCAGGGCCCATTCGCCGCGTTCAGGGTGGGGCTCGCCCACGGTGCCCAGCGACCTGACGAGCGCCGCGCGGCCATGGCGGCATTTGCGGCGGGCGAGACCGACATGCTGGTTGCCACCACCGTGGTTGAGGTGGGCATTGATGTTCCCAACGCGACGGTCATGCTCATTGAGGACGCCGACCGGTTCGGGCTGGCGCAACTGCATCAGCTGCGTGGGCGGGTGGGGCGCGGCGAGCATGCGGGCACATGCCTGATATTTGCGGAGCCGGGAGGGGAGGAGGGCATGCGCAGGCTCGAAGCCCTGGTGCAGACCAACGATGGGTTCCGTCTGGCTGACATCGATCTTGAGATCCGTGGCGAGGGCAGCATTCTTGGCCTCAGGCAGTCGGGGCCCACCGATCTGCGGTTCGCCCGGCTGTCGCGCGACCGCCGCACGCTGGCAGAGGCGCGTCAGGTGGCGCGGGCCACCCTGCGCCGCGACCCTCACCTTGAGGAGCCCGAGCACGTGCTGCTGGCCGACGCCGTCCGCCGCGCGTTTCCCGATCTGCCCAGATTGCTGGACGCCTGATGCGCGTGGTGGCCGGCGAGTTCGGGGGGCGGCGCCTGGTGGCCCCCGCGGGAACGGACAC
>JBAXJA010000209.1:0-1958 GCA_037138115.1 Thermoleophilia bacterium | reverse complement strand
GTGACCTGGTACCGGGAGTGGTTCCAGGAGACCGGGCGCGCCGGTCTGCTTTTCATGCTCGTATTCTTCGGGCTCACCTTCGTACTGACCCGCACCATTACGCGCAGCATTCGTGCGAAGGGGCGAGGGCAGGAGCCTGGCGAGGTATCGCAGGGGCTGGTGAAGGATGTCCATATCGGCGGAGTGCATATCCACCACCAGGTGTGGGGCATTCTCGTCATCCTGATCGTGGCCATGCTGGAGTTCACCTACCAGCCTCACTCACCATGGGTGGAGGTGCTTGGCGGCCTCTTTGGCATCGGGGCTGCATTGACCCTCGACGAATTCGCCCTGTGGCTGCACATGGAGGACGTCTACTGGACCAGCGCCGGCCGCAAGTCCATCGACGCCGTCGTGGTGGCCATCGTGCTGATGTGCGCCCTCTTGCTCGGCTCAACGCCGTTCGGCGTGTCGGAGACGGCGGATGGTCCGGATTCGCTCGTGGTGGTCCCCGGGCTCATCGTGGTGCTTCTCGTGGTGGTGCTCATATGCATTGCCAAGGGCAAGTTGGTGATGGGCCTCCTCGGGATCTTCGTTCCGCTGGTGGCGATTGTGGGTGCCCTTCGCGTGGCGCGCCCGGGCAGCATGTGGGCCCGCCGTCGCTACGCCACGCGCCCGGCGCGCATGGCGAAGGCTGTCGACCGCGACGCGCGGCACGAGGCTCGCATGGATCGAGTTCGTGATGTGCTCGGCGGCCGGGAGGGGACCGACGCAGGGGGCTGATCCGGCACGCTGTGCCGCAGGCGACGCGATGTACATGTCGCCGGGTCCATTCCGGCGGTGTGTTGCTCGTGGCGCGTTCCGGGCGTGAGCTACTTCCCCGGGGGGGCGATCAGGTGCCGGAGCGGCACCGGCGGCCTCTACGAATTCGCCGCAGGTCCCTCGACGGACAGCGTTACCTTGAAATCAAAGAACGCGACGTACCCGGCGATCTCGGCAATCGCCGGTACGGGGTCTTCGTATACCCACGCCACGTCGGGCACCACCAGCGCACCGAACCGGACTGAGCGGTAGGTGGCCTCGCCACGGTGGCTGCAGAAGGTGACCGTCTCGCTGCGCTCAAACCGATCGAGCCGAACGTCGCCGGGGGGGAAGTAGCGGCTGTCGAAGTCGTGGTCGCTCTGGCGTACCAGCAGGGTGCGATCCGACTCGGCCACAAGCTCGCCGTTCAGCATCACCTGGGCGTGATCGGGGCTCGGCGTGACGGTGACGAATACCTCGTCGCTCATGTCCTTCAACCGCCCCATTTCACTCTCGTCGTCGCATGAAGAAAAGCGCCGCTTTGCAGGAAGTCCCTCTCGGAACTCCTCGGGTAGGACTCGAACCTACAACCCTCCGGTTAACAGCCGGATGCTCTACCATTGAGCTACCGAGGAACGCGGCCGGGGATCCTAGACGATCACCGGGCCGTTGACGTTTTCTGGGGGCGGTGTGAAGCGATGGACATGGACGATCGGCCCCGTCTCGTCGATGCGTCCCGGCACCGGGATGTCGCTGCGTTCATACCCCCACCCGGCTGCGGCCATGGCGTCAACAAATGGGCGCGCATCGGGCCGGCGCGGGTCGGCGATGATGACCTGAGATTTCGGGCCCACCAGCCGGGGGATGAGGGCACCCAGGGAAGTGCCGTTTCTTCCCTCGTAAAGAATGTCGGCGCCCACCACGAGGTCCCAAGGCCCCCGGTTCATCAACTCGTCGGGCGGGCTGCGCCAGTCCACCACGATCGCCTCCATGTCGAGGCCCAGATGCGTGGCATTCCAGCGGCTGAACTCCACTGCCGCGGGATACCAGTCGGTGCTCATGGCGTGGGCCCCGCGCATCGCCGCCACCATGGCAGCGGTGCCGATCCCCCCACCAAGTTCAAGCACGGACATCCCTGCAAGGTCCATCCCGGCGAGCACCCCGCACAGCACGCGGCC
>JBAXJA010000208.1:0-1975 GCA_037138115.1 Thermoleophilia bacterium | reverse complement strand
CGCAGCCTTCGGTGGGGCCCACCCCCGCCACCATGAAGTGCAACTTGTTGAGGGGATTGGTCTTGGGGCTGCGCTCTCGCATGAAGGTGGCCACCGCGGTCGGCACATCCCGCCACTCCCGTGGGGTGAATGCGGTCTTCGTGGCGGTGTTCCTGAAGTGATACATCTCAAGCCAGGCATCAGCGCCGCGACTGAGGGCCTGCATGGCCCAACTGTAGTTTCGGAAGTGGTTCTTGCCGTCGCGTCCCTGGGTACGGAATGGCCCATGGCCGGCGGCAATGGATGTGGACATTCCGGGTGCGACGTAGATGTGGATGCGGCTGGCATACGACCCACCCCAGGGCGACGGAATGCCCTGCAGCATGCGCATGGCCGCGGCCAGCCGCACGCCGGGATTGGCTGGGTCGGGCCGCGTGCTCCACGGCGGCTGTGCGTAGGTCTGTGTGAGCTCATCCAGGCTCGCCATGTGTGCTCCGCAGGTGTTGAAGCCGGCGGGCGTGGTGCACTTCTGGTCAACCGCGGCCCGCAGGGTGTCGGCCATGGCCGTGGCGCTCGGCTCACGCGCCAGGTCGTCGGCGTTCACCTTGGTGATGCGCTGCGTTGAGTTGTCGGCGAGTGCCGCACGGCCCTCCGACGACGACGGCTCCTGACGAAAGATCCAGGGGAGAAACCTCATGGTGACCGACGGGCCGAGCGTGGCCGCCACGCCTTCGTCGGTGTCGTAGAGGATTGCGATCCGACGGTTCACCGGTATGCGCACCAGCGACGGGGCCTGCCCGGGTGCGGTGAGCACATTCACCAACCGTCCATTGGTGGCGAGCGGATCCGTGGCGAGGCCCCAGTCCTGTACCTGTGCCGTGGTCGCGAGCGCCGTGGGGGCAAGCGCCAGCGCCGCCAAGGCAATACCCGCGACGAAATGCCGGGTTGACTTCACGTATCTGAAGGTACCGGAACTCACGCGGGCAACGCACACCGACGGTGCTGCAGGCACCCCCCCCGCCGTCAGCGCGGGGCGGGGGGTATTTCGTGTGGCGCCGCTAAGCGACGATGAAGAACTGGCGGAACAACTGTCCGAAGACAATGGCCTCGGTACCGGTGGCGCGGAATGCGGCGGGGCCATTCATCAGGATGCGTAGGTTGACGTCACCGGTCTGCGCGCGCTGCCACTGGCAGGCCATTCCCGATGGGCTGGCCTGCTGAACGGGGAACTCCTGAATGCCGGAGTCCACAGAAGTGATCTGATTGTCAGCGTTCTTGATGATCGCATCCATGGCAAGTGTCGTATCCGATAAGTCCCTGAGTCCCCCCATCGACATCTCTGAATGGCGCTCGTTGGATGCACGCGACGATATGCAGACATTCACGCGTGGTCCACACGCCGGGAAGTCGAATGCCGTCGCCGATGCGCCGACCCGATTTGCGTGCTCCTTCGAACCGCCAGCCACGTGCTCCGCAAGACACTGGCCACTGCTCAGAAGATCACTGCCGACGGTCTCAGTCATCACGAAGTGCAGCGACCGCAGCGGGTCGCCACCAAGTCCGGCCATGAATGCGGCGACGGCCGTGGGCACAGTCCTCCATTCGGTGCTCGTGAAGGGCGTGCGTGCCGAGCCGCGCGTGGGGTAGTGGTACATCTCAAGCCAGACGCCCCCCGCCAAGGAAAGTGCATCGATGACGGACGAATAGTCGGGCCAGTGCACCTTATCGTCGGCGCCGAGGGTGTGCGCCGAGCCCTTTCCGGCCGCGATGGCGGTGGAGACACCCGGAGCCAGGTAGAAGTGGATGCGGCCGGCGTAGGTGCCGCCCCACTGCGACGGGATTTTGGCCAGCGCCTGCATGGCGCCGCGGAGGTGCAGATCAGGCGAGGGCTTGCCGTCTTCTCTCCCGAACGCAGCACCGATTTCATCAACGGCCAGAAGGTGGGCAGGGCACGTGTTGATTCCGGCGGGCGTGACGCAGGTTCTGTCCACTCCCT
>JBAXJA010000207.1:0-2013 GCA_037138115.1 Thermoleophilia bacterium | reverse complement strand
ATCAACGTGCACTACTCGCTGCTTCCCGCCTACCGCGGGGCGGCTCCCGTGGAGCGGGCGCTCATGGACTGTGCTGACCGCATGGGCACCACGATCATGCAGATGGATGCGGGGCTCGACACCGGCCCCGTCATCGAGTCCGTCGTACTTGAGGTGACCAGCGACGATGACGCAGGCTCGGTGCTGCAGAAGATGGCCGAGGTATCTGGGCCGGCGCTCGTGCGCGCGCTTGATGCGGTTGAGGCGGGCACGCTGGTGGCCGTGCCCCAGCCAGCTGAGGGATCGTCGGTGGCGGCCAAGATCACCGATGCGGACCGGCTGATTGACCCCTCGCGACCCGCCCGTGAACTGGTGGGCCAGGTCCGTGCCCTCTCCCCGCATATCGGTGCGGTGTTGCACATTGATGGACAGCCGTTCAAGGTGTGGCGTACACGGGAGTGGGAAGCACCCGCACCCGCCGGGCTGACGGCCGATTCCGGTGCACTGCTGCTCGGAACGGCCACCAACGGCCTGCAGATCCTCGACATCCAGCCGCCCGGCAAGGGCCGCATGCCAATCGACGCCTTCCTGAGGGGGTACCGCGGTGAGCTCGACCTCACGTCCCCGTAAGGGTGAGCCTGGAATGGGCGGTGCCGCGCCGGCACGCCGCGTGGCGCTGCGCGTGCTGCGGCGGGTGGATGACGGCGCCTACGCCGATCGCGCATTCACGGCCGAGGCCAACCGGTTCGAGCTCGACCCGCGCGACCGCCAGCAGGCCCAGCGTCTTGTGTTCGGCACCGTGCAGATGCGTCGGACCCTCGACTGGCTCATTGATGGTGCGGCCGAACGCCCCGATCGCATTGAGCCCGGGGTGCGCGACGTGTTGCGCCTGGGGACGTACGAGATCATTGCGTCCGATGGAACGCCCGATCGCGCCGCCGTTGATCAGGCCGTACACCTTGCGCGCATGCTTCCCGGGCACCGCGACAGGGCGCCCGCCCGTGGTGGCCTCGTGAACGCCGTGCTTCGGCGAATCGCGAGTGAGGGGCCAGCCAGGCTGGCCGCGCTGGGCCCCGCCGACTCGGCACTCGCCAACTCATTCCCCGACTGGATTGCGGATGGCCTGGTGCGCTCGCTGGGGCAGGACGACGCAAACGCCGTGATGGCCGCAGCCAACACGGCAAGCGAGTCAGCCGTGCGCTGGAATCCGCTGCGTGGGCCCCGTGCGGAGTTGGAACAGGAGATGCCCGCGTGGCACGGCGACCCACTGCTGCCCGAGGCCCTGGTACTGGACGAGCCATTCGCGCTTGAAGACTCCGCAGCATTCGCCAGCGGGTTGGTGATGGGCCAGAGCCGCGCGTCGATGATTCCGGCCAGAGCACTCGACCCGCAGCCCGGCGAGCGCATCCTTGACATGTGCGCCGCACCGGGTGCCAAGGCGACACAGCTTGCGGCCCTCGCCGACGGCAAGGCCGAGATCGTGGCAATCGAGATGCACGCGTCGCGCGCCAGTGGCCTTCGCGAGATGGCAGAGCGCATGGGTGCCCCGATGACCGTGATCGATGGCGATGCCCGCGAGGTGGAGATCCCAGGTGGATTGTTCGACGCCGTGCTGGTTGATGCGCCATGCACTGGGACCGGGGTACTGGCCTCGCGTCCGGATGCGCGTTGGCGTCGTCGCGAGGAGGCACTGGCACCGCTGGTGGAGATCCAGCAGGGACTTCTGAATCGTGCACTCACCCTGGTGAAGCCCGGTGGCCGCGTGGTGTATTCCACGTGCAGCCTGCTCCGTGAGGAGAACGAGGACGTCGTGCGCGCATCGGGCGGCGAGATTGAGGACTTGACGGCGCGGTTCCCCGGAATGGCGTCACCCGACCTGCCCGGTGCACTGCGCCTGCTCCCGCACATGAATGGCACTGATGGGTTCTTCGTCGCACGACTCGTGGGCCGATAACCTGCCGCCCATGCCCGTGGCACCCCGCACACCCACAATCTGTCCGTCGCTCATGTCGGCTGACGCCATGCGGCTGGGTG
>JBAXJA010000206.1:0-2019 GCA_037138115.1 Thermoleophilia bacterium | reverse complement strand
CCTCGGTGTTCAACAAGCGGCTGGTACCCGCCGTGGCGGAGGCCGTCGCCGAGGCATCGCGCCGTTCGGGCAGTGCGCGGGTGACCACCGCCGCGTAAGACAGCGCGGAGGCAGTACCGACCAGGGAGGCACTGCGCATGGGTGCGGCACGGCCCCGGGTCACCATCGTCATCCCCGCCTACCGCAACACGGGCCTGCGGGCATGCCTCGATGGCATCGCGGCGCTCGATCGCTCGGTGCCATTTGAGACCATCGTGGTGCTGAACGACGCCACCGACGAGGTGCGGGCGATCGCCGGGGAGTACTCCGGCGAGGTGCAGCTGGCAGACATCCCAGTGAACCTCGGGGTGAGCGGCGCGTTCAACCACGGGTTCGCGCTCGGCACAGGGGAATACCTGCTCCAGTTGCAAGACGATTCGATCCCTGGGCCCGACCTGATCACCGCACTCGTCGCGCGTGCCGAGGCAGTGCCCGATGCCGGGGCCATCGGTGCGCTCGCCCTCAACCATGACGACGAAGTACTTGATCCCGGCATGGTCGTGTGGCGAAGCGGCCTCACATGCGCTGGCCTCATCAATGGATCCCGTCGGCCCGATGACTACGTCGAGTCGCGAGCTGTTGACTACCACGGCTCGGTTGGCATGCTCATCCGCCGGACCGCGTGGGAGTCAGTCGGTGGCCTCGACGACGCCTTCTACCCCGCGTACTACGGAGATGTGGACCTGTGCTTCCGGCTGCGGGAGCGCGGCTGGCGTGTGCTCGTCGAACCACGTGCGCATGTACGCCATATTGGCGCCGCGAGCACCGCGTTGGGCTTTCGCCAATTTCTCACCCTGAATCTGCGTGAGCGGTTCATCAACCGGCACGAGGCGGCGCTGCGGCGACACGGGGAGGCGGATTCGAGCCCGGCGGCCGTTGACGTGGAAGTTGCCCGGGCGGCGGCGGTGCCCCCGGGACCACCGCCTGCACCCGCGACGCCGTCAGAACGTGCGTTGCTCCGGACCCGCCTCAACTTCAGCGCGGTCGAGGTGGCAAAGCGTGAGCGAGATGTACGCGCCGCGTACGCCGAACATCTTGCGCACACACACACGGCCGAGGCCGAACGACTGGTTGAGCGGATCGCGGTGCTCGAGTCGGAGCGTGCCGCTGACGAGCAGCGGTTGACCGGGTTCCGGGCGGAGATGATTGAAACCGCTGAGGCCCTCGCTCGAGCGCGGGCCGAACTGCAGGTCGTCCATTTGGCCCTGCAGGGTGCGCTCCACGACCTCGACCAGATGAGCAGCAGCAGGTCGTGGCGGTTCACACGGTGGCTTCGGCGGTAGTCATTCCGACGACTGGATGGGAAAGTACGTCCGCAGATCAACGGGAATCTCGGTGGTGTCCCATGGCAGCAGGCGACGATCGGGGTGCTCGTAGTCGTACGGCATGGTTGGGTGGTTCATCACCATGCATTCCGTTGTGCCGAGGTTGATATTCGCGTGCCACACGCCAGGGGGCGTGGTCAGCATTCGCGTGCCCTCAGGTGCCAGGACGACCTCCTGCACGAGCCCGAATGTGGGCGAAGCGTCGCGGCCGTCCCACAGCACGACCAGCATCTCGCCGCTGATGATGCAGTAGCGATCGAACTTGTGATCGTGCACACCCCACCCCTTCATCGTCCCGGGGCGAACCGTAAAGACATATGAGTGCACCACTGGGCCAGACCAGTAGTCATCGGCCGGGTTGAACACCTCAAACAGGCGACCGCGGTGGTCCACGTGCACCACGGTCTCCTTGGTCTTCAGGCCATCAATCACCGGGGCGACCGAACGCCCGTCGCTGGTCACAGTTGCCCGGTCCTGCGTGCCAGCACTCGTGCTGTGTTGATTCGTGGCCATCTTCTCCGCCTTCACGCCTCGCGTCACGCCCCTCCAGCGAAAGGGCGCCCAGTTGTACCAACCGAGAAATAGTGGCATGCGCGAGGGCGGCGACTAGCCTTCCCGGGGTCCCCAATCCCCACAGAAAGGTTCCCCCTTGCAT
>JBAXJA010000205.1:0-2029 GCA_037138115.1 Thermoleophilia bacterium | reverse complement strand
TCCGACTGACATTTCCTGAGACCCTCGTGCGCGAGCCCGTCGTGCACCGGCTCTCCACCGAGCACGACGTCGTGTGCAACATCCGGCGTGCCGATGTGCGTGATCGCACCGGCTGGGTGATTCTTGAGATTGCAGGCGAGGCGGACGCCGTCGCCGAAGCCCGAGAGTGGCTCGAGGACACCGGTGTGCGGGTTGACGACCTGGAGCCGTACCTTCTCTAGCGTCACGTCAGGCGGGGCGTCCTGCCAGGTGGGCCCATCCCCCACGGCGCGCGCTGCGCGCCTGGAGAACATCCGTGTGCAGAATGCGGGCGAGGTCACTGCTCTGTTGGGCGCCCTCCCGGTTGGTGCGCCCTGGGACGTGTCACTCGATCCGACTGATCCGGCTCTCCCGCTGCTCCGCGACGCGGGGTTCGACCTCTACGCCACCACCTTCACGGTGAGCCGTGCCATCGACGGCATCCCCGCCGGACCGGGCGCCGACGGGGTACGTCTGCTCACGTACTCAAACGACATGGCCGAGCGGTACGAAGACGCTGAGTGGGATGCCCTCGACGGGCTTGCCACCTTCAAGGCGATGGGTCGACCGACCGGATACGCCCAGGGGGCCGGTCAGGGCGACTTCACCGTCGCTCTCCGCGGCGACCGCATCATCGGCTTCTGTTTCACCCAGGTTCCAGAGGGGATCGTCTGGTGGATGGGCGTGGTGGCGGACGAACGCCGCAAGGGCGTGGGTCGCATGCTCATCACCTCAGCTGCGCGAGCCGTGCGCCTCGCCGGCGGCACCCACCTACTGGGCAGCCCAGAGGACACCCCGGACGCCCGCGCGTTCACCGCCGCACTCAACTTCCACCACCGCGGCACACGGGAACTGCTGATCAAGAAGGCCTGATGGATTCATAGGGCGGCCCGAGACCACGAGGACCGGGATCAGCGCACTTCCCGGCCCCGGTCTCGCAGACCCCGGCAAACCGTCCGGCGGATCGCCCTGCTACCCGATGCGCTTCCAGGCCATCATGGCGTGCGACTTCGAGATGCAGATCCCGCGCTGCACGTAGCCCGGATCACGGGCCACTTTCTGACATATGAACCCCGCTGGTCCGGTCCATGCGCCGCCCGTGCGAGAAGGTGCGGAATAGAACTTCGGCAACCATGTGGCGGCCTGGTCGCACGTCGCACTCCCCGATACGGACACCTGCCACGAATGCCCCTTGTACGTCGCCTTCATGCAGGTCTTGGAGGGGATGGCGGCAACAGAGGTGCTGGCCACAGCACCTACAAGGGTTGCCACACCAAGGAATGCACACGCGAGAGAACTCGCGCGACGGCTCCGGAGCCTGGGGGACTTGGGGACCATTTCGTTCACCTCTCGGTATGCGCGAGGTGGAAGGAAGGGAGTGCGGCCCGCGCGCCGACGACAGTACACCGGACCGGTCCTGCACCGCCACTCACGGCATCGGAAACCCCACGGTTGCTGGCTCGACCGCTCCCTACGCCTCGGTGAACAGTGCGGTGGAGAGGTACCGCTCGCCTGTGTCGCAGATGATCGTGACGATCACCTTTCCGGCATTCTCGGGGCGCTTTGCCAGTTGCAGCGCGGCCCATGCGTTGGCCCCAGCCGAGATGCCGGTGAGTACGCCCTCGTCCCTTGCAAGATTGCGCGAGGTCTCGAAGGCGTCCTCAGCTGTCACCTGGATGATCTCGTCGTACACGGATGTGTCGAGAACGCCCGGCACGAACCCGGCTCCGATGCCCTGAATACGGTGCGGGGCGGGATCGCCTCCGGAGAGCACGGGAGAGTCGGTCGGCTCCACCGCCACAATCTGGACGCCGGGCTTGCGCTCTTTCAGCACGCGCCCCACGCCGGTGATGCTGCCGCCCGTCCCCACCCCGGCGACAAAGATGTCGACGGATCCATCGGTGTCGGCCCAGATCTCCTCGGCGGTCGTGCTGGCGTGGATGTCGGGGTTGGCGGCGTTCTCGAACTGCTGGGGGACAAACGCGCCGGGCGTCTCAGCCGCGATCTCCTG
>JBAXJA010000204.1:0-2037 GCA_037138115.1 Thermoleophilia bacterium | reverse complement strand
GCCCGTACGCGTCGGCAGTGCCTCCACCCGCTCGAGCACGCGGTCGAGGGACTCGCTGCCACAGATACCGCACGCGCCGGTGATGTCGGTGGTCCGCGCCAGCGACGCCAGCCGCGGCAGGGCCGAGGTGGCCAGATCGGCGGTCACGACGTTGCCGCGGGCCTCGGGCAGGAGGGAGGGGTCCGTGCAGGCACGCACGGCTGTCAGGTCGTCCGCCTGGCGAACGATGCCCTCCCCGCGCAGCCACCCCGCGGCGAGCTCGAGGTCGGCCCCGGGAGTGCGCATGGTGACCACCGAGCGCAGGGTGTGGCTGCCGTCACCCACCCGGATCTCGAGTGGCTCCTCAGCCGCCAGTTCATCGATAACTGCGGCACCGGTGTCGAGCCGCGTCCCGCGGGCGCGGCGATGTGTTGAGGCCACAGGCCCAGCGTACGGGATGGTGGAAAGGTGCGGCGCCCTTGCGGCACGATGGTCGGTCGGTGTGCCCAGACGTGGCCTGGGGCCTCACGGAGGCCGCGGCGTCAGGTGAGGTGCTGCCGAGCGACGTGGCTGCTGCGGGCTTGGACTCGGCCCAGGCGGCCCTCGGCCGGTCCTAGGTCCCAGTCCGCCACACGGCGTCTGTGATGGCCCCTAGGGACTAGGGGCGCGGCAGTTTCTTGTGCAAGGGGTTGGCCGTCACCCTCTGCTGCGTGCTCGGCCCCCCGTGCGAGGGGATGGACGTCACGACGTCAGGGCGATCGCTGGTGGCCGTGGTGGCTTCGATGAGTCGGCGTGACATCGGGTCGCCCCCGGTCGCGAGCATCGGTGAGGAGTACACCCGTCGTGCGGCCCCGCCGCACTGGGGGCAGTCGATCGTCGGAGAGGCGTCCCCCATCGGCAGGCGCACCTCGGCCATGCCGTCCTCGTCGCACAGGTACTGGTAGGTGACCACGTTCTTCCTCTCCTCGCGGGGCCGGATAGTGGCCGGCCCGCGCCTACGGTTGGGTGAGGGGGCGGCCCCTCGTGCGTGGGCGCCGCCCCCTCAGCTCAGGACTTCACATCAGGTTCCATCACCACGGGTAGGGCGCCCACACACCGTCCTTGTGGTCCGACCACTTGGACATGGGGACGTCCATCCCTCCGGACACCTTGCCGGGGCCACTGGACGACGGCGTGATGTCGATGTCGAAGATGGCCGTCGGCAGGTAGACCGTCGAGCATGCGTTCGGGATGTCCACGACACCGGACAGGCGTCCCTCAATGGGGGCCGAGCCGAGGATCATGTACGCCTGGATGGGGCTGTACCCGAACTTGGTGAGGTAGTCGATCGCGTGCATGCAGGCCCGCTGGTACGCCAGGAACGGGTCGAGGTAGCGCTGCTCGCCATCGAACGTGACCGAGGTGCCGGAGAAGGCCAGCCACTCGCTGTACTGCGGGTCGACGATGCCCGGCATGAAGATCGCGTTCTCGGACACCCCGTACTTGGACATGCCGTCCTTGATGACGTCAACACCAAGCACCATGTAGCCACCCATCTCGATGGCGCCGCAGAAGGTGATCTCACCGTCGCCCTGAGAGAAGTGCAGGTCGCCGAACGACAGGTTCGCGCCGTCGACGAACACCGGGTAGAACACCCGGCTACCCTTGGTAAAGTTCTTGATGTCCTGGTTGCCACCGTTCTCGCGCGGCGGAGCCGTGCGAGCTCCCTCGGAGGCCGCCTTGGTGTAGGCGTCGCCCGACAGCGAGCCGAGGATGGCACTGTCCGGGTTCGGAGGCAGGGCCAGCGGGGGAACGCGGTCAGGGTCGGTGGCGATGAGCGCAGTCTCACGGGCGGTCCACTTTGCCAGCAGATCGTGTGAGGGTGCTGTTCCCATGAGCCCTGGGTGCTGGATTCCGGTGTAGGAGACCCCAGGGATGTGACGCGACGTCGCCACCCCACCGCGGAAGTCCCAGATCACCTTGTAGGCGTCGGGGAACTGCTCGGTCAGGAAGCCGCCGCCGTTCTCGGTCGGGAAGACTCCGGTGTATCCCCAGCCCTGACCCGAGATGCCGTTGGGG
>JBAXJA010000203.1:0-2052 GCA_037138115.1 Thermoleophilia bacterium | reverse complement strand
AAGCCCTGGTCTGAACGCTCCCGGCAAACGGCTCCAATTCATTTGCCACGGGGTATTGCCGCGGCACTGAACCCGTTTGTCAAGGCCCCACGGTCCCGTACCGGGATCCATCTGGTAGTACCCGATGCCGTAGAGGGTGCCACTGGCCGGGCCCATCACAAGAATCTGGTCATTGAGGATGCGGGCACCGAAGTACGCACCGGTGGCGTCGATCTCAATCATCCCAAGCGCATCGTTGAACAGCTGTGTGGTCGCGTCGACCACCTCGGCCGTGCGCGTGGAATTGCCGCCGGGCCGCAACGCATACTCCGACGCCATGTTCGACGACACGACATTCTTCGCGAACTCGCCAAGCCAGAACTCGCCCGCCAGGTCGACCTTGGCCTGAGTGGGCCCCGCGGTCACGATGCTGGACGCCGCGGCCACCTTCCGCTGGGCAAACTGCATCAGACCGTTGCTGATCCCGATGCCCTGGGCAAGGCTCGCGCACGCGGCCCGTGGGTGCCGAAGCTCCGAGCCGTCCATGACCGCAGCTGTGGGAAGCGCGCCGACCAGCGCAGCCCAGTTCGGGCAGCCACTGTTGATTTCGTAGCGGCGCACGAGGGCATTCGTGAGGACCTCCGCGAGGCCCGCGGGCACGTCCCTGCCCTCTGCACGCAACCCTGCCGCAGCGCGGGTGGCCTCGATGATGTCCTGAACCGCATTCATCTCCGGGCCGTAGTTGAGCGCGGCGACCTGCCCGCCGAGCGCCGCCACCTGAACCTCGATCGCCGAGAGCGTCTGCTGGGCCGTGGTCATCTGTGTTGCAAGGTCGCTGATGCCCCGCTCGATGTCGGCGAGCTGCTTCTTCTCGGCGGCTGTGAGTCCGGAGGCGGGCGTCGGGGTTGGGGTGGAGCGGCACAGGAACTTGATCCCGAGCCCGCAGAAGATCTTCTGTGCTCCCGCCTCGATGAATGGCTTCAGCACTGTGATGGCGATGGAGGCAGCAACATTGTTCTCGCGACGCGGGCTCGCGCCACGGCTGGCTCCCAGCGCATCCCCCCTGAGAGGGAGGTCATCAACCGGGCGCGGGGCCGCAAACGAACGAACGCCGGCGCCATTGCCAATGCGATCGGCAGTCCAATCCGCGTAGGCCTGCACCCCACCACGCTCGCGGGCAGCCGTGATGAAGTCCGCGCCCGAGAAGCGCGACCGTGCGAACCTCGCCGACTCCGCCACGTCGGTGCCCGCGGGCAGCCGCAGGCGGCGCGCCACAGCACGCTCGGCGGCGGCGATGGAGGCCCCGGGGCGCACGTTGAGGTACTCGGCCAGCACGGTGCTGCCCGGGTTCACGTTCACGTCGATCTCCGCGGCGATGGCGCCCCTCTGCGCCGTCGCGGACATCACGTCAGCGCCAGAAAGGCCGCCAACCACCTGCGACCGGCCGCCGGTGGCGGTGATGGTGATGCGCTGGGCCGACGCGCCAGGCCGCAGGCGGATAACCGTGTACCCGAGATCCCCGGTGGTCGTAGTGCTTGACACCACGCGGCCCGTGCGGTCGTCGCGGGCAACGACGGTGGCGCCCGACACGGGGTCATTGGCGCCCGCCGTGACGTTAACCACCACGTCAATTGGGTCGAGGCACACCCCGTGCCCACCGCAGAAGAAGGCAGTGGCCAGCGATGGCACCAGAACGGCAAGGGTGACAGCGGCCAAGGTGCTTGCGATGAGGGTGCGGGGGCGCATCTACCACTCCAGGGGGCGGGGGATTACGGAATTTCTATCAGAACAGCACCGGATTCCCCCTCCGGCTACTGACGACAACCCTGCCGGTGAGCGCGTCGGCCACCGCGGTTACCCGCATGGCAGTTGCTGGGCAGAACCGCGCGGCTCGGCAGGTCACCCCCACCCAGCCGCGCGGTGTGCCTGATCAGCGGCGTACCAGCGTGGTCGTCTGCCGCACCGATGCCAGCGTTGCCGAACCGGTCTGAGAACTGGCGATCACCGTGGTGCGCACCCGGGGGTGGCGCGCGAGCAGGTTGCGCGCCACCTGGGTAAGCGGCACAGACACCC
>JBAXJA010000202.1:0-2054 GCA_037138115.1 Thermoleophilia bacterium | reverse complement strand
AATCGTGGGACGACGAACAGCAGCTTCACGGGTGCCTAGGCCCCGAGGGCCGCGCGCAGGCGGGCCGAGACAAAGTCGACGTCGTCATCTGTGAGGCGCCCATGGGTGGGCAGGCTGATGCTGCAGTCGCCAATCCAGTCGGCAACCGGGAACAACTCGGGTGGTGCCGGGTACATGGGCAGGCGGTGCAGGGGCGTGAATCCCGGCCGGGTCTCGATGCCATCGAGTGCCAGGTGCTCGCGAATACGGTCGCGTGCGGCCATGTTCGAGTTGCGGAGCACCACGGTGAACATCCAGTGCCCGTGTGCATGACCGCCCGGAGTGGGTGGGATGTGCAGCAGGTGGTCCAGGTCGCCCAGGCGGTCCTCATACCGGCGGCACACACGGGCGCGCTCGCCCAGGTGGTGCTCAATGCGCTCCATCTGTGCCAGGCCCACGGCCGCCTGCAGGTTGGTGAGCCGGTAGTTGAACCCAAGCACCGGGTGGAAGTAGGTGCGGTGTGGGTCCTGTCCCTGATCCCGGTACAGGCGGATCTTCGCGGCCAGCTCGGCGTTATGGCACGTGACCATGCCGCCCTCACCCGTGGTGAGGGTCTTGTTGCCGAAGAACGAAAACGTGGCGATGTCGCTGTGGCCACCCACGTGGGTGCCGCGAACGCGGGCGCCAATGGCCTCGGCGGCGTCTTCCACAATGATCGTGCCCTGGGGCAGTGCGTCGCGAAGCGCGGGGATGTCAACCGGCATGCCGTACAGGTCAACCGGGATGACGGCCTTGGTGCGCGCAGTTACCGCGGCGGCCACGGCCTGGGGAGTGACATTGAGGGAAGTGGGGTCGGAATCCACCAGCACCACCGTGGCCCCCACGTACGACACGGCGTTGGCACTGGCCACGTAGGTCATGGAAGGCACAATCACCTCGTCGCCGGGCCCGATGCCCTGCGCCACCAATGCGAGGTGGAGTGCGGCGGTGCCATTACTGCAGGTGATGGCGTGCTCCACGCCCGTCCACTCGGCAAAGGCATCTTCAAACCGCTTGACGTACGGCCCCTGCGACGACACCCACTCGGTGGCGATGCAGTCGGTCACGTACTTCATCTCGTTCCCCTGCAGGTCGGGGTACGCGACGGCGATGCGACGCACTTCTTGGTTCTGAATTGCCACGAGCACTCCCCGGAAGGTCGGAAAACGGAGTTCGCCCGAGCGAACCCCGTTCCCTTCCCCCGATCCTAGGCGACCGTCACGGTACGGGCGCCATCACTACACGCTGTAGGCGAACGCAAAGAACTGTGTGGTGCCCGTGTCGATGGCACACGGCGCGATCACAGGCGCTGCGCCGTTGCTGGATGACGTGCTCCGCGCGAGCACCGTGAGAGTGACCGGTCCCGACCAAGCCTGCATATGGCCGCTCAGGTTGAGCGCGCTGAAGTCGCGCGTGCCATCGTCGGCGTACAAATTGGGGATCACAACGCCATTCACCACAAAGCGGGTGGCGACCTCCATGAACGTGGAGTTGTAGGGCGCCGTATTGGGGGTGCTGCCGGGGCAGGCGAAGCTATACCGCCCGAGACCTAGCGCGGGCTGGTAGCGAAACGCCGTGGAGGCGGTGAAGGTGACGGTGCCCAGGGTGACCCAGTCGGCACCCGGCTGCAGCGTGACCCCGCTGGTCTCGGTGAAGCCGATGAGCGATGGTGAGGTGGGTCCAGCGGTGTTCCACGAGATCTTGGTGGCGGTCTTGCCGCACTTGGCCTTCTTGTTGACGCTGCGCAGTGCCCCATCCTTCTTGGCCTTGCAGGCGTAGATGGTGGTGTCCTTGGGGGCAGCGGTCACCTGCGTTGCGACGACTGCGCTAGTGGCGATGGCGAGCCCGGCAATGACTGCGACCACGCGGGTGGGGCGGGACGAATGCATGGGGGAACCTTTCGATGGGGATTGGGGACCCCGGAAAGGCTAGACCCGCCTATGCGGTGGCGGAAATTCTGGCGGTGCCCGAACGGCGGGAGGCCTCGGCGACGGCCTCCGCCACGGCGGGTACCAGCCGCTTGTTGAACACCGAGG
>JBAXJA010000201.1:0-2060 GCA_037138115.1 Thermoleophilia bacterium | reverse complement strand
AGTCCGCCCGACCCGCCCGGCGCCTCAACCACAACGGTCGTGGATCCACCGCTGACGGCCCGCACAGCTGCCGATACGGCAACCAGGGCGTCACCCTCAGCCGTTGCCGTGGACTCACGAAGGTCGGCGAGGCGACGTTCCCCCGGAACAAGCCTGTCGCCGGGCTCTGCGATGACGATCCCGAAGTTGCGCGCTTGCAGGACATATTCCTCAAGAGTGACGTCCACACGCATGCCTGGAATGGCTTCGAGCGCATCGAGGATGCCGCCGGTGAAGGAGAGCCCCCGGGCGCCCGTCGAGGCCACAATCACCCCGAGCGAAGCCGCCACGGCAGACGCGGCGAAGATGAGCGCGCTGTCCCCCACCCCACCGGTTGAGCGGATGTCGGTGGTGGGGCCAAGCGAGCCGAGTTCAAGACGGTCACCCCCTGCCAAAAGAACGTCTGCAAGGGCTTTTGCCACCTCGTACGATGCCCCGCGAAGTCCGGCCGTCGCGCACCACGCTGCCATCTGGGCGTCTGATGCCGCGCCGGTCGTCCAGGCACCCACGAGTGCTGTGATGTCGGCGGGGTCAATAACCTCGCCACGTCGTGTGCGCTCGAGTACCTCGAGCGTAGGTCGCGGAACTTCCAAGATGGGTCACGGTAGCAAGGGGTGGTATGTTCACCCCGTGCGTCGAACAGCCCTCATGGCTGCGTCTCTCTCGATTGCCGTTCTTGGTCTGCCCGCAGGGGCATGGGCTCAGAGCAGCACAGGGACCGCCCCAACAACCACTGGCACCACTACTGGTGCCGCCACCACCACCGGTGCCACCACCCCCACGGTGCCGCCGGTCACTGGTCCGCCCGTGCTCAGCGTGCTGCGCCTGCGCAAGACCATCGTCGCCGAGCAGGGCCACGCCCGATTCATGCTCGGCGTCAAGTCGAAGACCGTGGCCACGGTGACCGCCACCATCAAGGACGCGAAGACCAAGAAGGTCGTGCGCACCCTCACCAGTTCCCAGGATCACATTCAGGGACAGGTGTGGTTTCTCGTACAGGCGGTCAACGATCAGGGATACCAGTTGCCGGCCGGCAACTACACGGTGTCGATCGTTGCCAAGAATTCGCAGGGCACGTCCAAGCCGCTCACCGGCAAGTTCCTGCTCAGCCTCACCCCCCCGCGCGGCCGCCTTGACGGCTATACGGTGCCCAATCTCCCCGCCATCGCCCGCCAGCTCAAGATCGCACCGGGTGGCCAGCTTGTTACTGCGGTGGGCGTGAAGGGCGCGCTCGTCACCGCGGGGCTGCGCCGCGGCGACGTCATCACCAAGATCAACAACCTTGATGTGAGCACTCCCGGCCAGTGGCAGGCGGCAATCAAGACGCTGCCGGCCGACGCCCCGGTGCCGATTGAGTACCGACGCGGCGCAACCGTCGTGTCGGCAGTGCTGCAGGTGCCGCCCGACTGGACCCCGGCTCCCGACTACACGGCAACGTTCAAGGTGCTCATCAAGCGCAACCCGAAGCTGGGTTACATGCTGGCCAGCGCCCGTAACCGCATTGACGTCGGCAAGCCCGATGATGCCCAGAAGCAGTTGGACGCCTGGACTCCCGCCATGCAGAAGACCGGCATCGGCCAGATGCTCCAGGGCGAGATCCTCACCGCGAAGAACGACCTGAAGGGTGCCCTCGCGGCATACCTGAAGGCCACCACCGCCGACCCCACGCTCGCACCGGCTCTGCTCGGTGAAGGTCTGGTGCTCTCGCGCCTGGATCGCACCGCGGAGGCCGTGCCGGTGTTCCAGGCAGCAGTCGCGCAGGACCCCGGTGACGCCGTTGGCCAGGCATTTCTTGCCTACGCGCTCATCGCCACCAACCAGAATGACGCTGCCATCGCCGCAGCCACCACTGCCGCAACGCTCGACACCAAGTACGAGGACGGCCCGATCGCTCTCGGACTGGCCCAGATCGCCGCGGGTCAGAAGGCCCAGGGTGTCGCCAGCCTCAAGCGGGGGCTGCTGCTGATGTCGGACCAGAAGCGGGCCGATCAGCTCATCGCGGAGAACCTCGAGCCCAACGC
>JBAXJA010000200.1:0-2078 GCA_037138115.1 Thermoleophilia bacterium | reverse complement strand
TCACCTACGACGTCGCCGCGTTCGAGACGGTCATCCCGGTCAATGGCTGGGGCGACCAGGTGGTGGGCGGAATGGTCTATGCCCTGCAGTCGCAGAAGGCCGCAATCGTTGCGAATCCCAACCTCACACAGCCCATTGTGATCAGGGCCAATGTCGGTGACTGCATCAGGGTGACCCTGCGCAACGACATCCCCGCACGGCGTGTGGGCATGACCGCTGACGGCGTGGTGTCGAGCTCCCCGCTCAGCTCGGACGGCGCGCGCATTGGCAACAACCCGGACACGTCGGTGGCCACGGGCCAGAGCATCACCTACACCTGGTACGCCGAGAAGGAGGGCCAGGGCGTCGTCGGCGACGAGGCCAACCAGGTGACCGACAAGCTGCGACCGAGCCCCCTCACGATGGGGCTTTACGGTGCCGTCATCATTCACCCGCAGGGCTCGACGTGGCATAACCAGATCACCGGCGCACCACTGCTTGACGGCACCAATGCTGCTGTGGAGACGCAGCTCTTCGCCGACATCCACGCGCCGAATGCGCCCGACTCGCGCTCGGTGGCGCTCATCATGTCGGAGCTGCCGGCAGTGGACAAGACGGGCGCAAAGCCCAACATGCCCGATACCAGCCCGCCCGTGAAGGACGCCACGCTCGGCTTCAACTACCGGTCCGAGCCGCTGCGCAACCGCTATCAGGCGATTCTCGACCACCGGGCCGGCCTCACCGTCACCCTGCCCGACGGCAAGGTGATCGCGCCTGCGGACCACTTCTGCGACGGCTGGGCGCCGGACATCCCCACCAACGGCGGGGTGGCGCAGGACCCTGGCGCGAAGTGCCTCGGCGAGGAGTCGCACCTGCAGTCGTGGGTGTTTGGTGATGAGGGCAAGCTCACCCGCGTGGTGGGCCCGGGCAACGTGGTGACGGACACCGACAACCTCATCCCCAAGGCCTATCAGGGTGACCCCATTACCTACCACCTGATTCACCCTGGCATTGAGTACACGCACCCGTTCCACCAGCACACCCAGCGGTGGCACGCAGAGCCGGGCAACCCATCGTCGCCCCTGCTCGACGTGAAGGCCGTTGGGCCAGGCGAGTCGCGTGCCTTTGTGATCGAGGGCGGCGCGGGTGGGCTGCAGGGCACGGTGGGCGATTCGATCTTCCACTGCCACATCTACCCCCACTTCGCCGACGGCTTCTGGGGGCACCTGCGCATCTTCGACCGTCTGCGTGACGGCACCCAGCAGTACCCGGACGGCACTGAGATTCAGGCTCTGCAGCAGCTGCCGGATCGCGTTACGCAGCCAGCGGCCGCCGACGCGGCGCACCCCGGATACCCGCTGTTCGTGAAGGGCGACTTCGGTCAGCGCGCGTACCGCGCCCCGTACACGGTCATCAGCGACCCATTCCAGAACATCCGCCGCCCCGGCGACACCGTGCGCGGCCCAACGAAGCTCGAGGCCGACAACATGCCCGGGCTCGACCCGCTCAAGCCCGGCGCAGGCGTGGTTGACCCCTGCCCCAACGGCGCACCGTCGCGCACGTACAACCCGCACGCCCTCGACACCACAATCACCTACAACAAGGCTGGCTGGAACGACCCGACGGGGCGTATGTATGTGGAGGGCAGCCACCTCGATCCCCAGACAGGGCGCGTCCCCGCAGGATTCAAGCCCGAGCCGTACACGATCCGTGCGCGAGTGGGTGACTGCGTATCCATCCACCTCACCAACGACCTGCACCTGGACGACAACCCGAGCGTCCCACTTGATCACCTCGCCAAGAACGACGGGGTGTACAACAACGACCACCCGACGTCCGAGGTGTCAACGCACGTGCATCTGGTGCGCTTTGACGAGTTGGCGTCAGATGGCACGTCGGTGGGCTGGAACTACTCATCAAGCGCCATGCCGGGTCAGACCTACGGCTATCGATGGTTCGTTGATGCACCGCTTCGCACGGTGTTCTTCCACGACCACCAGTACGCCAACGTGCACCAAGGGCGTGGCCTGTTCGCGGCCATGAATGTGGAGCCCGCCGATGCCACGTGGCACGACCCCGCCACCGGTCTGCAGACCGAC
>JBAXJA010000199.1:0-2131 GCA_037138115.1 Thermoleophilia bacterium | reverse complement strand
TCGTCGTCCTGCACCTCCACCCGTGCCTCCAGATCGCCTGCCGCCACCGCCTCGGCCTGACTGGCCAGCGCCGCGGCCTCGCGTCTGAGGCGCCGCGAGGCCAGCCCCGCCAGCCACCAGCCAATACCGCCGATGGCCATGATGAATGCGATGACGACGAGCGGGACCGCCCACTCACCGAGCACCCCGGCATCGGCCTCGCGCTGCAGGGTCACCTGGATGTCGCCGGCCTGAGCGGTGGCCTGGGCGTCGAGCACCTTCACCGGACCATTCCAGAACAGCACCGTGCCGCCCTGCAGCACCTGCACCGATGTGCCCGGCAACAGGCTGCTGGCCCGGGCCACACCCGGGTACCCGCTGCGCTGCGCCACATGCACCAGCTCCGTGGCCTGTTGCTGCAGATTGGCCTCCACCGCACGCTGCACGCGATGGCCCACAAACAGGCTGAGCACCAATTGCACCCCGATGACCGCGATCACGATCGTGGCCACAATGGCCAGCGCAATGCGCCCCCGATAGGTCGTGGGCGCGAGCGCGCTCAGCCGCTCGCCCAGCCTCACGACGATGGCCCCACCGGGTCGAGTCGGTACCCCACCCCGCGCACGGCCACCACACCGATGTCGGCACCAATCTTGCGGCGCAGATTGGCCACGTGCACGTCCACCGTCTTCCCTCCCACGCCGCTCTGGTATCCCCACACGCGCTCGAGCAGCCGCTCGCGGGTAAAGACCACGTTGGGGTGCGCGGCAAGTTCGGCAAGCAGGTCGAACTCGAGCCGGGTCAGGTCAACCTGCTTGCCCTGTACCCGACAGGTGCGGCTGATCGGATCGAGTTCGGCGTCGCCGGCGCGCAAGGGGCCCCCCTCGTCGGGCTCGCCATGCACGCGTCGCAGCACGGCCTTCACGCGGGCGGCCACCTCGCGCCCGGAGAATGGCTTGGTCACGTAGTCGTCCGCGCCCATCTCGAGTCCGGTGATGCGATCAATCTCGTCGGCGCGGGCTGTGAGCATGATGATTGGCAGCTGGCCGTGATCGGTGCGGATGCGCCGGCATGTCTCCAACCCATCCATCTCGGGCATCATCATGTCGAGCACCACCAGGTCGATGCCACCGGCACGGAGCTGGTCGAGGGCCTCAACGCCATTGGTCGCCTCAGCCACCGTGTACCCCGAGTCCTCGAGGTATGTGCGCAGCAACTTGCGCAGCGATCGCTCGTCGTCCACCACCAGGATGTGCCCGCCGGTTCCCATGGCGCGATCGTAGCCGCGGCGTCGGGTTGCATCACGGGGTGTCCACGCCTAGCGTTCCCCGGCCGGGCGAGATAGCTCAGCTGGTAGAGCACACGACTGAAAATCGTGGTGTCCCCGGTTCGAGTCCGGGTCTCGCCATCCGTACGCCGCGTTCCCGCACTGGGGGCGCGGCGTACGTCGTTTTGCACCTGGGCCAGATTCCGTCGCGCGGGGCGTCTGCGACCATGTGCCCATGGACCTCTCGATCGTCATCCCGGCGTACAACGAGGAGCGGCGGCTCACGCCGACCCTCGATGGCTGGCGTGCGTGGCTCGATACCTTCGGTGGCACAGCCGAGGTCATCGTGTCCGACGACGGCAGCACCGATGGCACGGATGCGCTGGTTGATCGCCACACGGCCCTTGACCCGCGCATCAGGCTGAACCGGCTGCCGGTCAACGCAGGCAAGGGCGCGGCCGTGCGGGCGGGAATGCTGGCCGCCACGGGTGATTACCGGTTCTATGTGGACGCCGATATGAACATCGACCCGTTCCACGTGACGCCGGCGCTGGCGCTGCTGGAGCGTGTGGCCGACGTCGTGGCGGGCAAGCGCAGCCTGGCCGAGTACGCCGACTCCGAGCAGAGCACATCGCGCATGGCGGCCGGGGCGGCCGTGCAGGTGGCCCGGCGCATCCTGGTGCTCCCGGTCATCAGCGATACCCAGGCCGGGTTCAAGGGATTTCGTGCCGACTGGGCCGAGCGCATCTTCGCCAAGGCCCTCGTCGACTCATTCGCGTTTGACATCGAGGTGCTGTTTCTCGCCCGGCGCATGGGTGCGCGTATCGCCGAGATGCCGGTGTCGGTGGAGTTCCGCGACGAATCCACGTTCGACGTCTCCAAGCA
>JBAXJA010000198.1:0-2147 GCA_037138115.1 Thermoleophilia bacterium | reverse complement strand
GCGCACGAGGAACATCCTCGCGGCCGCCGCATTCGCGGTTGCCATCATCGTCCCCACCACAGCCAGCGCCGCCACCCTGCGTGTCGTGTCTGGCGGCCAGAACGTCTTCGGGGCCGCGGCCACCGACGTCACAAGTGCGCGCGCCTACGTGGACTCAAAGGGCAAGCGGCACGCGCTTAAGGCCGGTTCCGCCATGGGCCAGGTAGTCGCGACGGGCCTCCCGTACACGGCCGTCTATGACGCCTCGTACAACGCCGCGTACCTGACCCGCATCGTGGGAACGTCCGCACCCGCGTCCGGCTACTGGGCGTTCTTCATCAACGGCGTGCTGTCAATGACCGGCGCCACCGATGCCACGCTGAAGGCCTCGGATGAGGTCGTCTGGCTCGTCGACAGCGACTACTCCGCGAAGAACGGACCGTTTACCTACGACCTCGATGCCAAGACCAACGCCAACGGCACCGTCACGTTCAGCGCCACGCGGATCGGCGGCCCCAAGGCGATCGTTGCCGGTGGTGCCCCCCTGCATATCAATGGCGCCAAGATCGGCAACCTCGCCGCTGACGGCACCCTGACCATCACGCCGGTCGGCGCCTGGACGGCGCAGATCCCGGCCAAGGGACGGATCGCGGCGTCCGAGACGCTCGCGGGTTAGCGCGTGCTGCGGGCCCTCCCCGCACTCCTACTGGTCGCGGCAATTGTCGCGGCCTGTGGCACATCGAAATCGGCACCCCCGGCCGCAGGTTCGCCGGGGGTGCCGATCGCTGTCACAGCCGATTGGGGGACTGCCGCGATTGCGGACGGCGCCGGCACACCCGGCAGTGTCGTCTCGGCCACTCGCGGGGTCACCAAGATTGCCACCACGTACGGCGGTCGCTACGTCTCATCGATTGGTGGCAAAGCGGGTGACGGAACCCGCGATTGGATCTTCTGGATCAACGGCATCGAGGCGAGCGTCGGGGCCGCGGACGTCAAAGTTTCGGCACAGGACAGCGTCTGGTGGGATCTCCACCGCTGGCCAGGCCGAGTCCATGTCCCAGCCGTGATTGCCAGTTGGCCGATGCCCCTCACCCGCGGGATCACCGGCCAGTCGTCGCCGGTGACGGCCGACGCTCCGCTATCCACTGCCCTCCGTAAGGCCGGTGCCAACGTCACGTTGCCCGCGGCCACGAGTGGCCCGCGCGCACTCGTCGGTGGTGGGGCCGTACTGCTCAAGCGTGACCCGACCTGGCGCGCGGCCGTCGCTAATCCAACCGCAGCTGGTCTGACCGCGTGGATCGATCACAAAGGCCACGTACGCGTGTGGGACGCACAGGCACAAAAGGCTCGTCTGGTGCCGACTGCCGTGGCCGTAATCGTCGCCACCACCGATGGGTTTGGTGCGGGCGATCCGCCCGTCGTTGTGGTCGCCGGAATCACGCCCGAGACCGCCACGGCCGCGGCCCAGTACCTTGTCCAACACCCAGAGGTCACGCACCACACGACCGCGCTGTGCCTCGGACGCGACAACCAGATCGACTGCGTTGGTGGAGTCGGACTGGTCCAGTGAAGGCGCCCGTCCCCCCGCTGCTCTGTGCGCTCGCACTGATCGTAATTGCGCTCGCCACGTCGCAGCCACTTGTCGTGGCGGCAGCGTTGCTTGGCGCACTGGCCCTTCATCACGCAGCACCGCCACCCCACCGCCTGATGCTGCGGATCGCCTTGGTCTCGGGCCTCTTTATCGCCGTGCTCAACCCGTTTGTGGCCGTAGAAGGCGACCACGTGCTGTTCGCCGGCCCCAGCTTTTGGCTGATCGATTTCGAGATCACGAGCGAGGAAATCCTCTACGGCCTCGTCGCGGGCGCCCGCCTCGCCACCGCGATCCTCGCGACTTCGGCCTTTCTGCGCCTCGCCGACCCCGACCGCACGCAGGCGCTCGCCAGCCGGGTCGTGCCTCGCTCGGCATTAACCGTGGCGCTCTCTGCTCGCCTTGCACCCACGCTTCGGCGCGACGCCAGCGGCCTGCGCGAGACGCTTCGTCTCCGCGGCACTGGGGCAGAGCGTGGACGGCGTGCCTCAATTCGGCAAGGCACCCGTCTGATCGAGCCACTCGTGGCGTCCAGCCTCGAGCGCGGCATTGATATCTCCGAGGCGATGGTGGCGCGCGG
>JBAXJA010000197.1:0-2161 GCA_037138115.1 Thermoleophilia bacterium | reverse complement strand
TTTCTCCTGCCGCAGCGTCTCATCCCACGTCAGTCCCTGCATTGCCGGGGGGATGGCCACCGTTCCTGCCAGCGCGATGAAGTCGCGGGTCAGTTCGAGGGAGGGTTCCTTCTCTGGCGAGACATGAATGTTCGTTTCGGGATTCATTGCCCCCACTCCTGTGAATGCGCCAACGTGCGCACGGCCCATGGCCTGGCGGGAAGTTATCTGATAATCAGATACGTATGGAAAAGCTCACAGCAACCGCGGCCGCACGTTCATTTGCCGACATGCTTGATGCCGTCGAAGCCCGCGGGGAGTCATTCACGATTATGCGGCGAGGCAGACCGGTCGCGGTCGTCTCGCCGCCGACCTCTGGCCGCTCGACGAGTGCACTGCTCGAGTGGCTCGACCGCAACCCACCAGACGCCGACTGGGCCGATGACCTGGTGGCGCTTCGGGGCACGCTGCCGGCACCGGATTCCGTATGGCCCGACTGATACTTGACTCGAGTGTGCTTGTGGCAGGGCCCCGCGGCGAGGGGCTGCCCGGCCTGATCGCCGAGCACGAGGAGGACGTCGCCATTGCCGCCGTTACTGTGGCCGAGCTCCGCATGGGCGCACACCGGGGGCACGCCACGCGTGCCGAGCAGCGAGGGCGTTGGCTGGATGGCTTGCTCACGTTCCTCGATGTGGAGCCGTACGACCTGCGCGTGGCAGAGGTGCACGCGCGCCTGCTGGCGCAGATGGCAGATGCCGGCACGCCCAAGGGTGCGCACGACCTCATGATCGCGGCCACAGCCATTGCAACCGATCGGGTGCTCGTGACCTTCGATCATCGCAGCGTCGACGGCATCGCCGGACTTCGGGTGCGAACGGCCCCGGTGCGGTGACACGGTGACCCGCTTGAATCGAGCCCGTGTGTGGCGGTGTGGCAGACGGCCGCCCAGACGGCCGCCTATTGGGTGCTGATCACGACCACGGGGATCTGCCGCCCGGCCTTCGCTGCCGCGTCCTCGTAACCCGGTGAGATCGCAGTCATACGCGCCCACAGGCGCTCCCTCTCGGCGGGGCCAGCCACGCGTGCCGTACCGGGCATCACCTCGGGACCCACCTGCACGACCACCTCGGGATCGGCTGCGAGATTCACGAACCAGTCCGGATCTTTGGGGGCACCGTTGAACGAGGCCACGACGATGTAATCGCTGCCATCCCGCCCGAACACCAGCGGCGTGCGACGCGCCGTTCCGCTACGTCGACCACGGGTGGTCAGAAGGAGCACTGGGACCCCGGGGGCAAATTCCCCGCCATCCGCCCCGCCCGACTCAACATACCGGTGCACATGGTCGGCAACCCATTCGTTGCCGGGGTCAACCGGCGTCTCGTCAATCAGATTCATGCCACGCATCCTGTCATTTGCGCATCAGGGCGAATGCGGGGTGCGGTCCATGTACGAGCGGTGATGCGCCGGGTTGCGCCTGGTCAGTCGGGGGCGTTACCCGTTCGCCACGAGGCGCCCGCCTCACGGTGGGAGTCGCTGCCCTCAGTGAGCTTCACCTCGCGCAGGTGCCCGGTCTCCACCTCGTACACGAAGCCGCGCACCTTGTCCTTGTGCGGGATGAACGGGCTGGTGTGGATGCGACGCATCGACTGCCGCAGGTCGTCGTCGAGATCGTCAAACGTCTCCACTGCCCAGGTGGGCCGCATGCCGGTCTCGGCGTGCAGATCATCAAGCAGGTCGTCGTCATTGAAGCGCAGCATCCCGCAGTCGGTGTGGTGGAGCAGCACGATCTCCCGGGTGCCGAGGAACCGCTGTGAGATCACCAGCGAACGCAGCATGTCGTCGGTGACGGTGCCACCGGCGTTCCTCATGTAGTGCGCCTCACCGGGCCCGAGGCCCAGCAGGCTCTGCGGGTCGAGGCGGGAGTCCTGGCAGGCCACAACGGCCAGACGCAGCGTCGGCTGCACTGCCAACTCGCCGGCGTTGAAGCCCTTGGACCATTCGTCGGCGTTGCCGACCAGGCGATCGATCAAGTTCATACCCCGGATGATGACGAATGGGGCGGGCGTTGTGGGGGGAACCGCACGCGGCGGATCCCCCCACGGCCACGACTACTCGGCTGCGGGTGCCTCGGCTGGCGACACCGATGCCGACACCGATGCCGACGTGTTTGAGGTGTTCG
>JBAXJA010000196.1:0-2172 GCA_037138115.1 Thermoleophilia bacterium | reverse complement strand
GGCGTGCTCGCGGGGGGCGCATCTGTGCACCGCTGTGACGGTGACTGACCCCCACCGGGGTCTGACCCCGGTGGGGGTCTGACCCCGGTTTAGTGCCGGCTTCGTGCCCCGGTCTTGGGGGTCCCGCTCACTTCCGTTCTTCCGTCCCACCGCTCGCGATCAGGCGATACCCGGCATTGCTGCCAGCACCTCGGTGGCGCGGGCGAGCTCGCCTTCATCTACGGCGAGGTCCTTCATGTTTCCGGAGAGGAAGTCGGCGTAGGCGGCCATGTCGAAGTGGCCGTGGCCGCACAGGTTGAAGAGGATTGTCTTCTCGACTCCCTCCTGGCGCGCGCGCTCGACCTCGACGACCACCTGGCGGATGGCGTGTGAGGGCTCCGGGGCCGGGATGATGCCCTCGACACGGGCGAAGCGGACGGCTTCGGCGAAGCACTCCACCTGGCCGTGCGCGGTGGCCTCCACCAAACCCGTGTGCACCACGTGACTCACCAGCGGCGCCATGCCGTGGTACCGCAGGCCACCGGAATGGATGGACGGCGGGATGAAGTCATGCCCCAGTGAGTGCATGGGGAGCAGCGGTGTGGTCTGCGCCGTGTCGCCGAAGTCGTAGCCGTACGTGCCGCGTGTGAGCGTGGGGCACGAGGCGGGCTCCACCGCGACGATGCGGATGTCCTTGCCGGCGATCTTGTCCTGCAGGAACGGGAAGGCCAGGCCACCGAAGTTGGAGCCACCACCCACACAGCCGATGACCACGTCGGGGTAGGCGCCGGCCATCTCCATCTGCTCCTTGGCCTCTTCACCGACCACCGTCTGGTGAAGCAGGACGTGGTTGAGCACCGACCCGAGGGCGTAGTTGGTGTCGTCGTTCATCGCGGCCTGCTCAACGGCCTCGCTGATTGCGATGCCCAGAGAGCCCGGTGAGTCGGGGTGCTCGGCCAGAATCGCGCGGCCGGCGTTGGTCTCCTCCGACGGGCTGGCCACGCACTCGCCACCCCAGGTCTCCATCATCATGCGACGGTATGGCTTGGAGTCGTACGACACCCGCACCATGAAAACCTTGCACTCGATGTCAAACAGGTTGCAGGCGAATGAGAGCGACGAACCCCACTGGCCGGCGCCGGTCTCGGTGGTGAGGCGCTTGATTCCGGCCTGGGCGTTGTAATACGCCTGCGGCACCGAGGTGTTGGGCTTGTGTGATCCGGCTGGCGATACGCCCTCGTACTTATAGAAGATCTTGCAGGTCGTGCCGAGGGCCTTCTCCAGGCCCAGTGCCCGGTACATGGGCGTGGGGCGCCACATGGCGTAGATCTCGCGCACGGGGTCGGGGATCGCGATGTAGCGGTCCGTCGACACCTCTTGCTCGATGAGCGACATCGGGAAGATCCCGGCGAGCGCCTCCGGGCCGAGCGGCTGGCCCGTGCCGGGATTGAGCGGCGGCGGCGGCATCGACGGCAGGTCCGCCGCGATGTTGTACCAATGAGCCGGAATGCGGTCCTCCGGGAGGAGGTAGCGATGCTGGGCCATGTATGCCCTCCTGATGTCGAAGTGCGGGGTTCGGCCGGGTGATCCTACGCCGGGTCGGGCCCCGGGGCGGCGTCGCCTACCTGAATCGGATGCGCAAGGTGATGTCGCGCGTGGTGGACCCGCTCGGGTCGCGGGCAGTCACCGAGTAACGCAGCTGATAGTCGCCGGGGCTCTCGGACCTGGGCACGCTGATGGGTCCGGACGCGAAAAGGCGTCCCGGATCGGCCAGGGCGGGCGGGGGCGCGATCTGCTCCAGGATGTCGCCATAGGGGGACAGGAACATGCCGGTGCGCGTCACCCGTACCTCGTGGCGACTCCCCACGCGGTAGTCCAGGCGATAGGCATAGGCCACCCCACGCGTGAGCGGCTGTGCCACCGGGGTGCGGCCATTTGCCCTGACCACCCGCAGTGCCGTGAGGCGCAGCACCGGTGCGGCCGACGCCGTCACCGCGCCAGTGATGGTGAGCGCCAGCACTGCGGCCGCAACGCGCCTCACGTGCGCCCCACCGGCAGGTGCAGCGCGAACCGACTGCCGGTGCCGGGCTCGCTCTCCACCTCAAGTCGTGCATCGAGCAACTCGGCCAGGGCGGCGACGATTGCCAGGCCAAGGCCCGTGCCACCGGAGTCGCGGTCGCGCGCAGCATCCAC
>JBAXJA010000195.1:0-2186 GCA_037138115.1 Thermoleophilia bacterium | reverse complement strand
TGTCGGTGTGGGATCCACTGGCACCGATGAGCGTCGCCGACCAGTCCACCTGCTGGGTTTGCCCGGCGTTATTGGAGATGGTCATCGTGGCGTCGTTGTCGGCCCAGTGCCATGTACGCGCACCATCCTGCTCCAGCAGGTAGAAGCCCTGGCCGAAGTCCATCGTCGTGGGGTCCACCAGCGCATTGGAGATGGTGCGCCGCTCGGCGGGCGTGGTGGCGCTCGCCACACGTGCCGCCAGCGGACGCAGGTCGTAGAACGCGCGACGCCCGTCACCTGAGGTGATGGGGCGAACCGACGAGCCCACGATGGCCTGAACGCGGGCGTCCATGGCCTTGCCCTCGTTCGTGTAGGCAGCGTTGTCGATCCACACGCCCGCGAACCCCGATGTGGCGGCGGCGGGCAGAAGGGTGTTGAGGGGCATCCCCTTTGCCTCCGTGGACCAGTCGCCAGCGCGTCCCTTCACAGACCCGTAGCTCCAGCGGAGATTCGTGGAGTGCGCGTAGCCCGTGAGGTGGTCGTAGTCGCCCATGCCCTTCACGCCACCGGCCTCGGGAAACCCGTGGAGCGGCAACTGGAGGATGTCGGAGCCCGCGGGTACCTGCGCCTCGATGCGCTGCACGAACTGCGCCTCCGTATTCCAGCGTGCCGCGCCACCGACGTAGTCGGGGATGTTGGAGGGGGAGGTCTGATCAATGATCGCGATGCCGGCGACGATGATGGGAAGGGCGATGCTCAGCACCTTGCGGGGTCCGACCGGAGCGATTCGCCTCCGAGCCCAGTCCACGGCGAACGCGAGGATGATCACGCAGAAGAGTGCGAGGAATGGGGTGAGGCGACCCCACGCGCGGATCTGCGGTGAGATGACGTTGGCGATCAGCGCTCCCACGCCACCGGTGGTTCCAAGCAGCAGCACGACGAGGGCACTGAGGATTGTCGCGTTGATCATCGGCCCCCGCGGCCCCCGGGCTCCCTCGCTGCGGATCACCCAGACGAAGAGCACTCCCAGCATCGTGAGCAGGGTGATCCCGAGCACGATCCCGAGGGTCTCTCCCTCTCCCGTGGTGAGGCTGTTGCTGGCCACGCCATTTCCGAGATCGGAGAAGTACTTCAGGCGGTGCCCGGCCACCATCGCCACCAGGCGGGTGAGCGAGAACGAGTAGAGCTCCGACTCGTACGCGGACCGCACCGCAACTGCGGGGTTTGGACCATTTGCGATGCGATAGGCGATGCCCGGTGCGAGATTGAGCACGAGCACCGCGCTCACGGCGACAAATGCGCCCACACCAGTGAGCAGAGAGCGCCAGGATCGCACCGCGATCGCCCGGATCGGGGTGGCGAAAATCAGGAGCAGCAGGGTGAACACGGCGAAGTACAGGGTTGATCCGCCGGCGACGATGACGGCGACCAACGTGCCCGCGTTCAGTGGCGTGAGCCACCTCTTCGGGCCGTTCCCCTCGCGCCGCCGGACGAGTGGTCGACCTGTGAGCACTCTCAGAATCAGCCAGGCCCCGGCCGGCACCGCAAAGTACGCGGACAGCATGAGGTGCCCCTCGCCATGCGTGAAGTGGAACGAGAGGTTGGCGTAGAACACAGAGAGTGCAAGCCCGGTGAGGCGGCTCACCCCGACGTCACGCAGCACCAGGTATGCCGCCGCCCCGATGAGGCCGAATCCGAGCAGATAGAAGACGTTCAGCAGCAGCGCAGGGTCGTGAATGGCGAATCCGAGCACCCGGATGATGATCCAGTTGATGCTGTCGCCATTTACCCCACCGAAGTCACTGGTGTCCTGTCCATGCGGGGCGCCGAGCGCGGGGTTGGCCAGGTACCAGCCGTTCTCCAGCATTCCCTTGATGGCGGCGAGAACCAGATAGGTGTCACCCTCCGGCTTGAGCGGCACCCGCAGGTCGCCACGCCAGATCTTGAGCACCCAGCAGCCGGCACCGATGCTGAGGATTGCGGTTGCGAGGGCCCACAAACTCTCCTGCACGCCCCTGTGGGTACGCATCCACTGAGACATACGGTGAACCGTGTGCAGTGCACCCGATGGCGGTTGGTGCGGGTCAGTCACGTCAGGCGTGACGTTAGCTGTCGGTGGCCGTACGTTGGCTTTCGCGCTGCTCTGCCGCGAGCGCTTCAACCGTTTGTGCGGTGGAGTCGAGTCCTCGATCCAGATCGTCCAGGCG
>JBAXJA010000194.1:0-2254 GCA_037138115.1 Thermoleophilia bacterium | reverse complement strand
GTTGGGACTTCAATCGCGCCCCGATGGGCGACGGTTTGCAGCATACGTTACGAAGCGTTTCCGCGTGCAAAACGCGTGGCCGAGTCTGCGGCCTCCACGAGTGCGCGGTATGACGACAGGCGCACCGGGTCGATCTCGACCTCCGCCGCGCACCCGGCATCCCCCATGTGGCGGCAACTGCGAAACCGGCAGCGCGGCGCACATTCGACGATGTCCGGGAACCCGGCGGCGATGTCGCCGTATTCCATGGGGGGCAGCCAGAATGCACGAACTCCTGCGGTATCGATGACCGCCCCGCCCCCCGGCAGTGGGATGAGCCTGGGGTCGGTGGTGGTGTGCCTGCCGCTCCTCAGGCGGTCGGACACCTCGCCGGTGGCGCGCGCGACGCCGGTGAGCGCAGTGGTGAGAGTGGACTTGCCCACGCCCGATAATCCAGCGAATACCGCCAGGCGCCCGTCGATGAGATCACGCACCTGCTCGACCGTCACCCCATCGAGGGACGAACCCATGATCACCGGGTGCCCCGCGGCGCGCTGACGGCCCACCACCTCGTCAACCAGTACGCGATCGTGCGGCAGGTCGATCTTGGTGAGCACCACCGCGAAATCGAGACCGCCTGCCACCGCCGCCACGGCGTAGCTGTCGAGAAGCCGTGGGTGCAGGGCCGGCTCGACCACCGCGGCGATCACCACGAGCAGGTCGGCGTTGGCCACCACTGTGCGCACCCTCCCGCCGCTGCCAATGCGCTCGAGCACCGTGCGGCGCGGCAGGATCTCGCGCACGATCCCCTGAGTGCCGGCGTCATCGATGCGCACGCGATCGCCGGCCACCGGTGGGCCTCCGGGAAGCTTGGGAGCCAGACGCACCTCGCGGGCCCCCGACTCCTCCGCGACCTCGGCGAACGGGCCGGCGACGCGCAGGACGAGGGGCGCCTCAGGGGTCAGAGGGCGAGCAGTTCCCGTGCGGTGAACAGGGCGTGGAGGGGGGCGTCACCAAGCTCGGCTTCCACCTTGGCGCGGCCGTCATCCTCCTCGCGATCAATCACCACGAGAGCAGACACCACCTCGGCACCGGCCGCACGGACGCGTTCGATCGCAGTGAGCATGGACCCACCGCTGGTGAGCACGTCGTCCACGATGGCCACCGGGGTGCCCTCCTCCACGAACGGTCCCTCAATCCAGTGCTGCAGGCCGTGCTTCTTGGCCTCCTTGCGCACGAAGAAGCCGGTCCAACGGGTGCCGTCGGCAAATGCGGCAGCGCTCACCGCACACACCAGCGGGTCGGCGCCCAGTGTGAGACCACCCACAGCCTGGGGGTTGGATGCGGCGAGCACCGGGTACGACAGGCGACCCGACAGATACGCGCCCTCAGGGTCGAGCAGCACCTGCCGCACATCCACGTAGTAGTCGGAGCGACGCCCCGATGAGAGGACCACAGACTCCCTGAACAGGGCCCGCTCGGACAGAAGGGTGGCCAGTCGCTGGCGCTCGTCGTCATTGCTCATATGGGCCACGCTACCAACCACCCTCACGGGACGGCCGTCATGGACCTCGCCGAAGGGGCGATGCACCGGCAGCGGAGCCCCTACCCTTACCTGGTCCCGCGAACCATCCGGAAGGTACTGCCGGTGCAGGTTTCACCCGAGCCCACGCCAAACCCGAACGCCATCAAGTTCACGCTCGACCGTCCGTCCACGGGCGGCGGTGCGGAGACGTTCAAGAACGGCACCGATCCGGCTGCCTCGCCACTCGGTGCCGGCATCTTTGCGCTGGGCGACGTGACCAACGTGTTCGCCACCGCGAACTTCGTGAGTGTCACCAAGACCGACGCCGCCGACTGGAACGATCTGGGCCCCAAGGTCGTCCGGGCCATCGAGACCCACTTCGGCGAGGTCGCATCGTGAACACCACAAGCGGCGTCTTCTTCACATGGTTCCTCGGCCTGGTATTCGTCGCCGGCGGCATCGTGTTCATGCTGTTCCTCGACGTGAACAACCTGCTGTACGGCATGCCTTACCTCGTCATCGGCGCGCTGCTCTGTTACGGCGCATTCCGTCTGCAGGTGAGCGTCAAGAAGAAGGCGGCAGCGGAGCGCGCCGGGTCAGCGGAGCCCCCTCCCGCCGCCTAGTTGTCGTGCTCACGAACCTTGTGAGCACCTGAGCAGCACGAGCGGGCGAGGGCGTGCCAAAGATGCGTCCGCCAAGAGCGTGCACATCTGTGACGGTGACTGACCCCCACCGGGGTCTGACCCCACC
>JBAXJA010000193.1:0-2271 GCA_037138115.1 Thermoleophilia bacterium | reverse complement strand
GGCCACTGCCACGGTGGCGAGTGCAGTACGCCACCAGGCGAGGTATGTGCGCTCGGCGGCCATCTGCGCACGGCGGAGCCCGTCGCCAATTCCGGGAATGGGCTGCTCGGTGTCGGCCATTGGGGGTGAGGGTAGCGGCCGGGGTGCAGAGGGCCTCCCGCGGTGGCAGATCTGTGGCGATATGACTAATCTCCCGAAAACCAACGATGTATGACGTATTTATGAACGAGGAGTGCTGAATGGCCGTACACGATGAGGTTATTGCCGCAAACGACGCCTACGCCGCCAGCTTCGACAAGGGCGATCTGGCAATGCCACCGGCCCGCGGCTTCGCCATCCTCACCTGCATGGATGCCCGTCTCGACCCGGCCAGGTACGCCGGCCTGAGCGAGGGCGACGCGCACGTCATCCGTAATGCCGGTGGCCGTGCCAGCGACGACGCCATTCGCTCGCTGGTCATCTCGTACAAGCTTCTTGGCACCAAGGAGTGGTTTGTCATTCACCACACCAACTGCGGCATGGAGTTCTTCACCAACGACGTGATGGGTGGCCTGCTGGAGAGCAGCCTCGAGACCGCTGCGCTCGGCGCGGAGGGCTTCTACGACGTGGGTGAGGGCCCGGGCTCGCCCGTGGGTCGCGAGATCGACTGGCTCACCATCTCCGACCAGGCGGTGTCTGTGCTGGACGACGTGCGTCGCATCCGTGAGCACCCGCTCGTGCCATCAGGTATTCCCGTGTACGGCTACGTGTATGACGTGAGCTCGGGCAAGCTCATCGAGATTCCCGAGGCCACCGCGGTGGGCAAGGCCTCCTAAGGCAGGGTCGGCAACGGGCCCGCGCGCGATCTCGCGGGCCCGTTGCCAGGTCTCCCCCCCGCCGACCTTTGCGGCGTCAGATCGCTCGGTCGAGTACCGCCCGCACAGGTGGTGATCCTGCGTCTGGGGTTCCTGCAGGTGCTCGATGCCACGGGTGTGCAGGCGCTGAGTGAGATCCTGAAGAGTCTGGAGCGCCGCGGCGTGACGGTGCTGTTGTGCGGGGTGCAGGACCAGCACAGCACGGCGCTCGCCGCCGTGGGTGCCTTTGAGGAACTGCGGCACGAGAACCACGTGTTCACGTCGCTGGACGGCGCCATCGCGGATGCCCGAGACGACGGATCGCGGCGATCGCCGCACAAAGACTGGCCAATCGGGTGGGCCGACTCGCGGTAGCGTCGCCGCATGTTCTCCCGTACGGGCATCGCGACGGCATTTGCGCTGGCCGGCATGCTCGCCATGAGCGGAGCCGCCATGTCGAGTGGCACCGCAACAGGTGCGGCCGATCGCGCGGTGAGTCGCAGCCTCGCCGCGCTCATCACGCAGCCTGAGGGGCCGCCCGGGGCGTACGTGCTGGTGAATCGCAACGGCCATGTGCGGGGCTTCTCGGCAGGGCGCGCACGCGTGGGCGGCGCGGACGTGCCCGGCAGCGGACGGCACATGCGCATCGCCAGCCTCACCAAGGCCTTCACCGCTGCCACGGCGTACTCGTTGGTGGCGGATGGCAGGCTGTCGCTCGACTCCACGGTGGGGGAGGTGCTGCCGTCGCAGCCCGCCGCATGGCATGGGGTGACGCTGCGCCAGTTGCTCAATCACACGGGTGGCATCCCCGACTTCGCCAGAAGCCCGGAGTTCGGCGCGTCGGTTCGCGCCAGCCCGCGCACTCCGCCGCCCCCGGCCACGCTGGTGGGGTACGTGGCCGGCGAGCCGCTCGACTTCGCGCCGGGGTCGCGGTTTCAGTACACCAACTCGGGCCCGATCCTCGTGGGCCTGATCATCGAGGCCGTCACGGGGCAGCCCTACGGAACGGAACTCGGTGCCCGCGTGCTGGGCCCCATGGCATTGCGCACGACCGCGCTGCCGGCCACCGCGGCGGTGCCGACACCGACGCTGCGTGGGTACGCCTGGAGTGATGGCACTTCGGTGCGCATGCCCCGATCGGCAAGTGACCGGGCCACCGTGGCCCCGGACCACCCTGCGCCGACAATGGCGACGGACGGCATTCCCTGATTCAGGCGGCGACGTATCCCGCGAAATTGCGCGGCTCGGGCAGCGCTTCGCCGACAGCGACAGCACCGCCATCCTCAGCGGGCTCGTAGATGACGAGGTACTGATTCATCGCAGGTAGTCCAGTCCGGTATTTACCAATTGCATTGAGTGGGCGCGGCACGGCCGCACCGGCGCCCGAACGATTCGCGTCAGAGAATGTTGACCATTTCCGCGTGATGAGCCTTGAGGT
>JBAXJA010000192.1:0-2280 GCA_037138115.1 Thermoleophilia bacterium | reverse complement strand
GAACTGATCAGCCAGACGCGAACCGAGGTGGCCGCTGGGCCACCTCGGTTCGCGTCTGGCTGATCAGTTCGGTCGCGTTGCTCCTGACGGCGCCCGGGGTGACGACCCTGAGCGGAGCGGAGACCGACGTGATCGTGAAGACGGTCGCGCTGCAATGGCTGCTCCTGAGCGTCCTGTATGTGGGGGCGCACTTCACCATGTTCCGCAACAGCCGCACGAGCCCTGTGGCACTCCCGTGGGTCATCGCCTTCTGGCTTCTTCTGGGCATCACCAGGTTCATCACAATTCTCGTCGGCGCACGGGGCGACTCAGGTCCGCTGCACACCGTGAGCGGGGTGATCACCACCGCGGCGAGCGTGATTCCCGGCACGCTCGTCGCAGTCCTGCTTATCACCTACGTGGTCGCCGTCAACGAATGGTATGCGGGCGAACGCGCACGACTGCTGCGCTTTGAGGTGAACGCTGAGGCCACGCGACTGCGCACATCCGGCGCGCTGAGCGCGGCCCGGGCGGTGGCGACGCAGCGAATACGCACCGACCTCGAGCAACGGCTTGAGACGCTCGACAGGGCAGCATCGTCTGGCATCGACCCGGGGCTGTCGGATGCGCTACTCGATGCCGCCAGTACGTCGGTACGCCCCGCGAGCCATGCCCTGTGGGCGCAGGCCGACACGCCACCCACACGGCGCCCGGAGTTCCGTGCTCTCGAGCGCGCGAGTCTTGCCACCCCGCTCCCTGTGCTGCTGCCATTCGTCCTGTGGTTCGTCATCGCGGTGCCGAGCATCGCGATCAAGGCCACCTGGGCCAGCGCGGCCGCAGGCGCCCTGATGGCCCTTGCCGGCATGGCGGTCTTCTATGCCCTCGGCAGCGCCGCCATGCGGCGCTTCGCCCCACCGCCCCACTTCGCCCGCGCGCGCATCATCGGCATCGCATCCATCGTGGCGGCCACGCTGCCCGCGCTCACCGTGTGGTGGCTCATGGACCCGGCCGGCTACGCCTTCCTCGGCCCATCACCGTGGGCTCGTCTGGCAGTCGTCAGCACGATCATCCTGCTGACAGTGCTTGTGACCTGGATTCAGACCGGCCTGCGCATGCAGGACGACGACATCCGCGCCCTGCGCACGCAGGTTGAGGAGACCGAGATGGAGCGTCTCGCCCTGGAAGAGGCCACCGAGCGCATGCAGCACGATCTGGCGCGGCACCTGCACAGCACCGTGCAGGCCGGGCTTGTGGCATCGGCGTACGCCATCCAGGACGCCGTGAACCGCGGAGATCAGGTGGCCCTTGAGCGGGCCATCGCCGAGGCCCGCGTCGCGGTGGCACGGGTGGATGCCGACGAGGCGCCCCCGACCACTCACGATCTGCAAGCGCTGCGCGATGCGATTGACGCGACGTGGCAGGGCATGCTCAGCATCAGTTGGGAGCTGCCCTCATCACCGCCCCCCGCCGAGTCGGTGCAGCGCATCGGCAACGTGGTGCAGGAGTGCCTGGCCAATGCATCGATCCATGGAGCGGCCAGCGCGGTAACCGTGCGCATATCGGCTGATGCCCCGTCGGGCGAGGTGGTCGTGGAGGTGGCCGACAACGGCACCGGCCTGGGCGAGGGTGCGCCGGGCCTCGGAAGCGCGGTGCTCACCGAGGCGACCGGGGGCAGCTGGACCATCGCACCCGCGCCCTCCGGTGGCGCCGAGGTGCGCGCCCGAATCACGGCCTGACCCGAGGCGGCGGCGACACGAACGCGGGCGTCAATCGGCGCACTGCGTCACCCCTGCGCGAGACGCTGCTTCGTACGTTCGGCCCATGCCGAAGAAGTACCGAGAAGTCCGCGCCGCCCTCATCGCCGCGGGGTGGGAAAAGGTTCGCCAGTCCGGATCGCACGAGACATGGAGCGGCCCAACTGGGCACGGACGCGTGGTTGTCGCCGGGAAGAACTCCGATACCGTGCCGGTAGGAATTCTGGCGTCCATTCGACGCAATACCGGACTGGAGGACATGCGATGACCGAGTACCTCGTCGTCTATGAGACCGCCGAGGACGGGGCCTGGGGTGCGTGGCTGCCCGATATCGATGGGGTGGTTGCGCTGGGCAAGACCCGTGACGAGGTGGAGAGCCGCATGCGCGAGGCGCTGGCGGCGTTCGCTGAGTACGAGCGCGAGGAGGGCCGGGAACTCCCGCCGCCTCACAACTACGCCGGGTACGCCTCGGCTCCGTAGAAAACGCGCGAGGGCGGCCCGAAGGCCGCCCTCGCGGGAACACTCAAGGGGTTGAGGAGATCAGTCC
>JBAXJA010000191.1:0-2289 GCA_037138115.1 Thermoleophilia bacterium | reverse complement strand
CGAGCGCCACCCCAAGGCGCCAACCGCTGCCCACTCGCAGCAGGCGGCACACCGACAGGCACAGCGCCATGGCGATGGCCACCCGGATGGGCACCGCCACCATGGGGATGCTGATCTGCACGACCGCACCGGAGAGGCAACCGACCACAGACCCCTGCATGCGGTTCCACGATGCGGCAACCGACTGACCGGTGGTATCCCCCACCACCACGGCCACCGCGACCATGGCCCACGCGGCGGGTTCGTCGGGGAACCCGAGCGCCGTCACAACGAGTGCCGCAACCGCGGCCGCAACCACCAGTCGCACCAGCGTGCGCAGCCACTGACCCAGCGGGGCCCGTGCTCCTCCAAATCCGCGCCAGCGCGAGATGCGGGACACCTACGCGCGCGCCATCAAGTGGTCGGCGCAGATGGCAACGGCTGCCGGGTCACAGGCCATTTGCAGTTGGGGGAGATCATGCCCACAACGGTAGCCCGCGAGCGATCTCCCGCCCCCTCCGCAGAGCGACGGCCAAGATGGTGGCAGTCAGGTTCCCGCCCGGCGCATTCAGCCCGAGAGGGCCGAGGCGAACACCTGCCATGCCAGCAGCGACTTGGCCACGAGCGACAGCACCAGGTACGCGCGCTCGCTGGACACCACCGATGCAAAGCGCCCCTTGCGGGCGTAGTGCGCCCACATGTTGAGGGCGAATGAGAAGAAGAGAATGAGCAGCGAGAAGTAAATGCCGTAGACGAAGCCCGGCACGCCCACGGTCATCTGGCTGCGAACGAGCACAACCGTGATGGCGATCCACGGAAAGGCCCCGATGATGCAGCCGTAAATGAATGGCCGCCAGTCAACCCGCTCGGTGCCCGCAGGGTTTCGCTGTTCCATCACAAGGCCGAACAGGATCATGGCGGCGTTGGCGCCGAAGATGGCGATGAGGGCCGACAGGTCGGCGATGCCGGTGATCATGGCGATGAGCACCATCATCAGCGAGGCACTCACCGAGTACTCCCACCACCTGAACGGGTTGGCACCCCGCTCAAGGTTGCGCACGTACCGCTCGTTGGTTCCCGGCAGGGCGCAGATCAGGTGATCAAGTGCGGCCAGGAACAGGAAGATGGCCACGAAGATTGCGAGTGGCAGCTCCCATACCGGCTCGAATCCGGCAAGCGGGCTGCCGGGCGGGCCCGACATGTGCGGAATGATGACCGGCAATGTGAAGGCAGTGGCCAGCGCGAGAATCGCGATTCCCTGCGCCGCGTGCAGTACCACGAGCCAGGTGTTCCAACGCCGAAGGGAGTGGGCCTCGTGTTCGCTGATCTGCATGCTCAAACCGTAGCGCCTGTGGTAGCGAAACCGGCTGCCCAATCGTGCGGTCACCCGGAAGGAAGCCGCGCCGCCTGCCCGGGCCCAGCGGAGGTACGAGGTCAGGGGCAGCGTGTCAGCACAGGCCGCGGATGCCCATGCGCCGTCACCGCTGCGCTACAAAGGGCTCTTTCGCTTGGGAGTGAGTGTGCCAGCCCCCCCGGAGCCGGATCGGCAGCATCACCTTTTCGCCGCACTGGAAGCGCTGCAGGCGCCACCGAACTGATCAAGCGGGCGACGCACGCGGGCGGGCTTTCCCATCACGCGGAATTGCGGTGGCCGCGGGATCCCCAGACGCCCATTGCCCGATCCGCCAGAACCGCCGAGCCCATTCCCCCAGCCCGCTGCGCGAGGCTAGCTTTTGCCGACAAACGGAGGGACTCCATGGACGCTGCGACGCATTCCGCAATGACCATCGTCAACGAACTCGTCTCCGCTTGGAACGTGCATGACGCCACGGCGTTCGCCGCCCCGTTCCACGACGATGCCGACTTCACCAATGTCTTCGGCATGAAGGCCACGGGCCGCGAGGCCATCGACGCCTTTCACGCGCCTGTGTTCGTCACGATGTTCCGCGACAGCACGCTCGAGGCGGTTCAGGTGGACGCGCGCGAACTGCGGCCTGACGTCATCGCGGTGGATCTGCGTTGGGCCATGCATGGCGCCATTGACCCTCTGGGCAACCCGTGGCCGACGCGGCGCGGCCTCATGAATCTCGTGTGTACCAATCAGTCGGGTACATGGGGCATTGCCGTCATGCACAACCTTGACCTGCCCGACGAGGGCATGGCCGAAGCGCAGGCGGCACTGCAGGCCGAAGCCGGGTGATGGCGCCTGTCCCCGGGGCGGAGCGACCGCCCTGGGGACAGGATCACGGCGAAAGAGGCGACCGTGGGAGTCGAACCCACTCATGTCGGTTTTGCAGACCGATGCGTTCC
>JBAXJA010000190.1:0-2304 GCA_037138115.1 Thermoleophilia bacterium | reverse complement strand
CATGACCACCGTGCCTCAGGTCGAGCCCGCTTCACCCGCCGCCGCCGGACCCCGCCCTCGCCGCATTCGCTGGGGGCAGGTGGCTGCCGCAGTGGCGCTGCCGCTTGCACTGGTGCTCGTGTGGCAGATCAGCGCCTGGATCATGCAGCCGCGCGAGTGGATCCTGCCGTCACCCGCCACCATCGCCCGAACCGGTTGGGACGTGCATGAGCGCCTTTGGTACCACGCGCAGTGGACCATGCTCATCACCGTCGTGGGCTTCGCGCTTGCAACCGTGGTCGGCTGCCTTCTGGCGGCGCTCATCGCGCGCAGCCGCGTCGCGGGGTTCATGCTCTATCCGTGGATCATCGTGTCGCAGACGATCCCGCTGGTGGCGCTGGCGCCCCTGCTCGTGCTGTGGATGCCCGAATTCGGAGCCATGGTCACTCTGGCCGCGCTCATCAGCATCTTCCCGGTCATTGTCGCCGGGGTCGATGGGCTGCGCTCCACAGACCACGAGCTCATCCGTGCCGTGCGCACCCTCGGCGCGTCGCCGGGGTGGACCTGGTGGCACGTGCGCGTGCCCGCTGCGCTGCCGCGGCTGTTCACCGGTCTGAGGTTGGCCGCCGTGTTTGCAGTCACCGGTGCGGTGGTGGGCGAGCTCGTGGCATCAGACCGCGGTCTGGGTGCCCTCACCCGCCTCTCTGCCGGCCAATTTGAGACGCCGGTTACCTTTGCGGCCGTCGTCATTCTCGCCCTCATCGGCATCGCGATGTTCCTCATCGTGGCGGTTACCGAGTGGGCGGCACTTCCTTACCTGCGCCGGGGCACCCGCCCGGGCTCCCGCTGAATTCACACCAAGGAACCGCCGTGCCCCGACTAAGACACATCGTGGTCATCGCCATCAGTGCAGTCGCCATCCCCATCACCCTCGCCGGGTGCGGCGGCGGCTCCACCGCGGCCACGTCAGCCAGCACGGGCACCGAGCAGGTGTCGCTGGCCCTCGACTGGTACCCCAACGCCGACCATGCGGGAATTGAGACCGCCATCGTCGGCGGCATCGCCGCTCGCGAGGGCGTGGAGATTGACCCGTCGGTGCCCAGCGACCCCACCACCAACCTCACGCAGGCGGCAACTGGCAAGAAGGACCTCGTCATCACCTACGCGCCGGAACTCCTCATCGCCCGGGCCAAGGGCATTCCCGTCAAGGCCGTGGGTGCTGTGGTGCCGGTTCCGCTCAACTCCATCATCGCCCGCAGCGACAGCGGCATCACCACGCCCAAGGATCTCGAGGGTAAGACGGTCGGCATCGCGGGGGTGCCGAGCGATGCCGCGCTCCTCGACACCGTGGTGCGCAGCGCCGGCGGTGACCCCTCCAAGGTCCAGACCAAGGTTGTGGGTTACAGCCTCGCCCCTGCCCTGGCCGCGGGCAAGGTTGACGCCATCATCGGTGGGTACTGGAACATCGAGGTACTCGGCCTGCGGGCAAAGGGCGTGCCGGTAACGGTGTTCAGGCTTGAGGACTATGGCGTGCCCACCTACGACGAGCTGGTGCTGGCCGCCGGCGAGGACACCATCAGGGACCACCCCGAGGCGATCCGCCGGGCATTGGCCGCCGTCGCGACGGGCACCACAACGGCACAGGGCGACCCGGCCGCCGCGAAGGCCGCCCTCATCACTGCCAATCCGGACATCGCAAAGGGACTGCTCGCGGCACAACTTGCCGCAACTCTCCCGGTGCTCGTGGCCCATGGAAAGCCGCTGGGGATGAGCCCTGCGCAGTGGGACGCACTGGCGAAGTGGATGAAGGCGAAGGGCCTTCTGACCACCGAGGAGTCCGGGTCCGCTGCCGTGGACACCACGCTGCTTCCGGAGGCATCCAAGTGACCGATGGCATCTTCCCGCTCATCATCGAGACTGGCATCGGGGTTGACCTGACCGGCGACGACGCCACAAAGGCCGCCACGCGCGCTGTGGAGGACTCCATTCGGCGCGTGCTGTTCCCACGCCTGCGGGATGTGCTGCCGGGGAACGACCGGGCGAACATGCGCGTGGAGGCCACCATTGCGGTGCCCGGCGCGGATCGGGTGGACATCGACACCGTGCGGGCGAGGTTCCCATATGGACAGGTGACGGTGACGGCCGTGGAGGGTGGCCACCGGCAGCCGAATGGGCTGATCGGCGACGACGGACGCGAGGGAGTAATCCTCGTGGCTGTGGCCGTCATCTCAGTGGGCTGGTAGCAACCCACAAGTCACGCCGAAAGCGATCCAACGCCCAACCCCGGGGTCAGTCCCCGGTGGGGGTCAGTCGCCGCTACAAAAG
>JBAXJA010000189.1:0-2331 GCA_037138115.1 Thermoleophilia bacterium | reverse complement strand
GCAGTGCCGAGGAGCGGGTGCAGGCGACGGCCGGTGAGGTCGTCGCCATCGCGCGCCAGTCGTAGCCGCCGTCAGTAGGGGTGGCTCGCCCCGTCCCAGTCGAAGAAGCGCCCGCCGTCGGGCGGCGTGACGCGCGCCGCGAGGTCGAGGATCCCTGCGGCGGAGTCCACGGGGTCGAGCGTTGCGCGGTCGCCCCCCATCGCCGTGCGCATCCAGCCGGGGTTCACGCTGATCGCCGTGATGCCCAGCGGCCCGACCTCGGCGGCCAGCGCGCGCGTGGCCATGAGCAGCGCAGTCTTGGTCACGCGGTAGCCGTAGTTGGCCGCGGCTCCCTCTTCGAACCCGCCGACGCTCGCGAGCCACGAGGCCACATTCACCACGACGGCAGCCGGCGACTCCCTGAGCCACGGCAAGGCCCCGCGCACAACCAGTAGGGGGGCAACCGCGTTGACGCGGAAGAGGTCGAGCATCGGGTCGGCCGACATGGTCTCCACCGACAGCGTGTCGGCGCCGTCGGGCACGCCGCGGTAGTTCACGCCGGCGTTGTTGATGATCACGTCAACGCCACCAGCACCGTCCACCATCTGGGCGACGGCATCGGGGATGGCATCAGAGGCGCGCAGGTCGAGTTGGTGCACGTGCACGCCCGGCAGGGTGGTCAGCTCGGCTGCGGCCGCGGGGTCGCGAACCGTGCCGATGACGCGATCGCCCCGCGCCGCGCACAGGCGGGCCAATTCGAGCCCGAGGCCACGCCCCGCCCCCGTGATGAGCACCGTCTCAGGCACCGCTGGCCTCAAGGCTCGCGAGCAGTGGTCGCAGCAGGTCGGCCAGGCGCTGCTGCTGCGTGGAACTCAGCCCGCGCAGCATGTCCCGTTCATTGGCCAGATGTTCCGGCGCCGCGGCCTCGAACACCCGTCGCCCCTCAGGTGTGAGGCGCACGCGCGCCCCGCGCCGGTCGGCGGGGTCGGCTGCGCGGATTGCCCGTCCAGCACCCACCAGGCGGTCGACGCGTACGCTCACCGTCCCGGACGTGAGCCCCAGCTCGCCCATCAGCCGTGCCTGCGAGACGCCGTCGTCGCCCTCGAGCCGGGCGATGGCCGCCATGCCCGAGAAGTCGCCGAGGGTCAGGCCATGCCGTGACATCACTGCCTCCATGCGCCCCTCCATGAGCGACCGGATGCGCCCGAGGCGCAGCACGATGGCCACCGGCGTCACATCGAGTGACGGGCCGGTGTCGCGCCACCCCCTCAGCACGGCATCAACGGAGTCGGTCCGGGTCACGGCTTGCAATTTACCTTGATATCAAGCAAAGATCCATGCGCACCGCACGGGAGGCCCGCATGCCCAGACAGATTGTCCATCGATGATTGACGCACTGACCAAGCGCACCTCGTTCGTCGAGCTGTTCTTCGACCTGGTCTTCGTGTTTGCCATCACGCAGGTGGCCACGGCGATCCACGCCGATCACTCGGCATCGGGGTGGCTGCATGCGGCCCTGCTGCTCTGGCTCGTGTGGTGGGCGTGGTCGCAGTACACGTGGGCAGCCATGCGATTGACATCAACGCGCCCGCAGTGCGGGTGGCACTGCTCGCCGTGACCGGCCTCACGCTGGTGGCCGCCATCGCCCTTCCCGACGCCTTCGGCGACCGCGGCGCGCTTTTCGCCGTGCCCTATGCCGCGGTGCTGCTGATCGGGATGGCGCTGCACTGGCTGGGCCTACGCGGTGCGCCCGAGCATCAGGCCGCCCTGCGGTCGTACCTGCCAGTGGCCGTGGCGGGCCCCGTGCTCGTGCTTGCCGGCGGGCTCGCCCCCACCGGGGCACGTACCTGGCTGTGGGCCGCGGCCGTGGTGGTGGATGTGGTCAGCGTGCTCGCCGCGGGCCGCGGCGAGTTCCGGGTGGCGCCCGCGCATTTCGCTGAGCGCCACGGCCTCATCGTCATCATCGCGCTCGGCGAGTCGATCGTCGGCATCGGCGCCACCATGTCGGGCCTGCCCATCACCGCGCGCGCCATGGTGACTCTGGGCCTGGGGTTCGCGGTGACGGCGCTTCTCTGGTGGGCGTACTTCGACCGGTCGGCCGAGGCCATGGAAGCGGCCCTCGTCGACCAGGCCGATGTCCTTGTGCGCGGTCACACGGCGCGGGACGTCTTCACGCTCGGCCACCTTCCCATGGTCGCCGGGGTCATCCTCGTGGCGATCGGGGTGGAGGAGGTGCTGGTGCACCCGGGTGCCCCCGTGCCCGCATTCGGGCGGGTGGCGCTGGGGGTGGGCGTCGCCCTGTTCATGTGGGCATTCCTTGCTGCGCGTGCGCGTGGCGCGGATGTCCCCGCG
>JBAXJA010000188.1:0-2350 GCA_037138115.1 Thermoleophilia bacterium | reverse complement strand
TTGACGTGCGCGGGCATGTCATCGGGCCCCTCGTGCACGTGGGTCCAGTAGGGCGCGCCTTCGGGCACGGCGTCGTTGAGCCAGCCCTCAAGATCAACCCGCACGTCGGGGCTCGCGTTCTCGTTCAGCGCGAGCGACGCGGAGGTGTGGCGGAGAAAGACATTCATCATCCCCACACGCATATCGCCGAGTTCCGGGACGGCGGAAAGCACCTCGCGGGTAACCAGATGCACGCCGCGCGCACGGGGGTCGAGCCCGATCGCGCGCTGGATCCACATTCGGCGCGGGCCGCCTAGAGGCCCATTGCGGCCGTGGCCTCGGCCATGATGGGCCCGGCGATGGCCCGGGCGCGCTCGGCGCCCTCTTCGAGGATGGTCTCGAGGTGGGCCGGGTGCTGGATCAACTCTTCCCGCTTCTCCCGGATGGGACGGATGATGTCCTTCACCCGGGTGGCGAGCGCCCGCTTGTCGTCAACACAGCCGAGGGTGGCGTTGGTGCAGCCGGCGAAGATCTCGTCCATGTCCGCAGGTGCGGCGCCAAACAGCTTGTGCCATGCGTACACGTTGCAGATCTCAGGGTTGCCCGGGTCGTCACGCTTGATGCGCTGCGGGTCGGTCACCATGCCCATCACCAGCTTGTCGATCTCATCATCGGTGCTGGCCAGCGTGATGGCGTTGCCGTAGCTCTTGCTCATCTTGCGGCCGTCGGGGCCCACCAGCAGCGGGGCCTCACTGATGATGGCCTCCATCTCAGGGAACACCGGGCCGTACAGGTGGTTGAAGCGACGCACGACCTCGCGCGAAAGCTCCAGATGCGGCAGTTGGTCCTGCCCCACCGGCACCTTGGTTGCCTTGTACAGAATGATGTCGGCGGTCTGCAGCAGCGGGTAGCCCAGAAAGCCGTAGGTGAGCAGGTGCTCGCCCAGCTCATCAATTTGCCCCTTGTACGTGGGCACGCGCTCAAGCCACGAGAGCGGCGTGATCATGCCGAGCAGCACTGCGAGCTCTGCATGCTGGGGCACATCGCTCTGGCGAAAGATGATGCTGCGCTCGGGGTCAACCCCGCAGGCGATCCAGTCGGCAACCATCTCGATGCCGCTGTCGTGAATGCCCTTGACGTCTTCGTACCCCGTGGTGAGTGCGTGCAGGTCGGCCACTGAGTAGATGCACTCATACTCGTCCTGCAGCCGAACCCAGTTGCCCAGGGCACCCAGAAGGTGGCCGATGTGCAGCTGCCCCGTGGGGCGCATGCCGCTGAACAGGCGCGGGCGGGTTGCGGTGGTACTCACGGCGCGGGAGTGTAGACGGGCAGGCCGGGGGGAACCGGGGTGGTCAGTAGCGTGCGGCAGGTGAGTACGTCACCGCCACCTCCCCCATCCCGGCCACCTGGCCCCGTCACCATGGCCGGCCCCCGGTGGCGCTGGAATGCCCGGGGTGCCTGGTGGCGCATTCTGGTTCCGCTCGCGGCCGTGCTGCTGGGCCTGGGCGCAGCCATCGGGTGCGTGCTGGCTGCGCGTGCCCTGGGTGCCAGCCAGGACGCCAGCAGCGCTGTGGGTGTGGCGGTGGGTAGCGCAGGAATCCTGCTGGTGGGCCTCGTGGTGCTGCGCACGGTGCAACCCGCGCAGCGCCGCCTGATGCTCGCGAGCAAGGGGCGTGTGGGACCGTCGGTGGCCATTGGCCTCGGTATCGGTGCGGCCATCATGGTGGGGTCGGCCATCATCATCGGCACGGGGGCAGGCATCGATGGCGATGCCAGGGATCGGCTCGAGGAGGCACAGATCACGCTCGCCGGCGTGTGGTGGCAAACCGCCCTCATTGTGTTCGCCCTCATCGTGCTGGCCCCGCTGGGCGAGGAGATCCTGTTCCGCGCACTCGAGCTTCGCGGCCTGGTGCGCCTCATTCCCTTCGCCGTCGCCGCGCCCATCTCGGGCCTGCTGTTCACCGCCGCCCACTACGACGCCTGGGTGGCGTGGCCCCGCACCCTCGCACTGGTGGCCACCGGCTGGGCCCTTGCGTGGCTCTACCGCTGGCGTGGCATCCCGGCCACGATCACCGCACACGCCACTGTGAACACCGTGGCTGCAGTCGCCCTGATAATTCAGAGTTAGCGGGAATTCTGGCGTCAACCGCTAAAGTAAAAGACCATGACGAATCTGCCGCCACATTCCTCCGGATGGCTGCACCGACGGTATTGAACTGCCCCCCGATGTAGACGGTCGAGCCCGAAACGACAATCGTAGTGACCGTGCTGCTACCCACGTTCGGATCCCAGTTGGTGAGCGTGCCATCGGTGCCAACCGCGGCCGCGCGGTTCCTGGTGGTTCCACCGACGGTCGTGAAGCTCCCCCCGA
>JBAXJA010000187.1:0-2373 GCA_037138115.1 Thermoleophilia bacterium | reverse complement strand
CCAGTATCCGAATCCGAGCTCGTCCTGGCGGTCCTCGGAGCGGCTCAGTGCGTCGTGATTCTTCCCATCCCAACTGCACACCACGTATTCCGGCCATCCGTGGCGATCGGCGGCCTTGCACGCGCCGGCGCCCTCCTGACCATCATTCCACTGGCCCACCCACGTCTGACCAAGAGGAACGTCGCCGGCCTGCAGGTTGAGGTACACGCTCCCGCTGTTCTCATTCGCGTTGTCGTCCGACCATTCAATGAGGAGCCGGTCAGTGAACCTCGCGCCCTTGCTCTCACCCGTGCACTTCGTCCAGTCGTCCCCGCAGGGACCCCACCAGTACTTGCCGTCACCCTCATCGTTGTGGTGACCGGCCTGCACGGTCTTTCCCCCGTCAGCGCCCTCCGTCGGCAGGAACACGGCCGACCCAGATGGGCTGCCACTGGCATTTGTCGCGCCCGCGAGCAGCGGAGACCCCCCTTTGGGGTTGGCGACCCACGAAAGGAGATAATTGAAGTAGTTGCCGCAAATGTGTTCATCCGAGCGCTGCCCTTGGCACGCTGGCAGCGCATTCTTGCTGGCCAACGCCTGCTTCACGCCCGGCAGGTAGACGCCGTCGGTACCCCCTGGCGCGGGCGTGCTGGTCGCTTCTGCCGGACCGCCCCCGGAACCAGAGGTGGTCGTATCCGACGTCCCGCCGCAGCCAGCAAAAAGCGCCGCACCCCCGAGCGTGACGAATAGGGCGATGGCGACGCGGCGCATGACGCACACTCCAGACAGTTGACTTACGGAAATCGACAATAGTCCGATTTGGCTGCGTGACCACTACCCGCGCAGGCGGGTCACGCCCCGCTACGGCGTGCGCCGGACCGCGTGCACCGCCGCGTCGGCATTCACGATGCCGTATCCGGCGCTGTTATTGCGGCGGCCGCCTGCCGCGGTTCCGCACGTGCCATCACCCGCAGCGGTCGCGGTACGCCTGATGATCGAGACCACATCTTCAAGGTGCCCGACCAGCGCGGGATTTGCCTGCATCACGAGTGCCGCGATGCCGGCCACCACCGGAGCGGCCATCGACGTGCCGTCCGACGCGGCGTACCCGCGGGTGGGAATACTCGACACGATCCCGGCACCGGGGGCCACCACATCAGGACCGGGGGCCCCGCCCGGAGCAGGGCCGCGACCGGAGAATGCGACCACGGCACCCGCGCGATCCGACGCGCCGACGCTCAGCAGGCGGTCGTCGCCCGCCCCCGGCGTCGTCGCTGATCCGCAGGCCGGGCCACCATTTCCCACGGCGAGTACCGGCAGCACGCCTGCTGCCTCCAGTGCGGTGACCGCACGTTCCAGCGGGACCTCCCGTGCATTGCGCTGCCAGGAGTTGCTCACCACCTGCGGCCGCAGCGCCGGGCTGGGATCGCGGCCGCGGCGGTCAGTGGGCGCGATCATGAACTGCAGCCCCGAGAGCACCCCTGCGAGCGGACACGCCCTGGCCGTGCATGCCACTGCCGAGATAAATGTGGCGCCAGGCGCAACGCCGATTGGTGCACCCCCTGGCAGACCGGTGCCACCCACCGCGGTGCCGGTGACGTGCGTGCCGTGGGGTGAGGTGGACACCGGGGCATCCCGGAAACGATCAAGGGGACTCCACCAATTGCCGTCATGCACCGGCTGTGCGTCGGGGCCACGGTAGCCGCGGTAGCGCTGCATGATGGCCGGGTGCGTCCAGTCAACCCCGGTATCGACGATACCGATGGTGACACCCTTGCCGGTGATGCCCTTCTCCCACGCAGCCGGGGCGCGCACGGCCCTCAGGTCCCACCCCGGGGCTGTGGGAGCCTGCACCCGCGGGTAGCGGGACTCCTCGAACGCCGGTGCATCCTCCGAAATCACCGCCTTGACGCCCGGCAGTTTGGCCACGCGGTCGGCCAACCCCTTCGGCCCCGCGAACACCAGACTGTTGGAGATCCAGTTGACGGTGGTGCGATGGATGCAGATACCCGCGCGGGCGACCATGGTGAGGGCCTCCGCCTGCGACTGGTCCGCTGTGGCGCGGAGCGCATCCACCACGTACTGCCCTCTCTCCTGCCAGTCGGTCATGCCGTAGGCCTTCGCGAGATCGGGCACGGCCGAGAACTCCACGATGTGAAGGGAGTCACTGGGGACCAGGTCCTTCTCGCACGTGCGCTCGTCGGACTTGGTGATCGGGGAGCCTCCACACCCGACACCCACCACGATGGCCACCATGGCCAGCGAGATGAGGGGGAGTGAGCGGCGAGGGCTCATGTCATCAGGTGGTGAGCCTGCGGTACAGCTGGGGAAGCTTCTGCGGCAGCGTGCGCACGTCGTCGATCACCACGAAGTTGGCGTCGCTGTACATGGTGG
>JBAXJA010000186.1:0-2384 GCA_037138115.1 Thermoleophilia bacterium | reverse complement strand
GGCACGGTCATCGGTGCCGGATGCGTCATTCAGGACAACGTGGTGCTCGGCAAGAGCCCGAAGCTCGCCAGCCGCTCAACGGCGAAGAAGAAGGAGCTGCCGGGTCTGGTCATCGCCGAGAGCGTCACCGTGTGCTCTGGCGCCGTGGTATTTGCGGGCAGCACCATCGGGGCCCGCACCGTCATCGGTGACCAGGCCTTCGTGCGCGAGAACGTGACTATTGGCGAGGACTGCGGCATCGGCCGCGGCGTGTGCATCGAGAATCAGGTGACCATCGGGTCGCGCTGCTCCATTCAGAGCAACTCGTACATCACCCGCCTGTCCACCCTTGAAGACGACGTGTTCATCGCGCCCTGCGTCACCACCACGAACGACAACTTTATGGGTCGCACCCATGCGCGTCACCAGCTCCTGATGGGCGCCACCATCCGCCGTGCGGCGCGCATTGGCGGCGGCGTGGTCATTCTTCCGGGCATCGAGATCGGCGAAGAGGCCTTCGTGGCCGCCGGCGCCCTGGTGACCAAGGACATCCCCGCCGGCAAGTTGGTGGCCGGGCTGCCCGCGCGCGTGTGGCGCGACGTGCCTGAGGAAGAACTGCTCGAGAACCAGTAGGTCCGGCGTGCCCCCCTCGGTCACCCACACCACGACCGACGGACATCCCACCACGCGGCTCACATCTGCGAGCGGGGATCTGACGGCCACCTACGCGCCGGGTGCAGGAATGGTGTGCTGCTCGCTGCGCCACCGCGGTGAGGAGCTGCTCGGCCAGCGCGGGGGGCTCGCCACCTACATCGAGCGGGGGTCGACCTTCGGTATCCCGCTGCTGTACCCGTGGGCAAACCGGCTGTCGGGCGTGGGGTACGAGGTAGCGGGGCATCAGGTGGTGCTCGACCCAGCCATCTCTCCCATCAGGCTCGACGCGAATGGACTGCCCATCCACGGGCTCCTGGCCGCGTGCCCGAACTGGAAGGTGACCGACGCCGGCGCCCACGGCGACGCGGCCGTGCTGCGTGCCCGCCTCGACTTCGGGGCCGAGCCCGCGCTGATGGCGGCCTTCCCATTTCCCCACCTCCTCGAGATGGCCGTGCGTCTCGACGATGCCGGCCTTGCCATCACCACCACGGTCACCCCCACCGGTGACGTACCAGTGCCGATTGCCTTCGGGTTTCACCCCTACCTCGCGCTGCCCGGTGGCACCCGCGACGGGGTGGAGATCACGCTGCCGGTGGAGCATCACGCATTGCTTGACGAGCGGGGGCTGCCCACGGGTGCGGGCGAAACCGTCGCCCCACTGACGGTTGCACTCACCGATCAATCATTCGATGACCTGTTCGACCGCCTGGCCCCGGTGCCCCGCTTCACCCTGCATGGCCCCGGCCGCGAGGTGACCGTGGCATTTGACGAGGGCTACCCCGTGGCGCAGGTGTACGCGCCGGCCGACCAGCCGTTCGTCTGCTTCGAGCCCATGACCGCGCCGACCAATGCACTCGTCACCGGCAATCAGTTGCCCGCGGTGGACCCGGGGAACGTATTTCGCGCCACCTTCCGCATTGCGATCAGGGAGTGCGGCGGCGACCCCGGGGCAATGAGTGACCATCTGGCCTGACCGCCTCGCGCTCCATGCGCATGAGCATTGCCGCCGACGGAACCACCTTGCCATTTGCATAGGTGCTCAGCCGCGACGCCGACGTACCGAGGGTCGCGGCGAACTCGCGCGCTGACACGCCCGACAGGGCAATTGCCCGCTGCACACGATCTGCCACCTCACGGCGGTCACGGGCATCGAGGTCGGTACGGGCGCTGGCGATCACCAGCTCGCACAGACGCGTGATTCCAGACGGCTCCGTGTACGAGACGTAGCTCTCCAGAGCGCGCGCGACCTCTCCATGCGGGCGTACCCGGACTTCGTCAATGAGCGGCTGCCAGTCGGCGACCAGCCCCCGTTCGAGCACGATGACAATGGCCTCGTAGGGCCAGGTACGCACATCGTCGGCTGGCGAGGCATCGACGTTGCGGAAGGTTACGGTCATGGCTGGCCCTCCGCGAGCCGCAGGGCCAGCGCCTCGCATGCCCCCACCACCTGCGCCCAGTCGTGCCACCTGGGATCAAGGCCCTTGTAGCGCGCAAGCTCGTGCGTCACGCGGGCGTCACGCGGGTCGGGCAGGGCGAGCCGGAGCACCAGCGCCGTCCGCACAGAGCCGGGCTCACCCGAACGATCGTCGTAGTACGCGTCGATGGTCGCGAGCACTTCGACGGCATGGTCGATGCCGATGTGGTCGGCAAGCGCCACGACATCGAGGTAGTCGCGTACCTGATTGCGCTGCACCACTAGGTATGCCTTCACCCGCAGCGTCTCCTCGACGGTGGGGGCCACCACCGTGAGC
>JBAXJA010000185.1:0-2387 GCA_037138115.1 Thermoleophilia bacterium | reverse complement strand
GCGTTGATGACCGCCACGTTGGTTCCGGGCTGAAGCGGCAGGTGGAAGGCGGCCTCGACGTGGGGCGAGCGCACGAGGTCAATGCGACGAGGGTCAAGCACGATGAGCTGGGCGCCCTGACGCAGCCGCCGCTTCATGCGCGACGCGAACACGGGGTGCGCGTCGGTGGGGTTGGCGCCGATCAGCAGAATCACATCACTCGACTCAACCGACTTGAAGTCCTGCGTTCCAGCCGAGGTGCCAAAGGTTTGGTTGAGCCCGTAACCGGTGGGCGAGTGGCACACGCGCGCACAGGTGTCGACATTGTTGTTGCCGAACGCGGCGCGCACCATCTTCTGCACCACGTAGACCTCCTCGTTGGTGCAGCGCGACGAGGTGATGCCACCGATGGAGTCGACGCCGTACTCGGCTTGGATGGCCTTGAGCCGCGTGGCGGCGAAGTCGATGGCCTCGTCCCAGCTGACGACCCGCCATTCATCGGTGATGCGCTCGCGCACCATGGGGTCGACCACGCGGTCGGGGTGGGTGGCATAGCCCCACGCGAAGCGACCCTTGACGCACGAGTGCCCCTCGTTAGCCCCGCCATCCTTGAACGGGACCATCCGCACGAGTTCGTCGCCCCGCAACTCCGCCTTGAACGAGCAGCCGACCCCGCAGTAGGCACACGTGGTGAGCACCGTGCGGGTGGGCATCCCGAGGTTGATGACCGACTTCTCCTCCAGGGTCGCCGTGGGGCACGCCTGCACGCACGCACCGCACGACACACAATCGCTGCCGAAGAATGACTCGCCCGCGCCGGGCGTCACCTTGGAGTCAAACCCGCGGCCGGAGATGGTGAGGGCAAAGGTTCCCTGCACCTCGTCGCAGGCGCGGACGCACCGCGAGCACACGATGCACTTGCTGGAGTCGAAGGTGAAGTAGGGGTTGCTCTCATCCTTCTCGGCATGGGTGTGCGACTCGCCCTCGAAGCCGTAACGCACCTCGCGTAGTCCGACCACTCCGGCCATGTCCTGCAACTCGCAGTCACCGTTGGCCGAGCAGGTGAGGCAGTCGAGGGGATGGTCGGAGATGTAAAGCTCCATCACCCCGCGCCGCAGCTTGTCGACCTTGGGAGTTTGCGTGTGCACCACCATGCCCGACTCAGCAGGCGTCGTGCACGAGGCCGGCGTGCCACGCTTTCCATCGATTTCAACCACGCACAGCCGGCACGAACCGAAGGCCTCGAGACTGTCGGTCGCGCACAGTTTGGGGACCGCGAACCCCGCCTCGGCGGCGGCGCGCATCACCGACGTGCCGGCAGGCACCGTGACCGACGTGCCGTCGACCACGAGGGTGACCTGCTCTGTCGAGGTCCGGGCCGGCGTACCGAAGTCGGGTTCGTGTAGCAGCGTCATGTCGTTCCTCCGAAGTCCTGGGGCCAGTGAGCGAGGGCGCTGCGCACCGGAAGTGGGGTGAGGCCGCCCATGGCGCACAGCGAGCCGTCGGTCATGAGATCGCACAGATCGCCGAGCAGCACCAGGTTGGCCTCGCGCTCGACACCGGCAATAACCCGATCAATTACCTCGACACCGCGTACCGCGCCGACCCGGCAGGGTGTGCACTTACCGCACGACTCAACGGCGCAGAACTCCATTGCGAAGCGAGCCTGCTGCGCCATGTCGACGCGGTCGTCGAACACCACCACGCCGCCGTGCCCGAGCATGCCGCCTGCTGCGGCGAGTTCCTCGTAGTCCATACCGATGTCGAGGGCGTCAGGCGGCAGATAGGCACCCAGCGGGCCACCGACCTGCACCGCTCGCACCGGCCGGCCCGAGCGAGTGCCCCCGCCGAAGTCGTTCACCAGCGTGTCGAGCGTGATTCCGAATGCCGTCTCGACAATGCCGCCGCGGGCCACATTGCCCGCCAACTGAAACACCTGTGTGCCGCGCGACCGGCCCACGCCGAGTTGCTGGTAGGCCGCCGCGCCGTCGGCCAGCACCATCGGAACCGTGGCCAGGGTGAGCACATTATTGATCACTGTGGGCCGTCCGAACAGCCCGCTGAGCGCTGGCACCGGGGGCTTGGGCCGCACCATACCCCTCTTGCCCTCGAGGCTCTCGAGCATCGCGGTTTCCTCGCCGCACACGTACGAGCCGGCCCCCACCCTCACGGTGATGTCGAAGGCCTGGCCCGACCCCAGCACGTCGGCCCCCAGCCACCCGGCCTCGCGCGCGCGCATGAGTGCCGCATCGAGGGTTGCGATGGCATCGGGATACTCGGACCGCAGGTACACGAAGCCGACCTCCGCCCCTACCGCGATTCCCGCGATGGTCATGCCCTCGATGAGCGTGAACGGGTCGCCCTCGATCAGCATCCGATCGGCAAAGGTGCCGCTGTCGCCCTCGTCG
>JBAXJA010000184.1:0-2460 GCA_037138115.1 Thermoleophilia bacterium | reverse complement strand
CCATCACGGTGCGGTAGGTACGGAAGTGGGGCTTGCCGTCGCGGCCCAGGTTGTGGTTGGGACCACTCCCCGCGGCAATTGCGGTACTCATCGCTGGAGCGAGGTACACGTTGACCCGTGACGCCCACGTTCCCCCATATGGCGAGGGCTCATCAAGGGCGGCAAATGCGGCTGCCAGACGTGAGGAGAGCGCGGACGCATCGGCCACGGGGACCCTGCCGCCCACCACCATCGGGGCAGCGGGGTCGGCAGCCGCCGGGATGATCTCGTCGAGCCCCACCACATGCGACGGGGCGTCATCAATGGCGGTGCGGATGACGTCGGCCATCTCGCCCGGGGACAGGTCCATGAGCTCATCGATGGTCACCTTCCCCACCATCCACTGCTCGTCGGCCACACCGAACAGTGCGCTGCTGGACGGCTCCTGACGCCGGGCGCCCTCTGCACCAGAGAGCCCGGCGGCGCCGTCGGACGGGCGCACGATGTCGCGCACTGCGGTGTCCATGTCGTAGAGCATTGCGGTGGCATGCGATCGCATGCGCGTGGTCCCCCGTGCGGCCTCCGCGGCGCGGGTGGGTGCGACAGCGGGGAGCGAAAGAGTGGCGGTGGCCATCTCACCGCTCGCAGCCCCGGCCACAGGATGTGCGGTCAACGTCGCCCCGGCGACGGCACGGACCCCCCCGGGGATACGCACGAGTGTGTGCCCGGCCCCGAGCCACACGGCCACTGTTGAGACGGTCGCGCCGCGATTGGTCACGGTGAAGGTGACCTCGGCAGGGCGACTGAGGTCCACGGCCACGCGGCCCGCACCGCCCACGGGTGCCAGCACCGCGAGCGCGGTGATGCGTGGCGGTGTGCTCTCCACGACGCGGGGCGCAGGCGTGCGGGGTGTCGGGCCGGCGGGGTTTGAGGGCACGCCTGGGGTGGTTGGGTGGGCCTCGATGGCCACGCCCACCGGATCGGAGCAGTTCCCCACCCGGTCGCAGGCCCGCAGAGAGAGCGTGCCGCCCGCGTCAGTTGCCGCCACGGCCACGCGCATACCCGTTGCCGGCGCCCATGCCGTCTGCATCCCCCCCTTCGACAGGAGCGACCACTCGTAGGTGCTGGTGCCAGATCCCTGGTCGTACGACGCACCGAGCGCCACCGCCCCACCACTGGCATCCACCGTGATGCTCTTGGACGACACAGATGGCACCGCGGGAGGGTCGACATCGCTGAGGAGCGACATGGTTGCGGTGGCTCCCGTCAGGCCGGAACTCGATCGCCGGTACGCCTGCACCGAAATAACATTGGACATGGGAATCGCCACCGGTGCCGGGGCCTCGGTGCCCCAGATGCCACTCGGTGCCTGGAACCGCACATACGACGTACCCGCAACGCCATCACCCATGGCGCGGGCCACGCTGACCGTCTGTCCGCCCACGATTGCCCGCCAGCCGTCGGCCGTGATGCGCGTGCCGGACAACGTGATGCTGGGAGCGGCGGGACGCGTGATGACGATCGGCGTCGCGGCATCGCACCAGTCCACCGCCCCGGTCGGCGGGGTGAGTTCAACCCGCCACGACCACGAGCCAGTGGTCAGGCCCGGGATGGTCGTGGCGGTCGTTCTGGTTCCCGCGGTGCGAACGCCGCTGACCATGGCCAGCTGGCTCCAGGCCGCACTGCTGCCGTACGGGCGGGCGAGAATGCGAGCCGATCCATTTGATGCCCATGTGCCGGGGAGGGTCCATTGGAACGAAGCGCGATCGGGAGAGGACAGCGAAACGGCACCGGTTGTGCAGGCAGTGCCGACCGCACCCGCCGTTGACGCCATCATGCCGCCCATGCAGAGCAGTGCCGCTGCGAGGCCGATGGAACGGATGGATTTGAGGGTCGGGGAGCGCATCCACCCATGTTCCCTCTCCTCCCCAATGGAGTGGGGCCTACCTACCCCATCGCTTACCGCCGGGGTGGCAAGTTCTTACAAATCGTTCACGGCCCGGCCGTGGCGACGCATGGCTGGTCAGGGGCGCCGCTGGTGGCCGCGCATTCGGCGAGCGTCGTCACGGAGGGAACCTTTCCCCGACCCGCTGTCGCGCCGATCTCGATGAGGGTTGATGCAACGTCATCTGAGCGGTCGCCAACCACGAGCCGCTTCTGGGGATCGGCCCGGTGCACCACCACGTAGCGGCCCGCCGGCACGTGCGTGATGTCGATGTATTGGAACTCGAGATATGCGGCGTAGTCGTCGGCGTACCCCACGTCGATACCCATGCGCATGCGCGTGAGCCCGGGGAGGAACCGGCCACAGTTGGTGTTGATTGCCGGTACCGCGGGCGCGCCCGGCACCGGCGGCTCCATCGTGAAGCGGCTGCCCAGGCAGAACCCCACCTTGTGTCCCTCGCTCACCAGCACGCCGCGTACCGGGTCGCGCAACTCGAACGCGTCAAACTGAAGGAAGTGCCAGTGGTTATGGCCGAA
>JBAXJA010000183.1:0-2473 GCA_037138115.1 Thermoleophilia bacterium | reverse complement strand
GCGTCCGATGCCGCTGGATGCCCCTGTGATCAGAACCGTGCGTGGACTCATGATGCGACCTTACGCCACAGGCAGCATGGGTCAATACGCGCTGTTATCCGTGCCCGTTTGCCCGTACGGGGGTCCGTCGAAGCGATGTGACGATGTCGTGGAACTAGACGGGCAGCCTGGGTCGGTCGGGGTTCTCGGCCTCGTTGGGATCGCGGTCCCAGCCGTGCCAGCGGTCCACGCGGATGCGCACGGAGATACGCGGGTGGGCGGTGCGCGGGTAGGGCTTCCCCACGTACAACTGACTGAGGGCATCGATATCGGTGCGGTCGACGTCCTCGTACATCTCCTCCACCACACCCATGAGGCTCACCTGTCGGTAGAAGCTGGTGGGGTCAATGCAGGTGAAGGCCACGCGACCGTCGCGTCGCAGCCATTCGAGGCTGGCGTTAGCGGGCTCGGGACGGTGTTTTGCTCTGACCCGGTCTGCGTGTGCCGGAAACGCGTTGGTACGCTTACCGCGACAACTTGAGAGGAGCCCCCGTTGCCGTCTGTCCGTACCTGCATCCTTGCTTCGATCGCCTGCACTGCGCTCGCCATTCCTGCGCTGGCCACTGCCGATTACGTGGTGCCCACCAGTGGCTCGGGCACCGGCTACGGCTGGACCACATTCCCGCTCGGGCCCACTACCTCGCCCAGCGCCATTGCGTCGGCGTTTGGCCTGCTGTGGTTGCCCAATGCCAACACGGCAAGTGGGCAGCTCAGCACGGTTGACCCCGCCACCGGTGCGGTCACTGCACAGTATTCGCCGGCTGGCGCCCCCTCTGCCAGCGCCGCCATGGCGCAGGGCAACTACGTGTGGATCGCCGGCCCGGGCACGCAGGGCGCGCGCGTCATCGCCGTCGACCAGACCGGCACCACGCGTCGCACCTTTAACGGCCCTGTGAAGAGCCGCGCTGGGTATGGCCTGTTTCGCGGAGTGGGCCTTGCGTACGGTGCAGGAGCCATCTGGGTGTCTGACCAAGCAGCCAACCGGGTGTACGCCATCTCGCCCACCACGGGCCGGCTCATCCGCACCATCACCGTCAGCGCCCCACGTTCGGTTGCGGTGTCGGGCAAGACGGTGTGGGTGACCAACTCGGTCGGTGAGCAGGTGAACATGTTCAACGCGTCCACCGGGCGGCGCGTGGGGGTGGGTAGTGCCAAGACCAGCCCGGGCGTCATGGCCTCGGCCAACGGCACCATGTGGGTGTTCGGGCAGTCCGTCATTACGGGCTTCAGCCTGACGACCCTCAAGCGGACGACGACGGTGACGATTCCGGGTACCGGCGGGCTTAGCGGCTGGGCTGGCGTGGTGAATCTGGGCGGCACGTTGTGGTTGTCGAACTACGTCGCCTCGGTACTTGCCTTCAGCCCGGCCACGCGCACGGTGACGGTTCAGGGCATGTGGAGCAACGGCGACATCGCCGGTGGCATCGCAAGCGCGAACGGCTCGCTGTGGGTGGCCAACGGCAGCGACTCGCCGTTCCCGTTCGGGTACGGCGTCACAGAGATCACGCCGACACCCGCCCCGTAATGCCCTAGACGGGCAGCCTGGGGCGGTCGGGGTTCTCGGCCTCGTTGGGATCGCGGTCCCAGCCGTGCCAGCGGTCCACGCGGATGCGCACGGAGATACGCGGGTGGGCGGTGCGCGGGTAGGGCTTCCCCACGTACAACTGACTGAGGGCGTCGATGTCGGTGCGGTCGACGTCCTCATACATCTCCTCCACCACTCCCATCAGGCTCACCTGTCGGTAGAAGCTGGTGGGGTCGATGCAGGTGAAGGCCACGCGACCGTCGCGTCGCAGCCATTCGAGACGCGGTCGGATGTCATCCATGTTCACCAGCACGCGGTCGTCACCCAGCCAGCGGTACCAGATGGCGGTGGTGTGCGGCGACCCATTGGGTCGGAGCACTGCCATCACGCACAGGTTCGGGGCATCGAGGAAGTGGGCGACAGATTCGGGAATCGGAGTCTTTGGCATGTTGGTTTCCTATCAGGCCCCGCGACAAGGCACCATGTACTTCGTGGATCAACACACCATCGAACTGCTCGAGCTCACCACGGTGCGCGATCGCCTGGCCGGCATGGCTGCCTTTGAGGGCGGCGCGGCGCTGGCGCGCGCGCTGGAGCCCGCGACCGATCCGCGGCGCGTGGCCGCGCTGCGCGACGTCACCGCCGAGTCGGTCTTTCTGTGGGAGCAGGGGCTCTCAGGCCCCGGTGGGGCGCACGACATCACCGACGACGTGGAGGATGCGCGTCGCGGCTCGCGTCTGGAGCCCACGGCGCTTGAGCGCATTCGCGCCACTGCCGAGGTGGCGGGTGAGATGCGCGCTGCCATCGATGAGCATGCCGAGGCGGCGCCGATCCTGGCTGAGGTGGCGGATCGCATCTCCATCGGCGCGCTCCAGCGCATCGCCGCTCGGCTGGAGACGTGTCTCGATG
>JBAXJA010000182.1:0-2492 GCA_037138115.1 Thermoleophilia bacterium | reverse complement strand
GAAAGGTCGTGGGCGTGGGGTCGGTTGGCCTCGATGCCCGCATCGCGCTCTTTCTTGGGCGCGATGATCAGGACCCGCTCTTCCTCCAGATGAAGGAGGCCCGGGCCTCCGTGCTGGCGCCGTACGCCGGAGCCAGCCCGTTCGGGCATCACGGGCAGCGCGTGGTGGAGGGCCAGCGGCTCATGCAGGCCGCCAGCGACATGTTCCTGGGGTGGTACTCAGGGGTGATGGGCTCGCGCCGTCAGTACTACGTGCGCCAGCTGCGTGACATGAAGGGCTCAGCAGACGTCGGCCGCATGGCCCCTGAGGTGCTCGCTGCCTACGCAGGGCTGTGTGGCGGCACGCTCGCGCGTTCCCACGCGCGGAGCGGCGACCCGGCGATGATCAGCGGCTACCTCGGAAGTGGCCCGCAGTTCGACGACGCCATCGTGGCGTTCGCCGCGGACTACGCCGTGCAGACGGTGGCCGATCACGCGCTTCTGCAGGAGGCCATCACCTCGGGGCGCATCACCGCCATCGAGGGGATCTGAGAAGGGCGCCCGGTGTTGCCGGTCAACAACTGCCAGGCGACCGTCACCACGACGTAATCGCAGGGTCGCACCGCGGGTACCCCGGGGTGCGACGCCATATGACCGGTCAGCCCATCATCGGCGGCACCGACCCCAGCCGCACCAACGTTCCAGGTTGGACCCGCGACTCGATCACCCAGGCGCCCGGCCCCACCTTGTAGGTGATGCCGAGTCTCGAGGGCTGGTATGAGGCCACTTTCCAGTCGAACGTGGCGGGGCCGGTGACGAAGTGCGCGAAATCGGTCTTGAAGTCGACGTTATTCGTTCCGTACACCGACCTCTCGTACTGCTTGTCCCAGGCGGGACGCGCGTTGGTGAGATGCATTGAAGCGGTGATCGACTCCTTGCTGCTGCGCCCCAACTGCTTCACGGTGAACTCACGGTTGGTCGACGGGCACCACGTCTGGGTGCGCGGGCACACCTTCACGCTGTGCACGGCAACCTTCACCGGGTACCAGTGCCCGGAACCCGACGGGAAGGCCGCGGGGCGTTTCTGCATGAACGTGCTGCTCTTGCCGTAGGCGTTGATCACGGTGCCGATGTCGAACATCGCCTGCGGTGTGAGCAGGTAACCCTCGTTACGCAGGTGGGTCGCCGACACCACGTAGGCCTTGCCATCGGCCTTACTGACGTAGGCGATCTGCCGAGCCTCGAGGTGAGGGAGCGTGAACTCCTTCGTACGCGAGGCCGCCGAATAGGGGTCGGTGCCGTGGACCACACTCAGCACGTCACGCTCCTGCTCCCTGGCCATCACGTCGTTCCCGGTGAGCCCGGCCACGAAGGGCTTGATCATGCCGTACGAGTCGAGATAGTCGTCGTAGGTCACAGCGAACTTTGTCGTGGCGTTCCCCAGACCCGCGGTCACCACAGGCGCCTTGAACGCACCCGTAACGGCCGCGTCGGTGGCACCCGCGTCGCTGTCCTGCACGCGCTTGTTCATCAGCCAGTCCGACGCGATGAGGCCGCTTTCGGGGCCGGCCAGGTCGGTGCCCGTGTAGACCGCAACCGTTGACCGGATGTCGTTGCTCATGAGGCTTGCGCGGTAGACGAGGGCGGCCTGCCAGTCATTCACGCCCTGCGCCGCAGGCACGGCCTGCTCGTTCTGCCCGATGCATGTGGCTTTCTTGGCGATGCGCGCGTCCGCGCAGTCGGCCATACCCTGCCAGGCCCGCAGCGCATCCGGCACGTTGAGCGTCACGGGGTTGAGCAGCGTGACGTAGTCGTTCCGCACCTTGGTATCGAGCGTCCTCTGCAGCAGCGTCATCTGCGTGGTCACCGCCCTGTGATTGACGGCGATCTCTGCACGGAGGGCCTTGACGTCCTTCAGGATCTCCCGGATGTTGTTCGAGTCGGATGCCAGGCACGGCTGGCCGACATCAATGTTCGCCATGCAGGTCTTGTACTTGGTGAACGCTGCGTAGCCGTACTTGAAGGCATCCGTTGGGGTGACGGCCGATGCCGTCGGCACGACGACGGCCCCAAGCGCGAGAAGCGCAGCCGAGACGCCGATGATGCGGTGGGCGAGGGGTGGCATTGCGAACCTCCGGTCGATGCGATCATGACCTAGCGAACGTACACGCGATCCACGCAAGAACGGCGCGCGAAGTGCGAGGGCCACTGGACCATATCCCGTCATTCGCCAAGGACGACGCGGTGCGGACGGTGAGCGACCATGCCCTGATGCAGGAGGCCATCACGTCCGGGCGCGTCACGGCCCTTGAAGGCGTCTGAGCACCACACGAGGGGCAGCCACCCCGTGCGTCGGTGCCCTGAAACGGGCCTGGTACGTCTTGCCGCGGAACCCAAGTGATTGTAGATTCGCCGGCGTTCCGTTCCCCGAGCACCTGAGGTCACCATGTCACGTATGAAATGGGTCGCCGTGCCGCTTGTCGCCGCCGGCCTCGTCACCACCTTCGCCGCCTG
>JBAXJA010000181.1:0-2521 GCA_037138115.1 Thermoleophilia bacterium | reverse complement strand
GCCTCGGCGACGGCCTCCGCCACGGCGGGTACCAGCCGCTTGTTGAACACCGAGGGCACGACGTAGTCGGCACTCAGCGCACCCTCTTCAACCACCACGTTGGCGATCGCACAGGCAGCAGCCATCAGGGCGTCGTCGCTGGCCTCGGTGGCACGGACGTCCAGCAGTCCGCGCCACATGCCCGGGAATGCCAGGGTGCTGTTGATCTGGTTGGGCATATCCGGACGCCCGGTGGCGAACACCGCCACCCCATCGGCGTCGCTCGGGTCGAGTTCGGGGTTGGGCATGCCGAGCGCCAGCACCACAGGGTCGGGGTTCATCCCGGCGACGTCCTCACGCGACAGCGACCCGGGGTATGACACGCCCACGTATACGTCGGCGCCCTTCACCAGATCGCGCATGGCCTCCTGTGACTCGGCACCGCGTACCTCGGCGGCACCGGCCTTCTCGGCGAAGCGGCGGTAGGCCATGGCGCCCGGGCCCGATCCAGCCACGCAGATGCGCGACTCGGCGATGTTCTTGCCCACCACGGCCAGCCCGTTGAGGGTGCCGGCCAGCAGCGCAGCAGCAGTGCCCTCGGCGTCGCCGTGCACCACAGGGATGTCGAGCGCCCCCCGCAGGATGCGGGTGATCTCAAAGCAGTTGGGCGCCGAGATGTCGGCCACGTGAATGCCACCGAATACCGATGCGATCTTGATGACGGTATCGGCGATGGCCGCCGGGTCGTCGAGGTCGATGGGCAGGGGGAAGGCGTCGACGGCGGCCATCTCGCGCATGAACAGCGAGAGCCCTTCGAGCACCGGAAGCGCCGCGAGCGGGCCAAGATCGCCCTGCCCCACAAGTGCTGACCCGTCGCTGATCACCATCACGCTGTTGCCCTTGATGGTGAGGTCCCACGCGCGGTCGAGGTTGTCGTGAATGGCCATGCACACGCGGGCCACGCCCGGGGTGTAGGCCATCGACAGGTCGTCACGGTTTCTCACGGGTATGCGCGTGCGCATGGTGAGCATGCCGCCCTCGTGCGCACGGAAGATGGCGTTGGTGACGCCGTGCACGGTGACACCCTGAACACTGCGCAGCGACTGGACGATGGCATCGGTGGCCTGCTCGTCGGCACCCAGGATGACGATGTCGCGCGTGATGGTCTCGCGGGTGGACCGCACGGTGTCCATGCCATCCACCTCGCCGCCCGCCATGGTGATGGCGGTCATCACGTTGCTGAGCACCTCAGGGCCAGCTGAGAGCTCGGCGCGGACGATGACGCTGGCGTTGGACGGCATTCGGAAGAACCTCGGTTGGCTTCTGGTGCGAGGGCGCGCGGGAGACTAGCGGCGTGTGTACGCCTCCGGAATGGGTTCCGCGCCCGGGCCGGTGATCCTTCCCGGGCTGCGCAGGCGTGGCTCTTATACGACCGCCGCCTCCTTGTCGGCCGGAGGAGCACTGCGGCGACGCATTGGACACCAGCCCCAGCCGCGCCTAGTCTGAAGGCGATGCCCCTGCATCAGACATTCCCCTCAGTGTCAACCGCCGGTTACACGCACCTGTCGGCTCCCGTGTGCCTATGGTTGACAGGCCTGCCGGCATCCGGAAAGACCACGCTCTCCAAGGCTCTGGCCAAGGTATTTGCGGCGAATGGGCTGTCGGTGGAACTGCTTGATGGCGACCGCATTCGTGCCGCCCTCTCTCCTCAGTTGGGTTATTCGCGCGCCGATCGGCACGCCAATGTCGTTCGCGTCGCCGGCCTCGCCGCCGAGGCATTCGGCTATAGGGATGTGGTGATCGTCGCGCTGGTATCTCCGTACGGCGATGCGAGAGCCGAGGCCCGCGGGATTGTGGGCGCTTGCGGCACATTTGTTGAGGTGCACGTGGATGCATCGGTCGAGACGTGCATCGGCCGGGACCCAAAGGGTCTCTACGCGAAGGCTCTGGCCGGCGAGATCACGGACTTCACCGGGGTTGATGGCTCCTACGAAGTTCCTCACGCCCCAGACGTGCACGTTGACACCAACCGGATGAGCGTCGACGAGGCTGGTACCTACATTCTCGTCAAACTCAGCGGAGTCCTCACGGGTGACGCGCAGGAGATATCCCACGACGCGAGGGACACCCGCAGTTCGTGGGTGCCCGTCGCGTCAGCCGGTTCGTGACAGGGATCGACGGTGATCATGTGTGCCATCGCTTTGGTGATAGAACGGCCCCCTCGCCGTCGGACTGCGAGACAGACGTGGGCTGCACCGTCACCCCTGCTCGGGACCGTTTCCTGCCAGCCGCGGGCAGCAGAACCCCGGAGGTCTATGCCCGCAGATGCATGAAGGCCGACTGCCCGGGATGACAGTCCTCGGTACATCGCATGCGCCCCCCCCCGCCCGCGGGCCGCTTTCGGTCGATACCACCACGCCGCCCTCGCGTACCGCGGCTCAATTTCCCGTGGAGCAAGTGGCGCGAGGTGCGTCGGGGGGCTGTACTGACCCCTCCCATCTTCCTTCACAGCGGCTGGCGGACCGGGGGCACGGCGCTCGCG
>JBAXJA010000180.1:0-2634 GCA_037138115.1 Thermoleophilia bacterium | reverse complement strand
CACCAGCGTGGCGTAGTCGTAGGCATCGGGCGATGGCGCGGCATCCGACTCACCGTGGCCACGCGAGTCGTAGGCGATCAGGCGCCAGCCATCGCGCACCAGCGCGGTGGATCCATGCAGCACGTAGCGCCGAGTGGCCGACAGGCCATGCAGCAGAAGAATGGGCGCACCCTCGCCGTCGTCATCGCCGTGCAGTGTCACTCCGTCGCCCTGCACCGTGAAGGCCGTCACGCGGCATCCATCAACACGTCAAACAGGCTCTCCGCGTGGCGCTCCACAAATGCGGGGCCCACGCCCTTCACCTCGAGCAACTGATCCTCACTGCGCGGGCGGCGCACGGCGATCGACCGAAGCGCGGCATCGGTGCACACGGTGTAGGCGGGCTTGCCGTCGGCCCGGTCGCGTCGCCACGCGCGCAGTTGCTCAAACATGGCGGAGTCGTCGGCGTCCATGTCGGGCTCATCCACCGACGGGGCCTTGCGGATACTCGGCACGGAGGTTGGGATGGCGTCAGCCGGCAGCGGGTCGCACACATCGCAGCACCGGCCCTCGGCGGCGCCTGCAGCGGTATCGCCGAAGTGGTCGAGGATGACCCGCCGCCTGCATGTGGGCGACTCGATGTAGCCGTTGATGGCGCGGTAGGCGGTCCATGCGCGGTCGCGGGCGATGCGGGAGTCGCCCGGTCCACGATCCTGTTGCGCAAAGCGGATGAGCCGTCCGAGGTCGGCACGCATGGCCAGCAGCACGGCACGGCCCGGCAGGCCATCGCGCCCTGCGCGACCGGCCTCCTGGTAGTAGCCCTCGAGCGACGTGGGGATTGACCAGTGCCACACGCCGCGTACGTCGGATCGGTCGATACCCATGCCAAATGCGTTGGTGGCGGCGATGACGTCGGCACTGCCCGACATAAAGGCGTCCTGCGCCTGTTGCCGGGCAGGCCCGGCCATGCCCGCGTGGTAGCCAACGGCATTCAGCCCGCGTGCCCGTAGCCCCTCGGCAACTTCATCGGTGGCCTTTCGGGTGCCGCAGTACACGATGGCCGGCGTGCCGCCCTGCACCTCGAGCCCGGCCATGAGCACTGCCCACTTGCGCGCCACCGCACCCTTGCCCTCAAGCGGGATGACGTCGAGGCTCAGATTGGTGCGGTCGAACCCGGTGCGCACGGTCACCGGGTCGCGGAGCCCCAGCCGCGAGGTGATTTCCACCGATACCTCTGGGGTTGCAGTGGCCGTGAGCGCCATCACGCATCGTGGGTTGAGCACCTGGCGAAGTTCGGCCAGACGCAGGTAGTCGGGGCGGAAGTCGTGCCCCCATTCGCTTACGCAGTGGGCTTCGTCAATGGCCAGCACGTCAATGGGGTTGGCCTGCAGGGCCTGGGTGAAGGCCTCATGCACAAAACGCTCAGGCGCGCACAGCACCAGTCGCGCCTCGCGCCGCCGGATCATGTCGATGGCGGCGCGCGTCTCGGCGGGTGATTGCGTGCTGGTCACCATTGCCACGGGCAGCCCGGCTGCAGCAAGGCGGGAGTGCTGATCGCTGATGAGGGCGATGAGGGGGCTCACCACCACGGTGAGGCCACCGCCGCAGAAGGCGGGAGCCTGAAAGCACAGCGACTTGCCCGACCCGGTGGGCATTACCACCAGGCTGTCGGCCCCGGCCATCGCGGCGAGGATGGGGCGGTCCTGCCCGGGGCGAAGCGACGGCACGCCAAGGATGTCGAGGATGTCGCGAAGCGGGCGTGGATCGCCGCCATCACGTGGTGGCATGCGCCCGTCGAGCCCATCGCGCCGTGCGCGCAGCGGGGCTGCGATGCGCCCAAGCGACTGGCGCGCCTCGCCCTCCAGATCGCGCCAGTCTCCGCGCAGCGACTCAAGCAGCCGGTCCACAGTGGTGGCATCGTCGCCGCTGATCGTGCCGCCCCGCTCGGCCCGGGCGAGCACGTACGCCAGGTCGGCGACGACGTCAACTGGCATATTTGGCATGGCACTCACAGGCAGCCGAGGGTAGCGCTGTTGGCGGACCTCTAGGATTACGGCAGATGACCACCCTGAACTTCCGGCCGGCGGCCGCCCTCTCGGGTTCCGTGGCGGTTCCCCCGGACAAGTCCCTCACGCACCGGGCATTTCTGCTCGGTGCCATATCGGACCGTGCGGTAACCGTCGAGAACCCGCTCGACTCCGAAGATACCCACGCAACCCTGCAGGCGGTTCGCGCACTTGGGGCAGGGGTGCAGGGCGACGTGTCCGACGATCGCGTGGTCATCACCGGGCGCGGCGTGCGGGGGCTCACGCCACCACCGGTCATCGACTGCATGAACGCCGGCACCCTCATGCGCCTGGTCGCAGGCATCCTCGTTGGGCAGACGGGTGACGTCACCATTCTTGACGGTGATGAGTCGCTGTGTCGTCGCCCCATGCGCCGCATCGTTGACCCGCTGCACGCAATGGGTGCGGTGATCGAGCCCACCGACGACGGCACGCCGCCGCTTGCGGTGCGTACCGGGCGACCGCTGCGCGGGGTGGTGCACGACCTACCGGTGGCGAGCGCACAGGTGAAGAGCTGCGTGCTGCTGGCGGGGCTGAATGCCGAGGGTGAGACCTGGGTGCGCGAGCCGGTGCCCTCACGGGATCACAC
>JBAXJA010000179.1:0-2652 GCA_037138115.1 Thermoleophilia bacterium | reverse complement strand
CCTATCCCTCGCTGTGGATCTCGAAGGCGGTCTCTTCCGGTGCAGATGTGAATCCACCCTCGACGCCAGCCTTCATCGCGGGGACGATCACGCTCTCACGGAATGCGTCCCAGCTCTCCTGCGAATCGTGCGTTACGGCGATGGTCCAGCCCGCGCGTCCAGAGCCACCGATGTTGGCGGTTGGGCCGGCAACGTGGGTGAGCTGCCCGGCGGGGAGGCCACCACCTGCTGGGTGCACGGCCGCGATCATGGCCTTGTACTGCGCCTCGGTTCCGCCTTCGAACTGGTGGATGATTCCGTACTTCATGTGTGGCTCCTCTGCGTACGCGCTGGCCGTTGATGGCATCAACCATGTGGAGAGCGTCTCCATGAGGCGATGATCCGGGGACATCGTGCCCTCGTGGAGGCATGGACCGGCAAGCGGCGTCCATGCCACGCGCCCGACAGTACTCAGCATCCTCGACACGGGTTCGACTCCTTGGCCCCGAACTCCAGGCACCACGCGCTGACACCGGCTGGCTGTGACCGCCACCGGGCGCTCGCAGAGCACCGAGGCCGAGATGCCGGGGCGCGTGCAGCGTGATGCATGAGCCATCACTGGGAGATGGCGCGTCCCTGCCGGGGCGAGCGTGTTCCCGGCTGCGCCTAACCAGTTCCGTCGGCGGGCGGTGGCGCGGTGGTGGCCCTGATGGCGAGCAGTGCCGGCAGGGGTGAGAGGCGTGGGACCGGCTCGCCCGCAATCCTCGCGAGCAGCACGCGCCCGGCGAGCTCGCCCATGGGGCGGTAGGGAATCAACGCCGTTGTGAGGCCCCGCTGGTCGGAGCGGGGGAGATCATCGAGGCCGGTGATCGAGACGTCATCGGGCACCTTCAGGCCCATCTGCTGGACGGCGCCGATTGCGCCGAGGGCCAGCTGGTCGGAGAGCGCCAGAATGGCGGTGGGCCGCGGGGTGGCGCTGAGTGCCTGCCGGGCGGCGATCTCTCCATGCGCATCGGTGGGCCATGGCACACCGACCGTGCGGTACACGGGCACTGGCCCCAGCTCGCGCAGTACCTCGCCCGCTGCTTCGAGGCGGTCGTCCTGGCCCGGGCCCGCAATCACGGCGATTCGGCGGTGACCGAGGTCGATGAGCAGGCGCGCGAGGGCCGCGACAGCCGTTGCCGCCTCTGCGTGTATTGACGGGATGCCATCGGCCATGGTGTCCACCACCACGGCGGGCCCGCGTGCGGCCGCGTCTGGGACGTTGCGCAGGAATACACGGCCATCTACTGCCTGCTCGCCATCACGACCGGCGAGAACGAGCGAGAGGCCGGCGCGATCGCAGATGGCCAAGAGTCCCTGGGCGACGAGCGATGCCCCGGGGTCGGTGAGAAGCGGCTGGGCATCCTGCGGTGCGATGATCGCCACCATGCCGGTTCGTCCGAGCGCGAGGGTGCGGGCACCCGGGTTAGGGCCTGAGTAGTCGAGCGCGTCGGCCGCTGCCAGCACCCGCTCGCGGGTGGCTTCGGCCACACGATCAGGGTTCCCGAAGGTATTCGAGGCGGTCCATACCGACACTCCAGCCGCCTCCGCGACATCTCGCAGTGTGGCGCGGTGGGGTCTTGCAGGGCGGGGACCTAACAGGTTAGGGTCTGTCTTACTAACCACTTAGGGCACTCTACCCAATGGAGCGGAACATGTCAGATCTCTATGCCCCCCAGATGGTCATTCGCAGCCGCATGCTGTACTTCACCTGGGTACCGGAGGACAAGGATGCCGTTCGCGCCCTCGTGCCCGCGGAGCTGCCGCTGTCGGACAACGCGCAGTGCTTCATCAACCAGTACGTCGTGGATTCAAGCGACGACACCTCGGGCTTTGAGCCCTACTCGCTCACGTACGCCGGTCTTGACGTCAAGGGCCAGGACTCGCCCCAGGGCATCCCCGGCCGCTGGTGGACGCACTACGTCAACTCAAACGCCGACATGACTGCCTACGCCGCTGAGCGCGGTGTGCCGGCACATTCCGGTGGCGAGACGGTCCTGTCCATCGCCGACGGTGTGCTCACTGCCATCACCAGGCAGGACGGCAAGGACCTCATCCGCACCACCGCCAAGGTGTCCGACGACATCGCCGTGGTGGGTCGCGGCCAGTTGAGCTACCTCACCAAGGTGGATGGGCAGCTCACCAACGGCCTGTACCCGTTTGTGGCGTCGATGGCCGACGGCTGGGAGGTCACCAGCATGGAGTTCCTCGACCCGTCGCACTCCATCTACGCGCTGCGCCCGGCGAGCCCCCTCGAGGTCACATGGGGCTTCTACTCGCCCGACGCCGCCTTCTGTTACCCCGGTGGAGAGGGTCCGGTCTCGGCCTAGGGATCTCTCGCAGTAACGGCCTGGCTGCACCGGGAGGTCGAACTCCCGGTGCAGCGGTGGCCAGCGTCCTCTGTGCCGTCGGGGTATCGACTGCGGCCATCGGAATGGCCCGCTTCCGCCGCGCACGCGACGAGCCCGGCGTGGCGTTGCCGTTCTGCGTCTCGCCACCGCGGCTCCACATGCGTCAGGTGGCGGTGGAAGCCGCCCCGCCGACCTCGCCGAGGTTCGGTGCAAGGTCGGTGTGGTGATGGATCATGCGCCAGCGGCCATTCTCAAGGCGGAATGCGCTGGTAAAGCGGTG
>JBAXJA010000178.1:0-2656 GCA_037138115.1 Thermoleophilia bacterium | reverse complement strand
CGGGGGCCCTGTGCCGCGCGAAGGCGCTCGGCAAGCCAGTGTGCGGCACGCTGAAATGGCGCGTAGGCCACCAAGCGGGCGGAGAGCGCCTCGCGCATGGCGATGGCGTCGGGGTCGGGCTCGTCCTCCACCTCTTCGCCCAACATGCGCCGGCCCTTGAGGTCGGCCATCGCGGCCAGCAGCAGTACAAGCTGGCTGGCGGCGTCAAGATCCCACCGCTCGTCGGTGCCGGTGGTGACCGACTCCTCCACCAGATCGGCCAGTGGCAACTCGAGGAGGTCCACCTCATCCCGCAGCAGAAGGGTGAGCAGCAGGTCGAACGGGCCCTGGAAGAGGTCGATCTCGACCTGCTGGGTGAGGGCCGCGCTGGAATCGAGTACGGGCACGTGGATCAGGTTACCGGTGCCCCCGGTCGTGACCCTCCCGGGGTGCGGCCAAAGCGTGCGATCATGCCGCCCGATGAGCATCCGCACCTCACAACGCATCGCCGCGATTCCTCACTATGAGCCCGGTCTCACGATGGCTGAGGTCATGTCGGCGTACGGCCTCGAATCGGTGGTGAAGCTGGCATCGAATGAGAGCCCGTTCACCCCGCTGCCGGCCGTCGAGAAGGCCATCGCGGCCCAGATGGATGGGCTCAACCGATACCCCGATAGCGCGGCACGCGACCTGAAAGCGGCCATCGCCGACCGCCACGCCGTGGGTGTGTCGCAGGTGGCCGTGGGAAATGGCTCGTGCGAGCTCATCGTGAATGCCGGTGAGGCGCTGCTCGACCCGGGCACCACCATCATCTACGCAGATCCATCGTTCGCCATGTACCCGCACCTGGCCGCCGCCGCAGGTGCCGACGCCATCGCGGTGCCGTTGGCGCCCGATGGGGGGCACGACCTCAATGCCATGGCTGCCGCCGTGGACGAGCGCACGCGTCTGGTCGTCATCTGCAACCCCAACAACCCCACCGGCGTGTACCGGTCGGCCGACGAGATCGAAGGATTTCTCGACCTGGTACCCGACGATCTGGCGGTACTGGTGGACGAGGCCTATTACGACTTCGTCACCGAGCCCGATCGCGGTCGCGTGTCGGTACTGGCCCGTTCGCGCCCCAATCTGCTGGTGACCCGCACGTTCAGCAAGGCCTATGGCCTGTGCGGGCTGCGCATTGGGTACGCAGTGGGGTCAGAATCGTGGGTTCGGGCGCTGCAGTCCGTTCGCCAACCGTTTAACACCAACCAGTTGGCGCAGGTGGCCGCGCTTGAGAGCCTCAAGCACCCTGCGGCCATTCAGGAGCGCATTGATGAGGCCATTTCGGAGCGGGAGCGCGTTGCAGATGCGCTCACCGAATTGGGTGTGCCCTTTACCCCGAGCCATGGCAACTTTATCCTGATGGAGCCGCCGGGCTCCGGAATGGATGCGGCCGCGCTGCACGAGGACCTCCTCACACGGGGAGTGATCGTGCGGAACGGATCCGCACTCGGGTGCCCCGGCACGCTTCGCGTCACAATCGGTGCGCCGCCGGAGAACGATGCATTCCTCTCCGCGCTCCGCTCCATCGTCCCTGTCTAGACACCGAACGAGGAACAACCCGCAGCCATGATGATCGTGATGAAGGAAAGCGCGAGCGACGGACAGATTCAGTCCGTGGTTGATCGCGTCGTCGCCGCCGGGGCCCAGGCCCACGTGTCGCGCGGGGAGTTCGTCACCGTCATCGGTGCCATCGGTGACGACCGCGAGATCGTCGCCCAGCTCAACCTGGAGGGCGAGGAGGGTGTGGAGCGCGTGGTTCCCATCCTCAAGCCGTACAAGCTGGTGTCGCGCGAGTTCCGCCACGGTGACCTGCCTGTGGTGGTTGACGGCCGCCAGGTGGGCGGAGGCTCATTCGGCCTCATCGCCGGGCCGTGCACCGTTGAGACACGCGAGCAGACCCTTGAGACCGCACGCGTCGTGAAGGCGGCCGGCGCCTGCATGCTGCGCGGTGGCGCCTACAAGCCGCGTACCTCGCCGTACACGTTCCAGGGCCTTGGCAAGCCGGCGCTTGAGATCCTCGCGGAGGCCCGCGCGGAGACCGGCCTGCCCATCGTCACCGAGCTCATGGACGTGCGCCAGCTCGAGGACGTGCTGGAGGTGGCCGACGTCATCCAGGTCGGTGCCCGCAACATGCAGAACTTCGACTTGATGAAGGAGATCGGCCGCACCGACAAGGCCATCCTCCTTAAGCGCGGTCTGGCAAACACCATTGAGGAGTGGCTTCTCTCGGCCGAGTACATCGCCAAGGAGGGCAACGAGCGCATCATTCTGTGCGAGCGCGGCATCCGCACGTTTGAGACCGCCACGCGCTCCACGCTCGACCTCTCAGCTATTCCGGTGGCAAAGAACCTGTCAGCGCTTCCAGTGATCGTTGACCCGTCGCACGCGATGGGACGCCGCGACTTCATCCTGCCCATGGCCCGCGCAGCAGTTGCCGCGGGTGCCGATGGACTGATCGTTGAGGTGCACCCCGAGCCCGAGCACGCCCTGTGCGACGGCCCGCAGCAGATCCGTGCCGAGGTATTCACGGCATGGGTGGCTGATGTGAAGCGCGTGGTTGACCTCATGGGCCTGGTGATGGCGGGCGGCGAGCCCGTCCCCGCCGCGGTCTGATGGCGACGACCGGGCTTCC
>JBAXJA010000177.1:0-2659 GCA_037138115.1 Thermoleophilia bacterium | reverse complement strand
GAGGGCGCACTGGCATTTCTTCAGTCGGTGCAACTGAGTGCCACCGAGGCCTTTATCGCAGAGCGGGCGGTCACCGAGATCTCCTCCCGCCTCAAGTTCCTTGTGGATGTGGGCGTGGGATACCTCACGCTTGCGCGCGGTGCCGGCACGCTGTCCGGCGGCGAGGCCCAGCGCATCCGCCTGGCCACGCAGATCGGTGCCGGGCTGGTGGGCGTGCTCTACATCCTTGATGAGCCTTCAATCGGCCTGCACCAGCGCGATAACCGCAAGCTCATCACCACGCTCGAGCGCCTGCGCGACATCGGCAACACCGTGCTGGTGGTGGAGCACGACGAGGAGATGATGCGCTCGTCGGACTTCCTCATTGACATGGGCCCGGGGGCGGGCGAGCACGGTGGGCGCGTGGTGGCGGCTGGCACGGCCGCCGACGTGGAGGCGGAGCCTGAGTCGGTGACCGGCGCGTACCTCTCAGGCGCGCGCGCAATTCCGTACCCGTCCACACGCCGCGAGCCGCAGGGCTGGCTCACCGTTGATGGTGCCCGCGAGAACAACCTCAAGAACATCGACGCCGCCATTCCGGTTGGCGTGCTCACCTGCGTGACGGGCGTCTCAGGGTCGGGCAAGAGCACCCTCGTCAACGAGATCATCCTCAAGGCGATGGCAGGACGGCTCAACCGCAAGCCGCTCCGCCCAGGCCGCCACACACGCATTGAGGGGCTTGAGCAGTTCGACAAGGTCATCGCTATCGACCAGTCGCCCATCGGCCGCACGCCCCGATCGAACCCGGCCACGTACACCGGGGTGTTCGATCACGTCCGTCAGCTCTTCTCAATGACCGCCGACTCCCGTGCCCGCGGCTGGGCCCCGGGTCGGTTCTCGTTCAACGTCAAGGGCGGGCGCTGCGAGGCCTGCAAGGGCGACGGCACCATCACCATCGAGATGCACTTTCTGCCCGACGTGTACGTGCCATGCGAGGTGTGCGGGGGTAAGCGCTACAACCGCGAGACCCTCGACGTGTACTACAAGGGCAAGACCATCCACGACGTGCTGGACATGAGCGTTGAGGAGGCCGTGGAGTTCTTCGCCCCCGTCGAGCGCCTGCGCCGCCGCCTGCAGACGCTGCACGACGTGGGGCTCGACTACATCCGCTTGGGGCAGCCGGCCACCACGCTGTCGGGCGGTGAGGCCCAGCGTGTGAAGCTGGCCACCGAACTGGCCAAGGTCGCCACGGGGCGCACCATGTACGTGCTCGACGAGCCCACCACAGGGCTGCACTTCGCCGACATCGAGAAGCTGCTGGAGGTGCTGCAGCGGCTTGTGGACTCAGGCAACACGGTGCTGGTGATTGAGCACAACCTCGATGTGATCCGTGCAGCCGACTGGATTGTTGACCTGGGGCCCGAGGGCGGGGATGCGGGCGGGCAGATCATCGCCGCTGGCACTCCCGAACAGGTGGCCGCGGTGGCCAAGTCGCACACCGGGGAGTTTCTCAAGGGCGTGCTGGTGCCAAAGACCCCGCCGAAGCGGCGGCGCACGGCGAAGGCAACGGCCTAACTACCGCTCGGAACCGCTGTACGCACGAAAATCAGTTCCCGGTGCCGACTGCCTCGTCAAATGTGTGGAGTGCGTCGGTGAGGGCGGCCTTGGCCGATGCGAGCCCGGCGCGGTTGTTGCTGTCGGCCGCCTGAGCCGCGGCATCGGTGAAGTCTCGGTAGGCCTGCGACAGCGCCGGCGCGGCCTGATCGATGGCGTGCTGTGTGTTGGTCTGCGCGCCGTCCTGTGCGACCACGTCATGTACCTGCTGACTGGCCCGGTCGAATGCCTCGGCCTGGGTGGTGATCGCGTTGGTGAGGGCCGCAGCGTCGGCCGTTCCCTCCAGATCGGCCATGGTCTGCCGGATCGCGGTCGCCATCGCGGTGATGGCGTTGTCGAGCTGTGGGTTGCCGGTGATGCCGGAGGTACGACTGGCGGGAGGGGTGTTGGTCACGACGGTGTCGGTCTGGATGGTGACCACGCCATCGCCGGGCGAGGTGGTGGCAGATGGGGTCGCCGTGGTGGTCGTACCGCCGCCCGATCCACCGCAGCCGGCAAGCACGGACGCGCCGAGCGCGGCCGTGGCGATGAGGGCAAGTACGTGTACGCGGGGTGGAGTCATGCAGGTGTTTCTATCATCGCCCTATGACAGACGACGAGATGGGCCGCCTGATGGCGCTCTTGGCCGTGCCGAGCATCAGTGCGATGCCGCAGCACGCCGACGATATGAAGACCGCCGCGGCCATGGTGGCCGAGGAGGTGCGGCTTGCCGGCGGGATGGCCGAGGTGATCGTGACCTCCGGGCATCCGCTCGTGGTCGGCGAAGTGCCACCGAGCAACGGCGACCCTGATGCGCCCGTGGTGCTGATCTACGGGCACTACGACGTGCAGCCCCCCGGGAACTCGTCGCTGTGGAGCAGCCCGCCCTTTGAGCCCACCATCAGGGGCGACAACCTGTACTGCCGTGGTGCGAGCGATGACAAGGGGAACCTCTTCATGCTGCTGGTGGCGCTTCAGCGCCTGAGCGCCGCAGGGCGGCTGCGGGTGCGTGCGCGTGTGCTGGTGGATGGGGAGGAGGAGAGCGGGGGCCACTCTGCAGCCGACTGGGTGGCTCAGGATCCCCGGC
>JBAXJA010000176.1:0-2732 GCA_037138115.1 Thermoleophilia bacterium | reverse complement strand
TGCTGCAGCGAGGAGTCGAGCCCCGGTGCGAGCAGCGGCATCACCCATGGCGCGGTGAGGATGGCCAACAGGGAGATGGCGCTGAGCCCCAGCACGATGACGCTGGAGAGCGCGCCCACCAGCCGGCGGGCATCCTGCTTGCGCCCCTGCTCCTGCAGCTGCGTGTAGATGGGCACGAACGCGGCAGAGATGGCCGAATCGGCCACAAGGCTGCGCAGCAGGTTGGGCACCTGGAACGCGATGACGAACGCATTGATGGCGCCCTGAGTACCGAACAGGGCAGCTGCCACCACCTCACGGGCAAGCCCCGCAACGCGGCTGACGGCGGTCCAGAATGAGAACACGGCCGTCGACCGGCCAAGGCCACCCTTGGGGCGCCCGTCAGATCCTTCAGTCGTGTCCGTCACGCTCGTTCTGTCGCCCAGGTCATCCATTGCTACGATACCCGGCCGACCTACAGGAATCGGGAGACCCACGCGTGGCAAACATCAAGCAGCAGAAGAAGCGCAACCGGAGATCGCTCAAGCAGCGGGACACCAACATCCGCTATCGCTCGACCGTTCGTTCGGGAATGAAGCGCCTTACCACTGCCGTCACGGAGGGTGAGAGCATCACTCCGGAGCAGGCTGCAGAGATGGTGAAGACCATCGATCGTGCGGCCGCCCGCGGCGCACTGCACAAGAACACCGCCGCCCGCCGCAAGGCGCGCGTCGCACGTCTGGTGACCAGAGCCGTCTAGAGATACAGGGTCGAGCCCCGGTGCCGAGATGGCGCCGGGGCTCCCCGGTTCACCCCCGGCAGGCACCCAGCAGGTCGCGTACGCCGAGTTCGAGCACCATCCGCGCGCCGTCGCCGGATGCCTCGCCGAGGTCCTTCAGCGACGACACCCGCAGATCCAGTTCCAGATCGGCGAGCCGGGCCACGCACCACTCACCCGCCCCGGGTCCGAGTTGCCGGGCCTGGTCCACGGCCTTCTGCGCCGGATACCCCTTAAGGCCCGCGATGCGCTCCACGTCCGATTGCGTGGCACCCGGCCCCTGTGCAACGGCAATGCCCCTGAAGTGCCGCGCCAGCATGCGCTGGATGACGATGGGCTCGGTGGTCTCGCTTCCACCCGCAAGGTCGGCAAGCATCGCGTACGCACCGCGGGCATCGGCCTGCACGATCAGGTCGCCCAGCAGATAGGCCTTTGCCTGCGGATCAACAACCACAAGCGCGTCGACGTCATCCTGACTCACGGCGGCGTCGCCAGCGGCCATCGCCAGCTTGGTGGCCTCGTTTGCCAGATGGCCCGCGTCCTCGCCCGCACGCCCCGCGCGCGTCACCACCTCGGTGGCGAGCTTCGCGCTGATGCTGCTGCCGTACTTCTTCACCTCGTCCTGGACATACCTGGTGAACCACGCGATGCGCTCTTTGCCTGACGCCTTTGCCGGCGGGCCGTACGCCAGCAGCTGGCCAGCGGCCTCCACCGCCTTCAGCATCCTTGGCGTGGGTGCGCCGTCAGATACAAGCGCCAGGCACGTCGAGGGCAGGGGGTCATCCAGATAGTCGATGAGCGGCTCCACGTCAGCCGCCTTCCACTGGTCTGCGCGACGCACCAGCACAAGACGTGTGCCGCCAAATGACAAGGCCTCACATGCCGCGCGCACCTCCAGGGCCGTCACCTCACCGGCCTCAAAGCGCTCGGCCGGCATGCCGCCTTCGGCCTCCACGCGTGCCACCAACCGGTGCAGGGCACGGTCAACCTTGGCCCGGTCCTCGCCGTGAATCCAATACACGGGCTTCAGTGATTCGGGGTGAGACACGCCTTCAGGTTACCCGCGGCGCACGACGATTCCCCCCTGCCCCGCACGAAGATCCACATCCCCGCCCGAATCCGTACGCAGCACCCCGGCGCCGGCATCCGCAAGCGCCGCCAGCACCTGTGCCCGCGGGTGGCCGTAGTGGTTGCCCGCCCCGCTGGACACCACCGCCACCACCGGGCGCAAGCGCGCCAGCACCGGCGGTATGGCCGGATCCTCCGACCCGTGATGCGACACCACCAGCACCGGCGTGGGAGGCAATGAGAGGTCGCGCAGCACATTGCCTTCGGCGTCTCCGGGTAGGAGCGCCGACAGGCCAGATGCACGGGCAAGCACAACGAGACTGCGGTCATTCGCCTCGGCGCTTCGCGCATCGTCCGGTCCCGGGCCAATCACGCGCGCGCTCCACGGCCCCATTGAGACCTCGCTCCCCGCCGACGCCCACGTCACGGGCACCCCATGCGCCATCGCATACGCGGCCACCTCCCGCACCAGTGGGGCGTCGTGGTCTGGATCGGGCAGCAGCACCCGGCCAACGGGCATGGCGTCCATCACCGCCGTGGCTCCACCCGCGTGATCCAGCGCGCCATGACTGATGATGATGACCCCCACCGAATCCATTCCGGCCCGGGCCAGCGCGTCGATGACCGGCGGGGGCTCGCCCGGTGGGCCGCAGTCCACCAACACATCGGCCCGTGCACCGTCGCGCAGCACGGCCGCCGATCCCTGTCCGATGTCGAGCACGCGCAGCGCGGGGCCCCCGGGAAGTGCGCCGGGGCCGGTGCACCCCGGCAGGCCAGCGGCGGCGATCGCCGCCACCCCCGTCAGGCCGATCAGACCCGCGCGCATCAAAGGGCTGCGCCCCGGCATTCCCCAACCCGATCCCACCGCCGTCTGGGGCACCCGCCGTAGCCATGCCCACACCAGCAC
>JBAXJA010000175.1:0-2740 GCA_037138115.1 Thermoleophilia bacterium | reverse complement strand
GTGGTGGTGCGAAACCACAGGGCGCCCTCATGCTCGTAGGCATCGCCAGATGCGATGAGCGCGTCAAGACCACGCTGCACCGCTCCACCCTCGTGCAGGGTGGTCTCGCTGAAGAAGGAGTCGAACCGCACCCGGAATCGATCGAGCTCGGCACGCATGGCGGCAAGCATCAGCTCGTGGCCGCGGTCCGAGAAGAAGGCCAGGGCCTCGGCGTCGGGCGGATCCACCCGACCGGCATAGGCATCCCCCACCTCTCCCTGCAGTTCCTGAGCCAGCACCCCGATGTAGTCGCCCTGATAGCCATCCTCGGGCACGGCGGTATCGAGGCCGAACAGCGCGCCGTAGCGGGCCGCCACAGACGCGCCGAAGAGTTCCATCTGGCGGCCGTAGTCATTCACGTAGAACTCGCGGGTCACATCGTGGCCGGCATATTCGAGAATGCGCGCAACACCGTCGCCGTACGCGGCCTGACGGGCATGGCCCACGTGGGGCGGCCCGGTGGGGTTGGCCGACACGAACTCGATGAGGATGCGCTCGGCCGGACTTGCCTGGCCCCGGCCGTAGGCATCCCCCGCCGCGACGATCGCGCGCGCGGCGCCGGCGAACCACCTCGGGCTCAGGGTGAGGTTGATGAATCCCGGCCCGGCGACCTCGGCCGATTCCACGAGGGCCCCCAGTTCGGGATCGGCCGTAATGCGCCCCACAAGCTCGTCGGCGATATCGCGTGGGCTGCGCCGGGTGGCCTTCGCGAGGGTCATTGCCACGTTGGTCGCAAGATCCCCGAAGCCGGCGTCGCGGGGAGGATCAAGGGTGGCGCTGGCGGGCGCGCCACCGGCCACCACCGATGCCTCGCGGGCCAGCGCCTGTGAGAGCGGTGTGATTGGGCTATCGGTAGGCACGGCGCGCGATGCTAGCGGCCCCCGCCCGCGCGCGGGTATGGATGCCCCGCGAGATCGGCGAGTGAGCGGTACACCTGCTCGCCCAGCACGACGCGTGCCAGCTGGTGGGGAAGCGTCAGCGGCCCCAGTGACATGCGCTCGTCGGCCTCGGCGCACAGCGTCGGATCGAGCCCGATGGCGCCCCCGATAAGAAACGTGGTGGGCTTCACATCCTCGAGCCGGCGCCCCATCCATGCCGCCAACGCCTCACTGCTGGCCGGAGCCTTGCCACGAACGTCGAGAGCAACCACGTACGACCCCTGTCGAATCCGGGCTCGCATGCGCTCCCCTTCCTTTCGGAACACCTGCGAATCGCCGTGCTGCACGGCCTCGGCGGACACCTCATCTACCTTGAGATCGGCCATTCGGGCGATGCGCTGCTCAAACTCCTGACCAGCGGCATCGAGGGGGGCGCGGAGTCGCCCGACGACGACGAACTGGATGAGGCGGCTCACAGGGATATCGTAGGTGCCGCGTGACCGACTCGGCGACTCCCGACATTGGTGGCCGCATTGCCATCATCAGCGACGTGCACGGTAACCGGCACGCGCTCGAAGCCGTGCGCCGTGCGCAGCGCCAGGCCGGCGTCACCCGCACCTGGTGCCTCGGTGACATGGTCGGCTACGGGGCGCACCCCAACGAGTGCCTGCGTGCGTGCGTGCACGTTTCAGAGCGGTGTATCGCGGGCAACCACGATCTGGCGGCGGCCGGACGGGTCCCGGTAAATGTGTTCTCACCGTGGGCACGTACCGCCATCGAATGGACCCGCACCCAGCTCGACCGCAATGCGCTCGATCGCCTCGCGGGCCTTGAGCCGCTCGACACCGACGGGGACGTGGCGCTCTTCCATGCATCGCCGCGCGACCCGGTGTGGGAGTACGTGCTCGACGGCGACGGCGTACGGGCGGCCATGGATGCCCACCCCGCGCGCGTGATGATGGTGGGCCACACGCATCTGGCTGGCGCATGGTGCCTGGGCGATAACGGACGGCTGGATGGCGGCCTCGTGCGCGGCGAGGAGACCATCTCGATCGAGCGCGGGCGCTGGCTCATCAATCCCGGATCGGTCGGGCAGCCGCGCGATCTCGACCCGCGTGCATCGTGGGCGGTGTTCGACCCCGATGCCTGCACGCTCACATTCCGCCGAACGCCCTACGACGTCCCCGGGGCGCAGAACGCCATTCAGGCCGCCGGCCTCCCTGTGGAACTCGGGTCGCGCCTGACAGAAGGCCGGTGAGCACCTACCTCGACCATGCGTCCGGATGGCCCCTGTCGGCTGGTGTGCGCGAGGCCATGGCCCGGTGGATCGACGAGCCCGGCAGCCCGATGGCCCTGCACGACCACGCCCGCGGGCCCGCGCAGGTCGTGGACGATGCCCATGCGGCCGTCGCGGCGCTGGTCGGATGGCCGGCGGAGTCGGTCATTCTCACCTCGGGTGCGACCGAGGCCCGCAATCTGGCAATGAAGGGCACGCTCGCAGCCCGTAGCACCGCCGCCCCGGTGATTGCCGCGGATCGCCTTGCCCACGCCTCCACACTTGCCGCTGCGCGGTCGCTCACACGCCACGTCGGTGCGCTCCGGCTGGCCGACGTCGATGCGGTCGGCGATGTGCTGCCCCGGGCGATCGCTGACGCGGCAAGCGGTGCCGACCTGGTGGTGGTCACTCATGGGCAGGCCGAGGTGGGTTGTGTACGGGACGCCACCGCGCTCGTGGCCGCGGCCCGGGTCGCTGCGCCAGACGCCGTAATCGTGCTCGATGCCGAGGAGACCGCTGGCCTGCTGCCGGTCACCGATGGTCACGG
>JBAXJA010000174.1:0-2750 GCA_037138115.1 Thermoleophilia bacterium | reverse complement strand
CATGTCTGAAGCCCGCTCCCTCCAGATTGTCTTTCCCGGCGATACCAACCACATGGGATCCCTCTTCGGGGGCACCCTCATGGCGTGGATGGACCGTGCGGCCTATCAGGCGGCCACGCGGCGGGCGCGTGGCACCTGCGTCACCCGCAAGGTTGATGAGATCGAGTTCCGCACGGCAATCTTCTCGGGCGACTTCGTTGAGCTGATCGCGCGCGTGGAGTCGGTGGGGCGCACCAGCATGGTGGTGGCAGTTGAGGTGTACCGCGAGAACCCAGCAGATGGGTCACGCGAGCTGTGCACCACCGGCCGCTTCACCATGGTGCATGTGGGAGACGACGGCACTCCGGTGGCCGTACCACCAGAGGCCTGAGCCGCCTGCCTCAGCTCAGGTAGAAGTACAGCGCGTACAGCAGTTCGACGGCGGGGCTTGAGGTGTGCACCGTCACGTCGCTCGGCACCGACAGAAGTGCATCGGAGTAGTTGAAGATGATCTTCACGCCCGATGACACCAGGTCGTCCGCCACCTGCTGCGCGGCCGCGGCCGGGATGGCCAGTACCCCCACCTCAATTCCCTCGTTCTCAATGACGAGGGGCAGCTCGCTGTAATTGCGCACCGTGAGGTCGCCGATGCGCAGGCCAACCTTGTCGGGGTCGACGTCGAACATGGCCGATACCCGAAATCCGTGGTCGGCAAATGCACCCGACCCGGCAATCGCCTGGCCGAGGTTTCCAGATCCGAACAGCGCGATGTTGTGCTGACCCGATGTGCGCAGGATCTTGCGGATCTGCGCGATGAGCGTGTCGATGTCGTAGCCCACGCCCCGCTTGCCAAACTTGCCGAAGCCGGAGAGGTCGCGGCGGATCTGCGTGGGGTTCACGTTGGTGTACTCGGAGATGGCCTGACTGGAGATGGAGGTCTTCCCCATCCGCTTGGCCTGGGTGAGCACCTGCAGGTACCTGGAGAGCCGCGCTGCGACCCCGAGTGTGAGTTGTTCTGCCACGTGAATCCGTTCACCGCTTGTATCAGGACGTTACAAACTAGCCCGTCAGCACTTGCCGTCGCAAGCGCACGCAATACGCGGTGTCGCTAGCGAACCCGGAATGGCGCCGATACGGTGCGAAGGTCCGCCCCGCCCGAACCGCCCGCGGTGACCACAAGGCGATAGCGCCCAGGGGGCACTTCAGTGCCGCGGGCATCGCGCTGTGAGAGGGCCAGGCGGTAGGTGGAGGCCGGCCAGTCGCCCGTGGGCTCGGCACCGGTCATGCGGATGGCCACGCCGCCGCCCACTGGCCGCAGCGACAGGCTGACGTCGTGCAGGGTGACCGCCGCAAGGCCATCAGCGCGCACATCGCGCATACCAACGCGCACTGTCACCTGGCCGATACCCGCGCCACCCGCATCGATCGTTGGCACGCCAAGTGCGGCCTTGGGCGATGGCGCCACCGGTGCCGACCAGACCATTGCCGAGCCGGCGGCCACCTGGCCCCCGTCCGGCACCACGAGAATCCGTGCCCGGAAGACCCCGTCTCCGCTCTCAGGGCCCCGCGGAATCGTGACGGTGCCACGGTGGCGCCCGCCGGGTGCCAGATCGAATGCCCCGCCGATCGGCGCGTATGCGCCGTCATCACCCTGCTGAAGAACGCGGTAGGTGCCTCCGGTACCCGTGAGGTCGTGCACGGTGAAGCCCATCTGGGTGTCGTCGCTGCGCGAGCGCGGGCCGCTGATGATGGGTGGGTCGATAGACACACCCGGAAGCGCCCGGGACGGCAGCGACGCCGCGTCGGGTGCCTGCCCTGCACCTTGATCGACCGCGCCCGCGCCCGGCACCTGCCCGGTTGACTGCACCAGCGCGCTGCGTACGTCCGCCGGCGCCCATCCAGGATGATCAATGCGCAGCCGCAGGGCCTCGCCGACAACCGTTGCGGCTGCAGCCGACGTACCGCTGAGCGGCGCCTGAAGCGGAGTGCCTCCGGAATCGATGCCGGGGAAGGCCGCCTCCACACCCACCGCAGGAGCGACCAGATCAGGCTCCAACCGGCCGGATGCCGACGGCCCGCGTGACGAGAACGATGCGACAGCCGGGGCTTCATCGACCACCGCATTGGGCGAAATGGACGCCGTCATCGAGGGGTTCTGCCGGAGCAGACCAATAAGCGCCGATCCCTGCTGCGGGCCGAGACCAACGATGGGAATCGGGGCGGCCGACCCGCCACTGACCCCCGGGAACGCGCCAGTACCGGACTCATCCCACACCACCAGTGCGATGGCACCCGCGGCGGCGGCGCGGCGTGCAACCTCCTGAATGGGGGCACCGCTTCGCGTGACCATGGCGACGGCGCCGGCGATGGTACTGCGGCCATCGGGGCCTGCGAAGTCGCGTGTGTCGAGCCCAGTCCCCACGCCGGACTCGCCGCTGGCGGGCACCAGAGTGGCACCTGCCAGCACAGCCGATCCTGGGTCGGCTCCCATCAGCGGCAGCGTTCCGAGCATCGCTCCCGCGGGGCCTACCGATGCAGTGAGATCGGCGGTACGTGGCCCTCCTGCGCCGGCGACGCCTCCAACGGTAAGGACGCCCGGGGCGGAGGCGGGATCGCCCACCGAACCCGGAACGAGGCCGGTGGGTCCGTCGTTGCCCGCAGGCGCAACAACCACGGCACCCGCACGATTGGCAGCCGACAGTGCCCGGGCGACCGGGTCAATTCCCCCACCACCGAATCCGCGGGCCAACCCCAGTGCAATGACATCGGCG
>JBAXJA010000173.1:0-2755 GCA_037138115.1 Thermoleophilia bacterium | reverse complement strand
GTCAGGTGCGGGGCGTCACCGGGTTGTTGAAGCAGGCGTTGGCGCCGCCCAGCGCGCCGCCGCGGGCCGCGCCCCGTCGGAACGTGGCGGTGGTGCACTGCACGGCCGATGGGTAGTACTGCTGCATGACGGCCTGCGCGGCAGCGGGATCGTTGTAGGTGGTCACATTGGTCACCGAGTTGGCGAAGCCGGGTGCCGGCTCGCTGTTGGGCAGCATGTTGCGGATGGCGACGATCTCCTGGGAGGTCGTGTTGCTCACCGAGGTCGGAAGCCAGGCCACGGGTGATCCCGTCTGACGCGTCGCAGCCGGCCGGTCGGTTGGAGACGACAGCACCACATTTGCCACGTTGCCGGCACTCCCGGTGAGGGTGACGGCCTGATCGGCAATACAGCCCATCTTGTTACCCACCTTCACCACGGGGTACGGCACCTTGTAGACGTAGTTGCACACAGACCAGTAGCGAAGGTCAAGGTTTGGGCTGGGCCACAGCGCCTCATTGGTGGCGGTGGGCCACACGGCGGGGGCGCCGCCCGTGGCGGTCGCGCTGAGCGGCATGACCGCCTTCACGATCGTGAGATAGCCCTTTGCCGGCGTGTAGATCGCAGCTGCGTAGCCGCTGGCCGCGTTGGGGAATGGCGTGGTGCTGCCGCCCGCCCGCAAGAACGCCAACTGCGGGGTGCAGTTAGTGGTGCAGGGCGGTGGGCCGACGAACTTGCCGGTTGCCCCGAGGATCGCGTTGGCGATCACGCCGACTGCCTTCTTCACCACCTTCGATGCCTTTGAGGGCGCCTTCTGGGAGTTGGCGCACGGCGTAAGCACGCGCGGGGCAGCCCCCGGGGTGTTGATGGTCATGGTGGGCAGTGGGACGACCGCGGGGTTATCGGCGTTTCCACCCTGAGGCAGGTACACGCGAACCATTACGAACCCGGAAGTGGCCGGCATTGCCTTGAGCAGGGGCGTGGTGGGGGTGGCGGGTGCGAGCGGGATGACGTTGGGCATTCCAACCGCGACGTCGTTGGTGAGGGTGACCGTGTACGCACCGCCGTTGGCAGCGCCGGGTGTCTGCCATCCGTTCGCGGATCCGGCGTCGGGGTTGATCTGGAAGTCCGACAGCGCGCTGCCCACGCCGTTCAGGCTGAAGCTCTGCGCGTTGCTCGCGTAGGTGTCGATCGAGAAGAAGCGCGCGGTGGGGTAGTTGCCGGTGATCGTGATCGTCATGCCGGGTGCCGCCACGTAGGGGGAGGTCCAGTAGGTGGCGTTGCTGTCGGGGTACATCACATTGGCCTTGGCAGGAGTGCTCTCAATCGGCCAGGCACATGCGAGTGAGGCATTTGAGAGCGGCGCCGCCGTGGCACCGTAACCATTGGTCGTCGCGGTGCCCGTGGCGGTGCCCGTGGCGATGCTTGCACCGATCATTGCCACGAGGGCGAGGGGGGCGACAAATTTGCGAGGGCTGGCATGCATGGCGAACTCCATCGAGAGTGAGCGGATCCCTCCACAGCGGGGGTCGGGCTGGATGCTATTCGGTGTCGCGCGACATCTGTGGGCCAGCGGGTCGCGCCCTTGGCAACATGCGCGCATCGAATCCCCAATGGAGGGTCACATGCCCGCAGTCGTTGAGTTCACCATGAAGGCCAAGCCCGGTCACTACGACGAGGTGATGCAGAAGTACATCGCCTTCGCCGACGCCTTCGTGGAGACCGATCCCAACGAGGAGCTCGCGCTCATCACGGGCGACCCCGCCAGCGGCACCATCCGCGGCATCGGCCTGTACGACACCCACGAGGCCGGCGGCGCTGCCAACAGCCGCGCATCGATGGCCGCGTTCATGGATGAGGTGGCCGACCTGATCGACGGCGCACCGGTCCGCGTTGAGATGGACCTGGTGCACGCCTACATCAAGGTGTAGTCGCCGGATGCCGGGATGGCGGCGAGCACGGCCTGCATGGTCGGGCCCGCCTTCCCGGTAAGGCGCACTGTGCACCGCTCGTCGTAGGGGGTCTCGCCCTCCGTGAGGATCGCGAGGCTCCCACCGCGGGCGAGCACCACACTCGGCAGGTTGCTCACCGGGGTCACCAGCAGGCTCGTGCCGATCACCAACAGCACATCAGCGCGCTCGCAGGCGTCGTACGCGGCCTCGATGGCCTCAATGGGCATGGCCTCGCCAAACAGCACCACGCCGCTCTTCAACTGGTAGCCGCAGTTGCATCTGGGCACGCCGTCGTCCGCGGCATCGGCCCGCGCACACAACTCGTCCATGCTCACCGTCTGCGAGCACCGAAGGCATGAGCCCTTGTCGAGCGACCCGTGCACCTCCACCACATCCTCGCTCCCGGCGCGTGAGTGCAGCCGGTCGATGTTCTGGGTGATGAGGGTCTTCACGATGCCCCGTCGCTGCAACTCGGCCACCGCCAGATGCGCGGGATTCGGATCGACCGACCCGAGCATGTCGATACGCGGCCGATGAAAGCGCCAGAACAGGGCGGGGTCGGTGGTGAAGGTGCCCATCGAAGCGACCTTCATGGGGTCGTAGGTCTCCCAAAGTCCCCCAGCGGACCGGAAGTCGGGAATGCCGCTCTCGGTCGAGATACCGGCCCCGGTGAGAACCACGGCATGCGCAGCACCGGCAAGAAGCGCAGCAAGTTGCAAAGTCAACCCACTCACAAAGCAAATCCTGACACACCCACAACGGGGTCAGACCCCACCCGGGGTCTGACCCCGGCGATGCACATCTGTGACGGCGACTGACCCCCA
>JBAXJA010000172.1:0-2778 GCA_037138115.1 Thermoleophilia bacterium | reverse complement strand
GACGATGAAGAAGACATGCTTGATCGGTCCGTTGGCACGCACCGGCGTAACGGACGGTGCACTCGGCGCACCGACTGGCTGCACCTGCGCCAGCGCCGCTGGGGTCATCGCACGGATCTGCGAATCGGATGGGAACGGCATCACACCGGCGCGACCGCGGAGCATTGCCGCGCCGTACGTCACTCCTGAGTCAAAGATGTTGTAGTCGGGTGGCGTCTGCGGATGAAAAGCGAAGAAGATCGGGTCGTCCGCCAGAGTCGGATTGGGGCCAGCGGGGTTGGCCCCCACGTCCATTCCCCGGGCCGCGATCCACACGAGCCGTGAGGGGCGACCACGGCGGGCGGGCGATGCCAGCACCGCCTCCGGCTGGGATGCCGTTGGGATACGACCCACCATTGTCCATTCGCTTCCCGCGGGTGTCGCGGCACCCGGAATGCGGAACACGGCGACGTCATCCGCACCCGATTCCGTCACGAGCAGGCGGTCGCCCCCTGGCGAGAGCGCGACGCCCGTGGGCATAGTGCCAAGGCCCGCGCTCCGCTTGACCGAAAGCAGCCGCTCGCGGGTTCTGGTGCGGAGGTTGACCACTGCGACCTGATCACGGTTGGACAGGGCGACATAGGCCCGCGCTCCAGCCGCATCGATGGCGATGTCCTGAGGATGCGACAGCATCGGGCCCACGCGGATCGTGTGCATTCTCGTGGCGGTCTTCATGTTCACCACGGCAAGGGTCCCGGTGGCTTCGTTGGAGATCAGCCCCGTGTGGCCATCCGGCATGATGGCGGCGCCAAACGGGTAGTCCCTGTATGCCCCCCCGCTCGTGTGTACGTAGGCGGGGTGCTCGGGGTCATTCACGTTGATCACCGCGGCGGCGTCGGCGAGGTTCAGCGCCACCAGCAACTGACTGCCATCGGGTGACACGGCCAGGCGCTGCGGCCAGGAGCTCTGCGTTCCGGGAGCCGGCGGCGGGGCCGACTGAAGCGTGGGGGCCCAACTTGGCGGGGGCACGTTTATGACACCGACCTGGTGAGCCTTGCCGCAGGTGGGCGTCCAACGGAAGACCAGGATGTCGTTCCCGGCCGCGCCGGGGGCACCGTCGGTTGTGGGATGCCACAGCGAGTTCGCCAAGCCGGATACATACGCGAGCCTGTGCGTCGGGTCGAGGGCGATCCCGCCCGTGGCACCCGGCAGCCACAGGGTCTGGCACACCCGGCCGCGCTGCGTATCCACGATCCGTACGTCGTTGGTGTTGAGGCCAGCATCGACGGCCCACAAGTAGCGCCCGTCAGCAGTGAGTGCGCCACCCATGGGCAGGTTGCCGAGCATCACCTGCTTCCCCTCGGGGTGAAGCTGACGACCACTGGGAAGCAGTCCGGTCGCGGGGCTCGGTATCGAGGCCGCGGTGACTGGCGTAGTACCTGCCCCCAGTCCGGCTGTTGGGGCGAGGAGCGCAGTGGCGAGTGTCAGGGGCGCCAGCGCGCCCCCAATGTCTCGGAAGGAGCGCTTCTTTATGCGATGCCAAGCAGAGGGCCGACCGGGGGTCTCGTCCCCGCGGCAAAGGCTGCGAGGGTGGTGGCTGTTCACTGCTCGGACCCTATCGCAACTCAAGAATGGTGACTGGTGCGCGCATGCGGGGGGTGGACGGCAACACGAATCGAGTGACGATTGATCCGATGGAGCGCCGCAATATGCCCGGAGGTGGAGATCGACCCCGCCCTGGCTGGGCGGAGGTCGATGAGGTTCTGGTGCGCGGCCGACGGAGACGACGCCCTTCATAATGAAGGTCACGACACACCCCGATCCCGTATGGAGCCCCGATGAACCGCCGCATTGCCACGACACTCTCCATTGTTGCCGCCGCCGGGGCCATTGCGGTTGCCGCGGGCTGCGGATCGTCGTCGTCCGCGGATGTACCGACCGCCGCCGAAATGAAGGGCACCTGGACCTTTTCCGCACGGGGGTTTGAGGGTGGACGACCCGTGAGCCAAACAGGCACGATCAATGTCAACACGGTCGACGGGCCAGGTTTCGGCGGCTATGAGGTGTGGAAGTCAGCGACCGGCGAGTCAGGGAGACTGCCCATCAACGGTGTGATCTCCCCGAATGGTGACGTTCTCATCACCGACACCTACGCCGAGATCACGGGCACGCTCTCAGGCGGCACGTTCTCCGGTCAGTACGCCGAGACCGGCGCCGACGGAGCCGCTCTCAACGTGACGGGCACCAAGAACTAGCCGCGCCCCATCTGGACTGCGCACGGCTCCGTGCCGGGGCGTGCGCCGTTACGGGCTGACGGCCAGCGTGGGTGCGGCACGCCCGCGCCACTCCACGGGGGAGCCATCGACAACTGCAAACACGGTGTACGTCCCGGCGGCACTCGGGCGGACGCGCGCCGTCCAGATGCCGTGACGGGGCGTGGCGCGTGCGCGCACCTGATGCACTCCTGTGCGCCCGCTCGATACCATGAGCACCTCGACCGACGTGGGCGCCCGTCCGCTCACCGTCAGGGCGATGGGCGTCCTCGTTCCACGTTGAATGGTGCCGGGCAGAGACGCCACCGTCGCGGTGCGTACGGACGGCGCGCGGGGATGTCGTTGCGCAGGGTCACCCTTATGCAGTCACCAACATTGGCCCTGATCACAATGGGCTGTGTGAGGTTGGGGTTGGCAACGATTGCGGCCTTCTGCGACTGCAGGGCATAGATCATGCCGCCCACCACCTGATCGCCCCAGCCATTGACCGGGATGACCGTCTCGAACGCGGCGACGTCGTAGGTGA
>JBAXJA010000171.1:0-2814 GCA_037138115.1 Thermoleophilia bacterium | reverse complement strand
GGGGTGATTGCGGCCACCACGCCGATGGGTGCCGGACGCACGATGGAGCCGGTGCTCAGATTGGCGCCGGGCAACTGGCGGGTCCACAGGCGCTCGGCCTCACCAGCGAAGTGGTGCACCACCTCGCATGCACGGGCCACCTCGGCCTGCGCCTCGCCGATCGGCTTGCCCTCTTCATGGTGAATGAGCTCGGCGATCTCGCCCTGATGCGCGTCGAGCACGTTGGCGTATCGGGTCATCACCGCCGCGCGGCCCAACGGGCCCAGCGCATCCCAGGCCGGCAGCGCCGCACGGGCTGCGGCCACCGCACGGTCAACGTCCTCCGGGCGACCCGCGGCCACCTCGGCCATCACATCGCCGGTGGCGCGATCATCAACCGGAAGCCACTCCGGCGTATCCACCCGCGCATCGCCGATGATCAGCGGAAGACGGGCGGCGGTCATACGGATCAGGCCTTTCGGGCGACTCGAACGACGCTGCGCACACGCCAGACAGGCCGGTAGCCCTCAACATCCTGAATCTCCACCGACGACAGGCGACGGGCATCCTGTGCATCGGCTGCCCATACCTCGATCACGTGCACGTCGCGGCGGTCAAACTGCACGTCGGAGTCAACCCACTCGGCGTAGATGACGCTGTAGCGGTGTGTGCCGGGCGCCTTTGGCGTGAGCGGCTTCAGCACGCCCAGCGACCACTTGTCGTCGCCAGCCGAACGCTCTTCGAGTGCCTTCCGCGCTGCCGTGCGGGCGCGCTTCAGGTCGGGCGCCTCGAACACGACCCGGCCCGCCACCCGAGGGCGGTGAGCGCCGGGGGGGCGCCTCAAAAGTGTGATTTCCCAAGCGGGTGCTTGACCCATCGCCGACAAAGGTAGCGACGTATTGCCTCGCGCGCCGCAATGCACGGGAACCATTATTATGGTGCAACACGGTCGCCATCTCATCCGGCACTCTGACGACGCCACCGAGGCGTGTGGCGCTAGGGTCACGTGGCCGTTCGCGACAGAGAGCACGCCCCATGCCCGGCCCGTTTGCCGTGACCATCCAGCAGGTGACCATGCAGGGTGTGCGCATGCCCATTGGGGGCGGCGCGATCACCGGCGGGAAGGCCGCTGCAACCGCATATGGCGCTGGCACGGCGAATTTCGACACACAGACAGGTACCCCGATGCTGCCCGCCGCAAAGGTCCGGCCGGGCACCCCCACCACGCCGGTGCGCACCATCAGCACGTCTCCGGCGGGCCCGGCGTCGTGACCGACAGCATCTCAGCGGGGGCCCGAATCCTCGCTGCCGGTGGGCTGGTGGCCTTCCCCACCGAGACCGTCTATGGCCTGGGCGCCGATGCGCGGAACCCAGATGCCGTCGCCCGCATCTTCTCGGCGAAGGGCCGCCCCACGGACCATCCACTCATTTGCCACATCGCATCGGTCGACGACCTCGCGCCCTTGGTGGCCGAGGTGACCCCTGCCGCCCGGGCGCTGGCCGATGCCTTCTGGCCCGGGCCGCTCACCCTTGTGATGCCGAGATCTGCAGCCGTGCCCGACGTGGTCACCGGGGGCCGCGACACAGTGGCCGTGCGAGTGCCCGATCACCCGCTGGCACTTGCGTTGCTGCGTGCGTTCGGCGGTCCAGTGGCCGCGCCATCGGCCAATCGCTTCGGGCGCCCGAGCCCAACCCGGGCCGACGACGTGCGCGACGAGCTCGGCGATGCGGTTGATCTGGTTCTCGACGGCGGCCCATGCGCCATCGGCGTGGAGAGCACGGTGCTCGATCTTGCAAGTGACCCCCCACAGGTGCTTCGCCCGGGGGGAATCTCGGCCGACGACATCGCGCGGGTCATGAACGCCCCCGTGAGCGCCACCTCAAGCGGGCCCGCCCGTGCCCCGGGCATGCTCGAGGCCCACTACGCACCTGGTGCACGCGTTGAGGTGGTCACCGCCGATGCCGCCGCCGCAAGGGCTGCCGATCTCACGGCTGCGGGCACGTCCGTGGCGCTGCTCGCACCCGACTTCATCTCCCCTCTCCCCGACTCCGTGCTGGTGCTCGGGCCGGCGGGTGCACCAGATGCCTATGCAGCCCTGCTCTACACCGCATTCCGCCGGGCAGATGCAGCTGGATGCCAGGTGATCGTGGCCGTTCCACCCCCCGCTCATGGCATCGGCGTGGCCGTACGCGACCGCCTCGCACGGGCCGCCGCCAGCGCGTAGCCCAACCGATCCCCCTGCACGACAGACGACGCAGGGCATACCCTTTCGCCATGCGTTCCCTCGTGGCAGCCATCGCCGTCGCATCGGCGCTCGTATTTGCGGTGCCAGCCGTGGCCGCCTCGGCAGATGCCGGAGCGGTGATACCCGCCGCCGACCGCGGCGCTCCACTCCTCACCGGATCGTACGACCGCCTCGGCGGCAAGCGCATCAACCTCGCATTGCTGCGAGGCCGGGTGGTGATGGTGGTCAACACCGCGAGCCACTGTGGGTTCACCCCCCAGTACAAAGGCCTTGAGGCCCTGTGGAAGGCCCGCCGGGCCGATGGCCTGACCGTGCTCGGGGTGCCATCGCGCGACTTCAAGCAGGAGCTGCCAAGCGACGGTCAGGTGGCGACGTTCTGCAAGCTCAACTTCGGGGTCACGTTCCCAATGCTGCGCGTCTCGAAGGTGACCGGGCCCAAGGCCATCCCGCTCATGCGTGGCCTCGCCATACCGTCCTGGAGCCACCAGCCCGACTGGAACTTCAACAAGTACCTCGTGGACCGCCAGGGCCGGGCCGCGATGCGCTTCAGCTCGTCAGTGGAACCGGACGCGCCCGAGGTGACCCGGGC
>JBAXJA010000170.1:0-2844 GCA_037138115.1 Thermoleophilia bacterium | reverse complement strand
ATGGATCGGGCTCGGTGGGCAGCACGAACCGGAGCCAATAGAAGACGATCGCGATCACCAGAATGACCAGCAGGCCGATCGCGATCGCGGCGGTCATGAGCCAGCGTCTGAGTCCACGCTCGCGGCGCGTGAGGGTGCTCTCGCTCATCGGCCTCGAGTGTCGCACCTGCCGGCGCGGTGCAGGGTGGAGTCCGGGCTAGCTTGGGCTGAGACGGTTCATGCGCCTGCCTGCGGCGTTCCATACCGGCGCGACGACGCGGTCGGAGATGCACCCCACGAATGCCGCCACTGCTTCGAGCGGACGTCGTGCCACGTACATGACGGTGAATGCGGCAAGAAGGCCCACGCCCACGCCGGCGAGCACGTCGCCGGGGTAGTGCAGACCGATGGCCACGCGCGAGACGGCGATGGCAGTAGCCAACAGCACCATGCCAATACCCCATCGGCGGCTCACGAAGAGCAGGGCGAAGCCCACCGCGAATGCGGCCGACGCGTGATCGCTGGGGAATGATGGGTCGGTTGTCGCACTGGTGAACCACAGGTGCACGTCGGCACCATGGGACACGCTTGGCCTCGGCCGGGCCCAGATGTGGCTGATCACCTGATTGATGCCCATCGCGAGTGCGGCGGCGAACAGCGCCCCCACCACGCCCTCCCGCAGGCGTGACGCCGAGCCCGGTCGGATCGAGGACCACGCCACCGCGAGGGCGGCCAGCACGACGATCGGGCTGATACCGGCAAAGATGGCCAGCGCGTGGGCGAGCCATGTGTGGCCAGCGACGTGGTCATTGACCGCATGAAGGGCGTTGTAATCCATGGCGTGAGGTTATGGGCATGTCACGCGATTTCTTTCTGGTCCGCGCAGCGGGTCAGGTTGTGTTCAGACAAGAGGTCAAATGCGCTTGGGTGCGTCCCTCCCCTCGGCCGCAAGTCGCTGCGCCGAGCGGAATCCCGGCCGTCGGCCCGAGAATCAGCCCCTTGATCATCTTCGATCGATGGCATCCGGCAATCAGGGCATGAGGCGGAGACCCTGTGCCCAGCGGGCGATAGGCTCAGGGCATGAGCACCCGCACCGGATGGTCACTCACCGGCATCGTGGCCGCCATCGCCATCCCCATCATCAGCGTGGTGGGGGCGATCGCCGCCGCCATTGTGCTGACGCTCGTCTAACCGCGCCGGCGGACGTGTCGTTATGAAAGGAACGCGGGCATGGCAATGAACGAAGAGGGCTTCTGGATTGACCACGTCATCTATGGCGTGGTGGACGTTGATGCCGCGTGCGACCGCCTGCGGGATGAATTCGGACTTGGTTCGGTGGCCGGCTCGGAGCATCTGGGCGGCACCACCAATCGCATCGTGCCGCTCGGTCCCCAGTGCTTTCTCGAGATCCTCGGAATCGGCGACACCGCGAAGGATGACGGCGCGTGGCTGGAGGCCACCCTTCAGGGCAGGGACCAGGTGCTGTGGTGGTGTCTCGGCGTGAAGGATGTCGACGACACCGCAGCGCGGCGCGGCCTTCCAATCCGTGCCGGGCAGGCACGTACGAACGATGCCGACGAGCTGGTGTTTCGCAGCACCGGTATGCCGCAGTACCCGCTGCCATTCTTTCTTACGCTCAACGGTGACCCGGCCGTACGTGCGCGGGTGAACGCCGCCCGGTACGAGGCCGCCGGCCACACGTGTGCGCCCACCGGTTATACGTTCGTCGAGGTGGGCGACTTCGCACCGGTGCTCGACGGCTGGCTGGGGCCCGACCACGGACTGCCGGTGCGTTACGAGCCGGTGACGGGCCCGGGCATTCACGCCTGCGGTATCGCCACTGCTGACGGCGAGATCATCCTGCGCTGAGCAGGACCAGACGCGGGCCACAGGTTGCGTTCAGACCAGTAGTCCGCTGCGCCTGGGGTGCCTCCCCCGGCTCCGCGGCATGGACAATTCTTTGCCAATGCCCGGACCATTTCCGAGGGAAACGTGGCCGCTCGCCCCTCCGGCTCGGGGCAGGGTACGTATCCCAACGGCCCTGCCGGGAGTGCGCACCACGCGCGCTGAACCGGTGGTCAGTGGGGTCGTGAATCCACTAGGTAGGAGCGCTCACATGGCGTATGTCATTACTGAGTCATGCATCGGCAGCAAGCACGGCACGTGCACCGACGTGTGCCCGGTCGACTGCATCCACCCCGCACCAGGCGAGTCGGGGTTCGAGGAGGCAACGATGCTCTACATCGACCCAAGCGAGTGCATTGACTGCGACGCATGTGTGCAGGCGTGCCCGGAAGGGGCTCCGATGTCGGCGGGGGATGCGCGCGGGGCAATGGCGGTGTTCACCGAGATCAACCGGGCCTACGGGCAGCAGGGGCTTGCAGCGGCCGAAGCCCTGCTGGCAGGAGCGCGCTGACACCAGGCGAGAGCGGGTGAACGGAATCGAACCGTCATCAGAAGCTTGGAAGGCTCCTGCTCTACCGTTGAGCTACACCCGCGTGCGACCGGCAGGATAGCCGGTCGGCGCAACGCGACGGCGAGAGGCGGCCGGCCTCGCTCACCCGCTGCAGGAAGGTACGTGTGGCCTGCTCCCGCGGCTTGCTGAACAGTTCGTTCGCGCGGGGTCACCGAAGCCCAGCAGGTACACCAGCAGGATGGTGGAGATGCCGCGGAAGACGTCGCGGCCGATGACCGCGTCGGCGCGCAGCGTGAAGAAGAGGGGGCGGTGAGGCTGCGCATGAGCGCCAGGAGCAGCCCCAGCACCCGCGGCGATGGCGGTGGCCCGTGGACCCCCGCCATCGCCGGTCAGATCCCGGCGAATGCGGGAGCGACTGTCCTGGTTCTGTGCGCCACTACTGCAGAACC
>JBAXJA010000169.1:0-2931 GCA_037138115.1 Thermoleophilia bacterium | reverse complement strand
TGGCCGGGTGCGGGGGTTCGGGCGACTCGTCCGGAACGTCGTCGGGCGCGGCCGCATCCGATTTCGTCACTCAGGCCAACGGTGTCTGCGCCGCGGCCTACGCCGACTTCCAGGCACTGGGTGACATGCAGTCGTTCACGTCCGTGACCGATTTCAAGGACCGCTTCGGCAAGGCTCTGGCACTTGCGAAGAAGCAGTACGCAGACATCGAGCGCCTCACTCCGCCCGCCGGCATCTCGAAGGACGTCGCGACGTATCTGAACGAAGGCGCCACCAGCGTTGCCACCAGCCAGAAGCTCTACCGGGAAGTGGCATCGGGCACCGATCTCAATCAGGCAGTGGCCGATACCACCGACAGCGCCGCCGGGCGGGCGAATATCAAGGCCCGGCGGGCAGCAGCGATGGCAGCGGGATTGGGAGACTGCGCCTCGTAGGCACCGGCCCGCCGAGCGGCCGGGTCAGCCGGGGTCAGGCCGTATCGCCGGGCGCTCGGCGAAACGGCCCCGCACGGCCACACCCGCCACGAGGATGACCGCCGGAATCGTGGTGACGGTGGTCTGAAACACCGGGTCGAGCCCGTGCACTCCGCGACACGCGTACAGTCGGCGTCCGCAACCCACGGAGTGCTCATGGCTGATCGCCGCCCCCTGCTGTCCGGAATGGATGATGACTACGGCTCCTATGCCCTGTCACAGAAGGCCTCGTTTGAACGCACCTTCCCGACAGTGATGGAGGCCGCCCTCGGGTTTGCGGACGAACCCGTGCTGCGCGTGGTTGACCAAGGTGCCTCCGATGGCCGTAATTCGCACGCGCTCATGCGCGACCTCATCGCGATGCGCGCAGGGCGTCCGCTCGCCTACTCATTCATTGACATGCCCACCAACCCCTGGGACGTGGCACACGGGCGGTTGAACGCCGACCCTGTGATCGGCCCCGCAGCGCACGTGGTGCCCACACCTGCGGATACCCGGGCGGTTGACGCGGGTTCCGGGGGGCACCTGGCATCTGCCGATGACCACGCGGCAGCCGTTGACGAGGCCCTGACCTCGGGGGCCACGACGGTCATCGGTATGGCAGGCATCCCGCTCCACACTGGTCTCAGCGCGCCCGCGGGGACGGTGCATATGGCGATCACCGGCACCACCATGCACTGGGTTGAAGCCCCGCAGGACCTCGGGTCAGCCCGGTCGGTGTTCCCCGGCTATCCCGATCACCACAACGAGATCGAGCGATCGGCATGGCGCGACGCCGCCGCGCGGCAGTGGGATCAGCTGGTGCGCCTTCGCGCCGCGGAACTCGTGCCGGGGGGCTGGTTTATCGCCGCGCTTCCGGCGTCGGAGATGCCGTGCCCCGATCGCACCGGCCTGTATGCGGAGATCGCGCGCGACATGAATGCAGTGCTGGCCGAGTGGGTGGCCAGCGGACATATCGCCCAGGCAACCGCAGATGCGGTGGTGGTACCGGTCTGGATGCGAACCGTTGAGGAAATCCGTGCGCCATTTGATGCCGGTGGTGGTGATGTGGACGGTCTGGTGATTGAGCGGGTCGAACTGTTCCACCTCGACAATCCCTACTTCGACCCCGATCCGGCAGTGTTCGCCCGCGACTTCGTGCGCAGTTGCCTGGCATGGGGCGGCCCGCTCTTTCGCCGTGCATTCACGCGCGAGGGCGAGGACCGCGCCGACCAGTTGCTGGGTGAGTTTCTGGCAGAGATCGAGGCCCGTGTGGCCGCCGACCCCGGCCGCCACCGCTGGGACTACCTCGAGGCGCTGGTGGTGTGCCGAAAGCGCGACTGACCCCGCGCCTACACTCCCCCCATGCGGGTTCTCCTCATGCGCACGTGCCTGTCCGATGCCATCGCCCCCAAGGTGTGGAAGGCCACGCGGCGGGCACTGGAGCGCGCGGGCGTTGAGGTAAAGGTGCCCCGCGGCCAGACCTGCTGCGGACAGCCCGCGTGGACGGCCGGCCACCCCGATCAGGCGCGCGCCGTGGCGCGGCACACCATCAAGGTGTTCGCCGGGAGCGATGAGGTGGTGGTGCCGAGCGGATCGTGCGCGGGAATGGTCATCCATGCGTACCCCGAGCTGTTTGCCGGGCAGCCCGACGAGGAGGACGCCCTCGATCTGGCTCTGCGCACCATTGAGTTCACGCAATTTCTCGCCAAGCACGACCTCGACCCGCGCGCCAAGGCATGCGGTGCCCTCACGGTGCACGACTCGTGCCACATGCTCCGCGTGCTCGACGAACACGAGAGCCCGCGTGCCGCGCTCGCGAAGGTGCCGGGGTGCGAGGTGCGGGAGATGGCCCACGCCGACCAGTGCTGCGGATTCGGCGGGGTGTTCGCACTCAACTTCCCCGAGCTGTCGGGTCGGCTGGGCGAGCAGAAGGCGCAGGCCGCCGCAGCCACAGGCGCGCCTGAGGTGGTGTCGTGCGATCTGGGGTGTCTCATGCACATCGCCGGGCGCGCGCACCGCACGGGCATCCCCATTCGCGCCCGTCACATTTCTGAGGTGCTTGGCTCGTGAGCACCCGTCGCCGCCGGCGCAATCCCGGCGTGGCCTACTCCGATGTCACGGGCACGCTGCGCGAGCGCACAGTGGATGCCCTGCGTGATCCCACGCTTGCCGACAACCTGCGCACCGCAGGCGACAGCTGGGGTGCCGGGCGAGAGGTGATGAAGCGCGACTTCGGCTTTGACGAGATGCGCGACCGTGCCCGCGACATCAGGCGATCGAACATCCGCAACATGCCGGCCCTGCTTGCCGAATTGCAGTCGAACGTGCGGGCCAGCGGCGGTGTGGTGGTGCGCGCCGCAGATGCCGATGAGGCGTGCAGGTACATCACCGATCTGGCACGGGCACGCGGCGCACGCGTGGTGGCCAAGAGCAAGTCGATGGCCACCGAGGAGATCAAGCTCAACGAGGCCATGGA
>JBAXJA010000168.1:0-2964 GCA_037138115.1 Thermoleophilia bacterium | reverse complement strand
CCCACCATGCTGGCCAAGCGCGCCGAGATGGTGGCCGCGGGATCGCGCAACCTGTCGATCGAGGTACTGGGGCCGCGCGAGCTCACGCGACTGAAGGCCGGTGCACTCCTGGCCGTGGCGCAGGGGTCTGCCGAACCCGCCGCCATGATCGTGATGCGCTACCGCCCGTCGAAGGGCGTGAAGAAGGGCAAGGAGGTGCTCGGTCTGGTGGGCAAGGGCGTCACCTTCGACACCGGCGGAATCTCCATCAAGCCGTCCGCAGGCATGGAGGAGATGAAGATGGACATGGCTGGCGGTGCCGCCGTCATCGCCGCCATGGGCCTGATTGCCGAGATGCAGGTGCCCGGCGAGGTGCTTGCGGTGGTGCCCACCACCGAGAACATGCCGAGCAGCACCGCGATGAAGCCCGGTGATGTGTTCACCGCGATGAATGGCAAGACCATCGAGGTGACCAACACCGACGCCGAGGGCCGACTCATCCTGGCCGACGCCCTCACGTACGCGGCGCGCAAGGGTGCCACGCGCATCATGGACATGGCCACCCTCACGGGCGCCATCATCGTGGCCATCGGCGACGTGTACGCCGGCCTGTTTGGCAGCGACCCCGCATTCACGCAGTTGGTGAGAGACGCCGGTGACGACACCGGTGACCTGTGCTGGCCCATGCCGCTCCATCCCGGGTACGACCCACTGGTGAAGAGCGCGGTGGCCGACCTGTCCAACTCGGCGAAGAAGCGCCAGGCGGGCGCCGTGTATGCCGCGCGCTTCCTGCGCGACTTCACGGAGGGCAAGCCCTGGTGCCATGTGGATGTCGCGGGAACCGCGATGAACGGTGACCACGCCACCGGGTTCGGCGTGCGCCTTGCCGCCGACGTTGCCGAGCGCGTGGCACGCCTCAGGTGAAGCGCTTCCTCACACTCATCCTGCTGATGGCGGTGGCCGCCGGGGTCGCGATCCTGCTCATGCGCACCGTTGCCCGCACCGAGGTCGTTGACCTGTTCAGCGCACCTGCGCCGGTGACTGACGTGGCCATCAATGTGGACACCGGTGGCATCTCCGTGGATGGCGGGGTCGATTCGGCGCTCACCGCGCGCATCACCCGTGGCTATGCATTCTGGGGCCCCGACGTCACCACCTCGGCATCCGGCGGCAAGGTGACCATGACCGCCGACTGTCCCCTGCTCGGTGTCATCAGCGGCTGCTCCGCAGATTTCGACGTGATGGCACCCGCCGGCGCGATCGTGAATGCGCGGAGCACCGCCGGGTCGGTGATGGTCACCGGCACATCCGGCGCAGTGACGGCCAGTAGTACGGCTGGTGGCGTGGCGGTGATCAGGTCACGGGCAGCCACGATCACGGCCTCGAGCACGGCGGGTGACGTACGGGTGGAGGCCACCACCGCGCCCACCCACGTGCAGGCCACCACCTCGGCCGGCGATGTTGATGTCGACGTGCCGAAGGGTGCCTATCGCGTCGACGCCAGCGCGGGGGCCGGCAGCGTGAGCATCGAGGGAATCACCCGCGACGACACCGCCCCACGGTCGATCACTGCCAGCGCGTCAGCCGGCGACGTTCACGTGGTGGGCCGATAGGGCCCGACGGCGCTACTGCTGGTCGCGGCGGTTCTGGCGGCGCATCAGAAAGAATGTGATGCCGGCACCAAGGAGCGCCGACAGCAGGATGACCACGATGAGGCTGGTCTGGGTGTTGAACACCCACCAGGTCACCTCGACCTCCTGTGAGTTGGCGATGATGAACCACACAAACAGCACCGCGGCCACAATCACCGCGATCATCCTCGGATTCGTGCCGCCGCCGTCCCGTGAGGGCGGCCTGTGATCGTTGTTGCTCATGCGTTCCCCCTGGGGCCGTCGTGCGCGGTCATGCTGTCAGCGGCGGCGGACGGATCGAGCTCGCGGGCCACCACCCGCGTCACCAGTGAATCGAGGGCCGCGTCGTCGATCCGGGCATCCATTTCGCGGGCCATGCGCTCCATCGCGAGGGCGCGCAATCGGCGGCGCATGCCGTCGCGGCGGCGGTCGGCCAGTGCGTCGCCCTCAGCCAGCGCAGCTCGGTGCGATTCGATGCCCTCCCACATTTCGGCAACGCCATTGCCGTCAATCGCCTGAGTCATGAGCACCGGCGGTCGCCAGTCATCTGACGGCACCAGCGACAGCGCCGTCTCAATCTCGCTGGCCAGGATGTCGGCGCCCGCACGGTCGGCCTTGTTGATGACGATGACGTCGGGGATCTCCATGACGCCGGCCTTGATTGCCTGAATCGCGTCGCCGCTCCCGGGGATGAGCACCAGCACCACGGTCTCGGCCAGCGCCTGCACTTCGATCTCGTTCTGCCCTGAGCCCACGGTTTCGATGATCACCACGTCGTATCCGGCGGCGTCGAGAATTTCCACGGCATCGCCGGTGGCCTCGGACAGGCCGCCCAGATGCCCCCGCGTGGCCATCGACCTGATGAACACGCCGTCGTCCAGAAAGTGATCCACCAGACGGATGCGGTCACCCAGCACCGCGCCGTGGGTGAACGGGCTGGTGGGGTCAATGCTCACGATGGCAACCGTCATGCCGATATGGCGCAGGTGGCGTACAAGCGCGGCCGCGAGCGTGCTCTTGCCCGCGCCCGGCGATCCGGTGATACCGATGCGCATCGCCCGGCCGGTGTCGGGGTGCAGTGCCGCCATGACCGTACGGCCATCCGGCCCGAGTGACTCGGCCATGGAGATGGCACGGCCAATGGCGCGACGCCTGCCAGCGCGTACGCCCGCGATGACCTCCTCGGGGTTCACGCCACCTCCGCCAGTGCTTCGGCCATGGCGGCCAGTAGGCGATCGGTCTGGTCGGGTGTGCCAACCGTAATGCGAAGTGCCCCAGGGGCGCCAAATGCCCCGGCCGGGCGCACGATCACGCCCCGGGCGGTAAGCGCGGCGTCCAGCGCCCGCGCGCGATC
>JBAXJA010000167.1:0-2966 GCA_037138115.1 Thermoleophilia bacterium | reverse complement strand
TGGGCATCCGGAAAGTCGATCACCAGGTCGAGCAGGTCGTCGGTGGTCATGCCCGGGGCCAGCCGCGCGTCGTCGTGCAGCGCACACCCCGCGGCCCGGGCCACCATCTCGGCTGTCTGGTGGCAGCGGATGAGCGGGCTCGACACCACCACGTCCGGCCGTATGCCGAGCGCCACAAGACCCTGGGCCGCGAGGTCGGCATCAGCCCGGCCGGCAGCGGTGAGTTCGCGCTCGTCGTCGGTGGCGCGCGAATCGATGTCCTCAGCCACGCCGTGGCGCATAAGCACCAGCACCTGGTGGGCGCCGTGGCTCATCCGAGCGGTGGCACCTGTGCCACCAGCAGTGATGACGCCACGATGATGATGAGGGTCACACCGATTTCGACCCAGGAATTTCTGCGCACGATCGCGAGCGTGGCGGTGTTGGGCGTGCCCGCCCGGCGAAGTGCCGACACGATGCGGCGCGACCGGAGCGCCAGAACGCCCGCGATCGCCAGCAGCCCGATCTTCACGAGGATCGTCCAGCCATACGAGGTGCGCCACAGGTCGGCGGGGCTGCTCATCTCGCCGAATGCGCGCACCGCGCCAGAGAGCACGATGAGCCCCACGGCAATGAGGGCGAGCGCCGAGAACCGGGCCAGCAGAATGCCCCCGATGGTGCGGCCGTCAGCGCCTGCCACCTTTGGCAGCCGGACAAGCCAGATGGTGACGATGACCAGACCGCCCACCCACCCGGCGGCGCAGGCGGCGTGCAGGGCATCGACGGGTACCTGCAGAGCTGGCATCGAGGTCACCGACGCGTGCCCCTGGGCCGAGATGGATCCCAGGGCCACCAGCGACGCGGCGAGCATGACGATGCCCGGCCACAGGCCGCCATCGGCGTAGTCCGGCGGCGGCGCCTCATCAGTGCGGTACTCGACGAGGAAGCGCCACACGCCGAGCGCAAACAGCACGAACAACGCCAAGGTGCGGATCTGCAGCAGATCACCAAACCGCGTGTCGGCCAGCACGCGTACCACTCCCGCGGGGTCACCGAGCGCCCCCCACACGCTTATGCCGAGCGCACTCGCGGTTTTCACCACCAGTACGTAGGCCTCGCCGAGCAGCGACACGAGCGCCAGTGCACCGAACCCGATCCACCACGAGTCGCGCGACCACGCGAGCACGGCATCCTGCGAGGCGCGTCCAATGCGCGGTGGGGGTCGCCATGCCGCGCGCCAGATCAGCAGTCGGAACAGCATCAGGGCCACAAGGCCACCGATACCCACCAGCTCGATCCATCGTGCGCTCACGGCCCAGACCGACGTCTCGGCGGGCCCACTCGCACCGCCGGCGCCCCCGAGGTATGGCGCTCCGATGGGAACATCGCCAACCGCGAACACGGCGGCCCCACCCACGATGTGGCCGTCGGCTGACACCACGCGCCATCGCGTGGTGTAGGTGGCGGGAGGCAGGTTGCGCGTGAGCGGGATGGTGATCAGATGTGAGTTGCCCGCCGGTACCTGCGCGGGGCCGCGCGCCACCGATTCACCGGTGGCGGTGACCACCGATGCATCGGTGGTCGACAGCAACTGGATGGTCTCCGAGAAGGTGATCTGCACGTCGGCAGGTGAGCGATCCATCCGCTGGCCGTCGTCTGGGGTGATCTGCTCAACCACCGCATGCGCCATGGCGGCCGGGGCCCACGCGAGCGTGGATCCAACGAGTATCGCCAGAACGGCAATGATGAGCGCGCGGGCGCGTGGACGGGATCGCACGAGGCCTTCAGCCTATCGGCATCGGCCAATACGGGCGCGCTCGGGTAGCGTGGCGCCGTCGCATGATCAAGCACCCGGAGGAACTCGTGAGCGGACTGGTGGACGGAAAGCGGGCCCTCGTGGTGGGCGTCGCCAACAAACGCAGCATCGCGTGGGCGATTGCGCGGCGTCTCGACGCCGAGGGCGCACGTGTGGCCCTCACGTATCAGGGCGAGCGGGTTCTGGACGATGTGAGCAAGCTCGCGGCCAGCCTGACCAACGGCCCCGTGCCCGTCGTGCCCATGGATGTGCAGGACGAGGCACAGATGGATGCCGCCGTGGCGTCGGTTGCGGAGTCGCTCGGCGGCATCGACATCCTGGTGCATGCCGTGGCCTTTGCCCGCGCAGATGATCTGGGCGGGCGGTTTATCGGTACCTCGCCTGAGGGCTTTCACCTGGCGCTCGACATCTCGGCGTTCTCGCTGGCCGCACTGGCGCAGCGGGTTGAGCCGCATATGCAGGCGGCCGGCGGCGGATCAATCGTGACGCTGTCGTACCTGGCTGCAGAGCGCGCAGTGCCGGGATACAACGTCATGGGCATTGCGAAGTCCACGCTTGAGTCGATCGTGCGCTATCTCGCCTGGGACATGGGTGAGCACGCCGTGCGGGTCAACGCACTGTCGGCCGGTCCGGTGCGCACGCTCGCCGCACGCGGTATTCCGGGCTTCGGTGACATGGCCGACATGGCCGCGAAGAAGTCACCGCTTCGCCGCGAGATCGATGCCGACGAGGTGGCCGATGCTGCGCTGTTCCTGTGCTCGTCGCTCTCTCGTGCCGTGACGGGGGAGACCCTGCACGTTGACGCCGGCTACCACGCGATGGGGCTCTGACCCCGCCGTCCGCGTCAGATCTGGAAGTCGGGCGCCCCGCCACTGAGCAGGTCGGCCAGCGTGACGGCCTCCATCGCGTGCCCCGCGGCATCCCCGGCCGCGCGCCACACATCGCCGATCGCCGCGAGACCGGGCGGGTAGGCAACCTCGTCGGGGTCACGGCCGGCCACCTGGATGATGGGGCCGTCAATGACTCGCACGATCTCGGCCACAGCGATGTCTGCCGGGTCGCGGGCGATGCGGTACCCGCCGTCCGCGCCGCGCTTGCTGTCCACGAGCCCCGCCCGGCGTACCTCGGCCAGGATGCCCTCGAGGAAGCGCGGCGGGATGTCGCCCTCCCG
>JBAXJA010000166.1:0-3013 GCA_037138115.1 Thermoleophilia bacterium | reverse complement strand
CACGGCAATCCGTACCGCCGTTACACACTTGAGGTTCGCGTCTCCAACGAGCCCGCCATCCGCTTGTATCGCAGTCGTGGGTTCACCGATTCCGGCGTACGGCCGCGGTACTACTCAAATAACCAAGAGGATGCGCTGATCATGTGGCTCGAGGAGGGGGAGACAGCGGCATGACCGGCCTCGTACTCGCCATCGAGACCTCGTGCGACGAGACGGCCGCCGCCGTGGTGGATGGCCGCCGCGTTCTCTCCAGCATCGTGGCGTCGCAGGCCGAGCTTCACAGCGTGTACGGCGGTGTGGTCCCCGAAGTCGCCGCACGCCACCACCTCACCACGGTCAATGCGGTTGTGGATGAGGCCCTGCGTGAGGCGGGGGTCTCCCTCAACCACATCGCGCGCATCGCGGTCACCCGCAGGCCAGGGCTTATCGGGGCCCTGCTGGTGGGAGTGGCCACGGCCAAGGCACTGGCGTACGCCACGGGCAAGGATCTTGTGATGGTCGATCACCTTCACGGCCATATCGCGGCTGTATGGCTTGAGCCGCTCTCGCTCGATGCCCCGTTTGTTGCACTCACGGCATCCGGCGGCCACACACGCATCGATCTCGTCGAGGACTACGCGGCGCCGCAACTGCTGGGGCAGACCCTCGACGACGCCGCCGGGGAGGCCATCGACAAGGGCGCTCGTCTTCTTGGTATCCCATATCCCGGAGGGCCCGGTCTCGAGCAACTCGCCCGCGAGGGCGACCCGTCGGCGTTCGACTTCCCGGTCGGGCTCCGGGGCCGGGGGCCAGGGCTCGACTTCTCGTACGCAGGGGTAAAGACCGCGCTGCTCTACGTCGTCCGCGACCTTGGTGAGGAGGGCACCGCTGCCCGGCGTGCCGATCTCGCGGCGTCGTACCAGGAGGCCATCGTGCGCCCGCTGGCCGACCGCCTTCTGCGTGCCGCCGAAATCCATGGCATGCCGGCTGTCTCCATTGGCGGTGGCGTCGCAGCCAATGGCCGCCTTCGTCAGTTGGTGGAGGAGGGCGCGGCGGCGCGTGGCCTCAGGGTGGCCATTCCCGACCGCTCCCTGTGCACCGACAACGCCGCCATGATCGGTGCGGCGGCGGCGTTCACCCCTGCCATCCCCTGGCCTCACTACGTGGGTGAAGACGCCATTGCCACTGCGCCTCCGGGGGGTATCGCCGCATGAGCCGCTCATCTCGACGCAGCCGCCATCTGGCGCGACGGTTGGGCATCACTCTGGCGGTGGCCGCTGTGATCGCCACCCCGGCGGTGCTCGTGGCCCAGAGTGGGGCGGGCTCCGGGAGCGCTTCCGAGCAGGCGCTACTCGCGGCAACGGCGTGGCATGACTGGGTTGACGGTCAGCGCGCACCGCAGGTAGTGCCGCCGGGCGACACCGAGTCGGCGATCATTGTTCTCGAGGGCGACTCGATCACCGATACCCCGGAGGCCGATCGCGCCGCCGCACTCACCCGTATTCAGGCCGATCAGCTTGCCGTCGAGGCGTCCGTGCAGGGTATGGGCGGGCTCGTAACCCAGCGGTACCGCACGCTCATCAACGGGCTGGCGGTGCGGGTTCCCGCCGCTCACCTCGCAGGGCTCGGGGAGATTCCGGGTATCGCGGCTGTGGTGCCCGTGCAGTATCTGGCGCCCGCCGCCGCCACCACGTCGGAGGCCGTCCCAACGGGCGACGGAGGGCAGGAGACTCCGCCCCTTGCCCCGTCTGGCGGGGCGCCTGCCCACGTCGCGCTCATCGATACCGGTGTGGACGCGTCTCATCCGTGGTTGGGTGGGGGAATTGGCCCCAATCGCCCCATCGTCGGTGGGTTCGATCTTGTGCAGGCCGACTCCGACCCCTCGCCCGATCCGGCTGACCCCGCCGCTGAGGCCCATGGCACACAGATCGCCTCCATCATTCTGCGGTCCCCCGCATTGGCGGGGCTGTCCCCTCAGCAGGTACCCCGTCTTCTCGCGTACCGCGTGACGGCACGGGAGAACGTGGATGGGCAGGTGCGCACTCTCGCCCGCTCCGATCGGGTGCTTGCGGCCCTCGAGATGGCCGCCGACCCCAACCGCGACGGCATGCCCGATGATCACGCCGATGTCATTGCCCTGGGGTTGGCCCGCGGCTTCGGTGGTGGGGGAATTGACCCGGTGGCCCGTGCACTGTCGGCTGCCAACCGTGCGGGCGCCGTGGTTGTGGCGCCTGCGGGCAACGACGGCCCCACCGGCCTCTTCCCGGGTTCGGTGGGCGATCCCGCCTCAGCCCCGGGCGTGCTTACCGTTGGAGGCGTCGCCGGGGCAGGGGGGCCACGTACTGCCGACCTCAGTGCATCGGTGGGCCCCGCGGGAGCGATGCTCGGAACGCTCCCGCTGATGGGAGCCGACCCCGGGTCGGCCGTGCTGGAAGGTGCCACTCTTGTGCCCGCCAGCGGCGAGTCCGGCGTGGGCACGGGGCTCGACACACGCGACTTCGCAGGCCCAGACGGCCGCAGCACCATCGCCGGTGCCGTTGCCATGGTCACGCGAAGCGGCGCCCCCATCCAAGAGGTTGCGCGCAGAGCCGCCGCCGCGGGTGCCATCGCACTGGTGGTGTGGGATGAGTCCGGTACCGGTGCGTTCCCGGGCATCAGTGGAGGCTCGGCCGCCCCCATTCCCATCGTTGGTCTCGGCCCGCAGCAGGGATCTGCGCTCATTGGCCTGCTCCGGCAGAACCCGTCGATGACGGTGTCAATTTCACCCGATGCAGTGGCCGACGCAACCCCGGCTGTCGCATCGTTTTCGTCACGCGGGCCGTCGCCAACCGGTCGGTTGGAGCCCGATCTGGTCGCCCCTGCGGTGGGTGTGGAGGCGGCCTTCCCCGGCATCGATTCCGGGGGCACTCCGCTTCAGGCGCCGCTCAGTGGGACGTCGGCAGCAGCCGCAACGGTCGTCGGCGAGGCCCTGCGACTGCGTATTGATCACCCTGGCTGGACCCCGGCCGACGTCCGCAGTGCGCTGGTGCAGTCA
>JBAXJA010000165.1:0-3120 GCA_037138115.1 Thermoleophilia bacterium | reverse complement strand
TGGGGCCGGGCGCGAGTTGTCGCTGCCCGAGGCCTCGGTGCTCGCGCAGTCGGTCCGGGCATAGGGTCACGCACATGGGACTGATTCGCCGTGGAGGGCTCGTGCCGGTACTGGCGACGACGATTGCGATTACTGCGGTCGCGTTGGGGGTCGGCCTCGTGGCGGGCCCGCCATCCGATTCCGACCCGACGTCTGTGCAACAGCAGGGCGCGGCCCCGGGCGGGGAGGGCGATCGCGAGCGCGAAGCTGTGCCGGGCACGGAGGCTGGCGGCGAGGCCACGGCCGCGGCATCAGAGGTGGTGGCCCAGAATGCATTCCCCCGGGGTTACGTCACATCCCGCGCTGCCCTGAGGGCTGCCTCGGCCACGTGGGCTCTGCCCCAGGCACTGTCTTCTTCCGACTTCCGCGCCAGCGTGTCGCAGACGACCGTGCGCGCGCAGGCCGGCGTGGCGTGGGCACCGGTTGGGCCTGTGGGCGTCATAGCACCGCCCAACAGCCGCATGCCGCAGGCGCCGGTGGTGTCGGGACGCGTGACGGCGCTGGTCGTCGACCCGGCGTGTGGCACGGCAGGCCACGGCTGTCGCATGTGGATGGCCTCAGCTGGCGGCGGCGTGTGGCGCACCGCCGATGCCACGATCGCTGACCCGCAATGGACCCCCGTGTCAAGCGATATTCCCAGCACGGCCATCGGCAGCCTTGCGCTCGACCCCAACGACGCCACGGGCAACACCATCTACGCAGGCACCGGCGAGGCAAATGGGTCGAGCGACAGTGAGGCCGGGGTCGGGTTGTACGTGTCCACGGACGGCGGCGACCATTGGTCGCTGGTGCCCGGTTCGCGGCCATTCGGTATGGACCGCTCTATCGGTGCTGTGGCCGTGAAGCCGGGGGCCCCGGCCACCATTCTCGTGGGCACCGCCCGGGGGCGCCACGGGGCGGGCGCGCGCACCAACGGATCGCTCACTCCCCCCAATGCGCCGGCGCTCGGGGCCTACCTCACCACCAACGGTGGCGGGTCATTCACCACCGATCTCGCACCGGCACAGCCGTCGGGCGATCCGGCCGCGCGCACTGATACGCCGCGCGGCGGCGTGACCCAGGTGGCGTATGACCCGGTTGATCCGTCCGTCGCCTACGCGGCAGTTGTGGGATCGGGAGTGTGGCGGCGCGCTGCCAGCGGCACATGGACCCGCATCTACGTGCCGCAGGACCCTGCAGATGAGACGTCGCGCGAGTCGTTCGCGCTCACGGCCCACGGCGCGACCGTGCACATGTACGTGCTGGAGGGTGGCTCATCGGGCGTGGCGGCGGCCGGTCAGATGCGGCGCACCCTCGATTCGCAGGCGGCCACGCCATCGTGGGATCTGCTGAGCGAAGACGCGGTTGCCAGTAATCGCTTCGGCGCGAGCACTCTCTGCGGGCAGCAGTGCTTCTACGACCAGTCGATCGCCGCCAGCGCGTCGGGCACAGGCGACACCGTGTGGGCGGGGGGTTCGATGCAGTACAACGAGATCCTCGGATGGGACCCGTCGCAGGCGGTGGCAGGGCTCTCCAATGGTCGCGCCGTCGTGCGATCGACCACCGCCACCGCCGCCGACCCCGCTGCCGTCACGTGGACCGACATGACCGTGGGGAACGACACGGGCACCGTCGGCAGCCACCCCGACCAGCACGCAATCGCGCTCAATCCATCAAGTCCTGATCAGGCATTCCTTGGCAGCGACGGCGGCATTGTGCGCACCGATGGCGGGTTCAGCAATATGTCGTCGGCCTGCGACTCGCGCGCGCCGATCAACACCGATCCCGATCTTCTGGCGCGGTGCAGGCAGCTGCTCTCGGACGTGCCGACACGGGTGGTGGGCATCAACTCGGGGCTCTCCACCATGCAGCTCACCGGCGTAGCGAGCACAAGCGTCAACCCGGGTGCCCTCATCGCCGGCTTTCAGGACAACGGCACCGCCATCAACGGCGGTGGTGGCACCTGGACCGGGGTTATCGGCGGCGATGGAGCCCAACCGGCCTTCGATCTGTCGGGCGCCAGCATCGCGTATCACCAGTACTACGGAGGCACCGTTCAGGTGTCGTACGACCACGGGCTGCCAGGCAGCTGGCTCAGGATCTACGAGCCAATGCGGCAATCGGGTGAGACCCCGCCGTTCTATGCCGCGCTGCTCACCGATCCGGCAACCGCGGGCACAGTGTTCTCCGGCTGGCAGCACGTGTGGCGCAGCACCGATCGTGGAGGTGACCGGGCAGGGCTCACCGCCAACTGCATTGAGAACCTGACGTACCCGCCCGGCGACCCCCTATATGCGTGTGGCGACTTCGAGCCCATGGGCCCTGACCTCACCGACCCCGCGCTGGGCGGCGCCAGCGGCGGTGCCATCTCGGCGCTTGCCCGCACCACCGGCGACACCACCACGATGTGGGCGGCAACATCGAAGGGCCGCGTGTTTGTGAGCAAGAACGCCACGGCCCCCGCTGCGTCGGTGACCTTCGCGCGCATCGACGACGACAGCACCGCTATCCCCACGCGCTTTCCGAGCGCAATCGAGGTTGACCCCACCGACGTCAACCACGCGTGGATCTCATACGCGGGCTACAACGCCTACACACCCACCACGCCCGGCCATCTGTTTGAGGTGCGCTTCAACCCGGCCGCAGGTACCTCCACGTGGGCCGACCGCTCATACGACCTGGGTGACGTACCCCTTCGCGACATGACCTACGACCCGCTGCTTGGTGACATCTACGCATCGGGCGACTGGGGCGTATTGCGCCTGCCGGGCGGTGCGACCTCATGGATGGATGCCGGATCGGCACTGCCGCAGGTGGCCACCTACAACCTGTCGATCCAGCCCGACGCACGGGTGCTCTACGCAGGCACGTACGGCCGCGGCGTCTACACGCTCGCCCTGCCGGACTCAGGCCCCGGCCCCGCGCCAGCTGCACCCATGCCGGCCGCGGCGCCGGCTGCTGCGGCGTCCACCCCCGGGGCCACGGCCCTCCCGACCCTGTCAGCCCGTGTGCTGCTGCCGCGCGGCGGCCGTGTGACCGCGGGAGCCAACGGAACCTTTGTCATCCAGATGGCAGCCACATCGCAGTCGGGAACAGGAACGA
>JBAXJA010000164.1:0-3143 GCA_037138115.1 Thermoleophilia bacterium | reverse complement strand
AGGTGGCCACCTACAACCTGTCGATCCAGCCCGACGCACGGGTGCTCTACGCAGGTACCCACGGCCGCGGTGTGTACACGCTCACCCTGCCCGATCCCGCACCCGGCCCCGCGCCACCGGCACCCATGCCCGATGCGACCCCGGCATCCACCCCGGCCACCGCTACCGCCATACCCACCCTCTCGGCCCGTGTGCTGCTGCCGCGCGGCGGCCGTGTGACCGCAGGCGCCAACGGAACCTTTGTCATCAACCTGGCGGCGGCATCGCAGTCGGGAACGGGAACGATCACCCTCAACGGGGCACTTCAGCCCACCTCTGGCCGTCCCACATCAACACGCCTGGCGCAGGTGAAGTACCGCTTCACCCGCAATCACGCCACGCGCGTGAGTGTGCGCCTGCCGGCCGGGAGCCGCCGGGCGGTGGGCCGGGCAGGCCGCATGAACGTGACGGCGAAGGTGGTGATGCGCAGCACAGTCGGTGAGGCGGCCTCAACCACCGGGCGCATGGTGCTTGTGGCGTCGCCACGGTTGCGGGCGAACTCCCGCTAGTCGACCACGAGGGCCTTGCGTTGTGTGCGCACCCCACATGAGGGGCGCGTCAGGTTCCCGTGCCGGGCGGGGACGGCGTCGGTTGGAGTAGCGTAAATCAGGTATGCGCCGTTTCCCCTCCAGCCCCCGGTCTGGATGGCGAGGATTTTTCCCCCTCGCCGCCGTACTCGCGGGCCTCATCCTGATCGCCTCGGTCGTTGGCCTTGTGGTTGGGCTGCGCTCGGACTCTGGCCCGGGCGAGCAGGAGGCAGCCGCCCCTGCTCACGCGAAGGAAGCAGATTTCGGATCGGAGAAGGAACGCGATGCCGGGGCGAGGCCTGTCGCGGGGGAGCACGCGGGCGAGGCTGTCGCCGCGAGTGGCGAGGGCAGCGAGCGCGTGAGCGCAGCAGCTGAGTTGGCGGCGCAGAACGCCTACCCGAAGGCGTACGCCACCGCACGCGCTGGGCTCAAGTCGCGTGCGGCGACCCTGGCCTTGCCCGAGCGCCTCACCACGAGCGACTTCCGGCCGCAGGGGTCGGACACAGCAGTACGCGCGCAGGCCGGCACACCGTGGAATCCCGTGGGCCCTGTTGGCGTGACCCCTTCGCCAGGCGGCTCGCCGCAGGCGCCGGTGGTGGCTGGTCGGGTGAACGCATTGGTTGTTGATCCGCAGTGCGGCACGGCTGGCAACGGATGCCGCATGTGGATGGGGGCATCCGGCGGCGGCGTATGGCGTACACCAGATGCAACGGTGGCTGATCCGCAATGGACCTTCGTATCCGGGGACATCCCGAGCAATGTGATCGGGAGCCTCGCCCTCGATCCCAACGATGCCGCGGGAAACACCATCTATGCGGGAACGGGCGACCCCAACGGGGGCGTCGCCGAAGCTGGCGTGGGCCTCTACAAGTCAACTGATGGCGGCGACCACTGGTCACTTGTGACCGGTTCCCGGGCCTTCGCCATGGACCGCTCAATCGCGTCAATTGCGATTTTGCCGGGGAACCCAAATGCCATTTATATGGGAACGGGTAACGGCACCTTTGGCAACGGGGTTGTGAGGGGGGGTGCATCTCCGCCCCCCAACGGAGCGGCGCTCGGTATCTACGTCAGCACCAACGGCGGCGGAGATTTCTCGGGCGTTCCCACGCCGAGTACGTCGGATAATCCCGAGTCGCAGATGGGTAGCGTCATGCAGTTGGAGTTCGACCCAACCGATTCGTCAATCCTTTACGCAAGCGTGACGGGTTACGGGATCATCCGTTTTGCCAGTGGTACCACGACCCGCATCTACGCCCCACAGAATCAGGCAGACACAGAATCACGCGAGGCCTTCACGCTGATCGACAATGGTGGCGACGTACACATGTACGTACTGGAGGGTGGATCGGCGTATGCATCCCCCCCCGGGCAGATCCGGCGCACGCTTGATGCTCAGGCGACGACCCCAGCGTGGACACTGCTGACTGACGGTGATGTCACAAGCAACCTGTACGGCACAAGTAATCTGTGCGGCGAGCAGTGTTGGTATGACATGTCGATTGCCGGCACCTTCGATAGCGGCCACGACGTGGTGTGGGCGGGTGGCTCAATGGCCTATGGGGAACTGCTCGGAGACTTCGGTGCGAATAGTCCGGTGTCGGGCCTCTCGAATGGCCGCGCCGTGGTGCGTTCAGCCAACGCCGAGGCAGGAGCCGGGTCCGTTGAGTGGACCGACATGACCGTGGGGAAGAACACGGGGCTCGTCGGCAGCCACCCCGACCAGCATGCAATCGCCCTCAACCCATCGAACCCTGATCAGGCGTTTCTGGGAAGTGACGGCGGCCTTGTGCGTACCGACGGCGGGTTCAGCGATATGTCGTCGGATTGCGCCTCGCGTCCCATCGCAGAACTCTCAAACCCCGATCATGTCGCGTTGACCGCGCGGTGCCAGCAATTGCTCTCGTCGGTACCCACGGAGGTGACCGGCATCAACTCCGGCCTCAGCACGATGGAAGTCGTGGGAGTGGCCAGCACTGCGGCAAACCCGGGCGTGGTCATAGCCGGCTTCCAGGATAACGGCACCGCCATCAACGGTGGTGGCGCCACATGGGGCGGCGTGATGGGTGGCGACGGCGGCCCGCCAGCGTTTGACCTTTCGGGCGCTGATGTCGCGTATCAGCAGATGTACGGCGGCTCCCTTTTTGTGTCGTACACCCCCACTACCCCGGGCAGTTATCGCATGATTAATTGGCCGATGACTGTGTCGGGTGAGCAGTCATCCTTCTATGCCCCCGTGCTTACCGATCCGGTGACTGAAGGCACGGTGTTCGCGGGCTGGCGGCACGTCTGGCGCAGCACAGACCGGGGTGGCGATTGGGCAACCCTGCCAACCACCGGTGGCGACTTCGAGCCCATGGGCCCCCGTCTCACCGACCCCGCGCTGGGTGGTCGCTATGGCGGCTACGTGTCGGCAATGGCCCGCACCACCGGCGACACCACCACCATGTGGGCGGCAACATCACCGGGGCGCGTATTCGTGAGCAAGAACGCCACCGACCCCGCTGCGTCGGTGACCTTCACGCGCATCGACGACGACAGCACCGCTATCCCCACGCGCTTTCCGAGCGCAATCGA
>JBAXJA010000163.1:0-3157 GCA_037138115.1 Thermoleophilia bacterium | reverse complement strand
CCGCCCGCGTTGAGGGACCCGCCCTCCACCTCGTCTCCGGGACCGACCTCAACGGGCACGCTCTCTCCGGTGAGGAGCGCCCGGTCCACAGCCGACTGCCCCTCGGCCACCTCGCCATCCACGGCAATGCGATCCCCGGGGCGCACCACCACCAGGTCGCCCACCACAACCTCGGCGACCGACACCTCCACCTCCGCACCATCGCGCAGCACTGTGGCGCGATCCGGCGCAAGGGCCAGCAGGGCGCGAATGGCGCTGCCGGCGGTACGACGTGCGCGGGCCTCCAACCAGCGCCCCAGAAGCACAAGCGCCACGATGCCTGCGGCCACCTCGAAGTACACCTCTGCACCGGAGCCACCCGATGGCGTGAGCGACATATGCATGGTCATGCCGATCTCACCCGCGCCCAGGAAGATGACGGCCACGGCACTCCAGGCCCAGGCGACGGCCGATCCAAGCGACACCAGACTGTCCATCGAGAACCCGCGGTGGCGAAGCGCCTGCCAGGCGCCACGGTGGAAGGTCCAGCCGCACCACCACACAACCGGGGTGGCGAGCGCAAACGACACCCACTGCCAGCCGGGGAACTGCAGCGGGGGGATCATCGAGACCAGCAGCACCGGCACCGAGAGCACAACGGCGACGATGAGCCGAATGCGAAGGTGCGCGGCGGCATCGGTTGCGGCACCCGAGTTGTCGCGTGGGGCGTCGGCCGCCGACTGGGCGCCGTACCCGGCGCCGCGGACCGCCTCAATGAGCACGGCGTCGTCAATGCCCCGGGGCACCAGCACGTGGGCGCGCTCCGTGGCGAGGCTCACCGATGCAGTGGCCCCATCAATTTTGTTGAGCGCCTTCTCCACCCGTGCAACGCACGCCGCGCAGGTCATCCCCTCAATTGCGAGGTCCGCCTCGCGGGTGGCAACTGGCCGCTGATCAGACTGTGGCGTAGCCCGCCTCCTCGATGGCGGCACGCACGGCGGTGTCGTCGACATCACCGTGCACCTCCACCCTGCCCGTCGCCAGATCCACATCGACGCCCGTCACGCCGACAACACCACCCACCTCATCCTCCACGGCCCGCTGGCAATGGCCGCAGGTCATTCCGGTCACTTCGTAGATCGTGCTCATGCACCGATCGTAAACCCGGCGTCAAGTACCGGGGAGCCGCCGTGGTGGTGCGGGGCTCTACGAGGCCGGCAGCTCGTCGGCCTCGATGATGACGGCGGTGACGCCAGAAATCGTGAGGAGCCGGCGAACGGCATCCGACGGTGCGTGGATGCGAAGTGCAGCGGCACCCTCACGGGCGCGCTCATTGGCGGCGAGCAGTGCCCCCAGTCCACGGGAATCGATGAACGTGACCCCGGAGAGATCCACGTACAGCGTGCGTCCGTCCCGCTGCGCCTCGGTGAGTACCGCGGACACCTCGGTGAGCGTGCTGGCGTCAATCGGGCCGGCGACGAACACGATGATGCCGTCCGGGCGCTCATCACGGGTCACCTGCACCTGCTGTGGAGTGGGATCCGTCATCGCGGGCCGGGAGACTACCCTTCCCGAGCGGGTAAAGTGCCCGGCGAACAAGCGAAGAACACGACCACGCACGAGAGGTACCTGTGAAGCGTCTCCCGATATGGATTGTCACCGCACTGCTCGCCCTCGGCGTTCTCACCACATGGGGTGGCTGGTACGACCGCGACGAGGTCGGCTATATCCCATTCGTGCTGGGCATCCTCTGGATCATCTTCGCCCTGGCCGCTGCGCCCAAGGTGTTTGCCGACAACTGATGCCCGCAGCGAAACGGGAAATGGCGACGACCGCCACCCGTTTCCCCTGAGAGGGCCGGCCTACCGGTAGCTGGCACTGGGCGCGATCGTGCACCCGCTCACAATGTGACGGCGCGCCTGCAGGTCGTGCCGCGGGGGTGAGGCGCTGGGTACAGATGCGCTCCGGGGGCAACGGGTTCCCGACTAGTCTCGCCCGCGATGGCGGACACCACCCCCACCACCCGGGTCACCGGACTCACCCAGACGGATGCCGATCGCATCCGTGCCGAGATGGGTCCGCGTCGGGCTCCCCGGACCAGCCGCTCGTACGCCGAGATCGTGTGGGCCAACACCTTCACGCTCTTCAATCTGGTGCTGATCATCCTGCTCATCCCCATGCTGGTGCTTGGGCTGTACAGCGACGCCCTGTTCGGCGGGGTGCTCATTGCCAACACGCTCATCGGCATCGTGCAGGAGAGCCGCGCCAAGCGCACGCTCGACCGGCTGGCACTGCTGGTGGCACCTCACGGCACGGTGCTGCGCGATGGCGAGCCCGTTGAGTTGGCCGTCGCCGACATCGTGCCGGGCGACGTCGTATTGCTTGAGCCGGGCGACCAGGTGGTGGCCGATGGCGAGATGGTGCGGGCCACCGTGCTGAGCCTTGACGAATCGGCCCTCACCGGCGAGAGCGACGCGGTATCCCGGGTGGATGGCGATCCGGTGCTGTCGGGATCGTTCTGCATGGCCGGCAGCGGTGCCTACCGGGTGACCGCGGTCGGGATCGACTCATTCGCGGGGCGGCTGGCCTCCGAGGCCAAGGGCAACCGTGTGCAGCTCTCGCCCCTGCAACTGGACATCAACCGCATCCTGCGAATCCTCATCGTGGTGATGGTGCCGATGGCCGTGCTCATGATCGCGTCGACGTTCTGGATCGACCTCGGGGTGGTGGGATCGGCCCAGCGCACGGTGGCCGCCCTCGTACCGCTGGTGCCCGAGGGCCTGGTGCTTCTGGCCAGCCTCACATTCGCCGTCGCCGCGATGCGCCTGGGCCGCATCGGCACCCTGGCGCAGCAGCTCAACGCCATTGAGAGTCTGGCCAGCGTGGACACCGTGTGCGTGGACAAGACGGGCACGCTCACCGAGAACCGCCTCGATGTGGTGGGCGTCGTGGCCGCACCGGGTCGCAACGAGGCTGACGTGCGGCGGCTCACCGGCCAACTGGCCGCCAGCGCAGCGGCAAGAAATGGCACGGCCGACGCCATCGCGCGCGCCATGCCTGAGGATGCCCTCACACCCACGGCGCAGGTGCCATTCGCGTCGGTGCGCAAGTGGAGTGGCGTGACGCTGCCCGGGGCGGGCACCATCGTGCTGGGAGCGCCCGAGATCCTGGAGCGCAT
>JBAXJA010000162.1:0-3162 GCA_037138115.1 Thermoleophilia bacterium | reverse complement strand
ACACGGTCCATGTACGCCATACGCGACCCATGTGGGAAACCTACGAGGCCACGAGAATTGCGGCCTGCCAGCGGCCTGTGGAATCCCGCGCGGTCACGCGCATACCGCGCGCCACCCACTGCTCCGCCACGTCATCCATGCCCTTCGCATCCAGCCCCGATATCAGCAGCGCAGGTGGCACTGGATCACCGGCCACGGCGAGAAGGGCGTCCTGCGCCTGCTGGGGGGCATTCGCCAGTACCACCCGACCGGTGATGTCCAGCCCGTCGAGCTGATCGAGCGCGGCGCGGCGGCACACGACGGCGCGGCGAAGGCCACTCGCCACCACCGACTCCAGAGTTTGGGTCACCGATCGCGGGTCGAGGTCAACCGCCAACACCGGTCCGCGGCCCAGACGCGCCCACGCCAGGGCCAGCGTTCCGCTGCCGCAGCCGGCATCCAGTGCAGGGCCATCCGGCAGCAGACGCATCAGTTCGAGGCACATGCCCGTGGTGGGGTGCTCGGCAAGGCCGAAGCCCTCCCCCGCAACCAGAACGATCTCGGGGAGCCCGGGCGGTGCGGCCGCGTGACCGGCCGACCGCCGGTACACGCCCCCGCCCACCGCGGCCGGAAATGGCAGGGGCGGTGACGCACCCGCCACCTCACCCCAGGGCAACGTCAGCGCTGCGAGGCGCGGTGCCTGATCAACCGGGTCCCGCCCACCGGCCAGCGGTGCGCACTCGATTCCGCCAGATACCCATTCCACCGGCTCGAGATCGGCGATTAACGCGAATGCGGCGGCGATCTGCAGGGGGGTGCCGGTCACCCGGATGCGCCCCGGCACGCGGCTCGTAAACTCAGCCATCGTGAACACCACCACCGAGATGATCGATACCGCCCGCTACGCGGTGCATGAGCTCGCCAAGCTCGATCTGGATGCCCGGCTCGACCTGGTTGCGTCGGGCGCCGCAGCCATCGCCGCAGAGGCGCAGGCGATTGAAGACATCGCGGTGGCTGAGGCCGGTCAGGCCCGCAAGTTTGCCCGACGCGAGATCGCGAGCGCGCTCGAACTGCTGGACGCCCTCCCCCATCTGGCCCAGGCCATCCGCCCACGCGACGTGCCGTCCCGGTCGGGCAGTACCCGGCTGGAGTGGGCGCCGTACGGGGTGGTGTTTGGCTGGCATTCGGCCAACTCGCCCATCTGGGTTCCCACGCTCATCGCGGCATCCGGCCTGGCGGGCGGTAACGCCCTGCTCAGCCGGCCCTCGCGTCGCGTGGGCGGCACCACGGCGCGTGTGCTCGAGTCGCTCACCTACCGCTGGCCAATCGGGGCAGTGCAACTGGTCACCACACCGCCCGAGGATGCTGAGGCAATGATGGCCGAACCCGGAATCGGCGCGATCGTGGCCCATGCATCGACGGCTACCTGCAGGCGCCACATGGTGCGTCTGGCCGCCGCCTACGCCGGGGGAGCGACCCTGCGCCCGTATATCCCTGAGGCATCGGGCAATGACGCCATGGTTGTGCTGGACGGCGCCGACATGGAGCGCGCGGCGGCGGCGGCGGCGCTCGGAGGGTTCGCCAACGCGGGGCAGCTGTGCATGGCCGCCAAGCGCATCATCGTGGAGCGCGCCGCCCGCGATGAGTTTGTGCCCCTGCTCGTTGAAGCGGTGGGCGATCTGGTGACAGGCCCGGCCGACGATGACGCGACCGACGTGGCCCCGATCCCGGCTGCGGCGCTCGAGCGCGCCCTGGCCGACCTGGACGAGGCAGTGGCAGCCGGCGGCATCATCATCACCGGCGGCGACTCGGCCGGTGGCGTATTGACCCCCACCGTCGTGCTCTTGCCATCGCCCGCGCTGGGGTCGCGCCTGTGGCGTGAGGAGTCGTTCGCGCCGCTTCGCGGCATGGCCATCGCCGACGATGCCCGCCATGCCGTGCGCCTTGCCAACGACTCGCCATTCGGGCTCGGCGCAGCCGTGTTCGGTCCGTCGGCACGCGCCAGAACCGTTGCCGACGCGCTGAGGGGCGCCCGCATCACCATCAACGAGGGGCCGCTGTACCAGGACCCCCACCTTGTGGTCGGTGGCGTGGGCGACTCGGGGCTCGCCGGTGCGCGGCCGAAGGTGGAACAACTGGTGTACGCCCGCCGCGTGCACGTGGCCGCGAACGGCTGACTGCGTCAGGCGAGCACCCTCAGGTGCTGCCAGCGGATGAATGCCTCGAGCCCGGGCTGACCCAGCTCGGCGCCGATACCCGATCCCTTCCAACCTGCGTACGGCGCATATGGCACCACCACACGCCACCCGTTGACGGCGACCGTGCCGCACTCGATGCGCTGGGCGGTCTCGAGCGTGCGACGTGAATCCCCACCGCACAGGTACGACACCAGCCCGTAATCCGGACGGTTCACCTCGGCCACCGCAGCATCCAGGTCGTCGTAGGGCATCACCACGACCACGGGGGTGAAGGGCTCCTCATCAACAAGCAGCACGCCGGGGCCCGCATTGGTGACCAGCGCGGGCTCCACGTAGTTGCCGTCAAGCAGCGCGCCGCCCTCAACGGTGGCGCCCTTGGCACGGGCGTCGTCCATGAGCATGGCGTGGCGGTCGCGTCCGCGGTCGGTGGCCATTGGGCCCAACTTCAGCGCGGCAATGCCGGGGCGCAGGCGGTTGAGGAAGTCGGCTTCGAGATGGCGAGGCACAAGCACCCGGTTGACGGCGTAACAGGCCTGTCCGCAGTTGGCGTAGCCCTGCATCAGGGCCACCTCGGCCGCCACGTCGAGGTCGGCGTCGTCCAGCACCAGCAGGGCACCGTGGCCGCCCAACTCCAGCGACAGGGCCTTGAGACGTGGTGATGCCCACGCGGCGATCTGCTCGGCCACGCGGCGCGATCCGGTAAAGGCCACCTTGTCCACGCCCGGATGCGTGCAGAGCGCCTCGCCGAGAATGGGCCCGTCGCCGGTGATGCACGAGATGACCCCATCGGGAACCCCGGCCTCAGTGGCCAGATCGCACAGACGCCGGGCCGCCAGGGGGGCCTCGATTGCCGGCTTCACAATCATGGTGCAGCCCGCCGCCATTGCAGGCCCCAACTTCCACAACACCAGGGCCACGGGGAAGTTCCACGGGGTGATTGCGGCCACCACGCCGATGGGTGCCGGACGCACGATGGAGCCGGTGC
>JBAXJA010000161.1:0-3182 GCA_037138115.1 Thermoleophilia bacterium | reverse complement strand
ATCCACAGCGTCGCCCTCGCCGTGCCCGAGAGCCGGGCGGTCCTGGGCGACGGCTGGATGGGCGCGGCGACGGCGACGCTGTGGATCGTGTCCGTCTCGGTACTCATGGTCCTGGTGGTCACCTACCTGATCGCCGTGTTCGACTGGTACGCGGTGGAGCGCACGCGGCTACTTCGGTGCGAGATCGACGCCGAGGCCGCACGCCTGCGTGCCGTCGGCGCGCTCAACGCCGCACGCGGCGTGATCACCACGCGCATCCAGAGCGCCCTCGAGGACCAGCTGAACGGACTTGAGCGGGCCGCCACGGCCGGCGACACGGACGACCGCCTCTCCGACGCCCTGCTCGACACCGCCGCAGGATACGTGCGGCCAGAGAGCCATCGGCTGTGGCAGGAACGCGACCCCGCACTGCGCCGCGGCGGCATCATCGACCTCGAGCGCGCCAGCTTGGCCGCCCCGTTGCCCATCGCCCTCCCCTATGCGCTCTGGGCCGTGGTCGTCATACCGGCATCGGTCCTGCACTTCGGCCTCCGCTGGCTGCCCAGCGCACTGGCGCTGCTGGTCGCGATGGCGGTGTTGTACCCGCTCGGGACGGCCGCAATCCATCGCTACGCACCCGCGGCGCGGTATGTGCGCGCGCGACTGATCGCACTCGTCGTCATGGCGGCTGCCGCGGTGGCATACGTCGGCACGGCTGCCGTGGGGGGCCTGCAGGCGGCCTCGCCGCTGCAGCAGGTGCTGTCGGGAGTCTTCATCATCCTCATGACCATCCTGGTCAGCTGGGCGCAGGCCGCAATCCGCATCGAGGATGCGCGGCTGAGCTCGCTGCGTTCACTGGCCGAGAGCGCTGAGTTCGAGCGCCTTGCACTTGAGGCCGCGACCGACGAGATGCAGCGCGAGCTCGCGCTGTACCTTCACGGCACGGTGCAGGCCGGTCTCGTCGCGTCGGCCTACTCAATCCAGGATGCCGTGAACCGCGGCGACACGGCGGCGCTCGAGTCGGCGATCGCCGACGCCCGCGCCTCGATCGCGCGCGTCGGGCACGACACCGGCGACACAACGGCGCACGACCTCAACACTCTTCGCGCGACGATCAACGAGCGCTGGGACGGCGCCATCGCGATCAACTGGCACCTGCCGGCCACCGAGCCGGAGCCCGCGATCGTCACCCGCATCGACAACGTGCTGCAGGAGTGTCTCGCCAACGCGACGATCCACGGCGCCGCGACCGAGGCGACCGTGCGCATCGTCGTCGAGGACGACGACGTGATCGTGGAGGTCACCGACGACGGCACCGGCATCGGTGGCGGCAAGCCGGGCCTCGGCAGCGCCGTTCTCAACGAGGCCACCGGCGGCCAGTGGTCGATCGCGTCGGTACCGAGCGGTGGTGCGCAGGTGCGCGCCGTCGTACCCAGCTGACGCCGCCCCGCGGGGAGTCCCGGCGCGGCATGCAGAACGCGCGAGGGCGGCCCGAAGGCCGCCCTCGCCATGCTGCATTTGCACCGCAGAATTGTGCCGCGTTCCCTGTCAGTGCACCACTTCGCCTACTCGTAGGTGAACGGTGCCGCCAGAGCGCTGGGAGGGCTGACCGGCGTGAGCTGGTGTGCGACGAAATTCCGGTTCCTCGGGCCTTGGTTTCCCAGGTTGACGTTATTGATGCACTGCGTTCCGGAACCGATCGCCTCGTGGTACCCAGAGAGCGGGTCCATGCTCGTGTAGGAGACCGAAGTGTTGCTCACGGTGAATGCGGGCATCGCCCCATAGCGAGCCGCAAAGAACGACCCGACCGGCAGGTAATTCGGTGAAGTATCCGCCACATCCTCGACGTACAAAGGCCCACTGCAGTCATTGGTGAGATAAAAGGCGACTCCGTCAGTAAAGGAGGAGCCCGCCGTTGCGACACCGGTGATGCCGCTGACGTACCAGATCCGTCCATCTACCCTGCGCCAGAAGCCATCCACCCGGCCGTTGGCCAGATTCAGGTATGGCACTGGTACCGGAGTCACGTCGGAGACGACATTGCCGTTTGCGTCGCGAATAGTGATGCCGCCACCGCCCGAGCCGCCTGAGCCGGCTGGGCCGGCGGGGCCGGCTGGGCCAGCGGGGCCGGCTGGGCCAGCGGGGCCGGCAGGCCCCTGCGCGCCGTCCTTGCCGTCCTTGCCATCGAGACCCTTCAGCGCAGCCTGGCTCAGGTCGCTCACCTGAACAGCACCGGGCTTGATGTCCACACCGTTGATGCTGCCGTCCTTCAGGTCGTTACCGGTGAGGCTGCCGTTCTTGACGTCGGCACCGGTGACGCTGCCGTCTTGAATCTGCGATCCGGTGATCAGCGCGCCGGCGCCCACACCGATGCCCCCTGCGGCAATTGCCAGGGCGATGGCGGACACCACGAGGGGTGCGGATCGGCGAAGGCGGCTGTGGCCATCGCGTTCAGGTGCGGGATCGGACGTGGAGGGTCTCCTCAGTCGGGGTTTCTGACCACCACGGTAAGTGCTCCATCGAGCCGTGTGAACGGAACCGGCACGCACTGTCGTGCTCCCCGTACCCCCCCGGGTGCAGGTGTCGTACTACCCGTACCTGATGCCGACCTAGACTCACCCCACGATGATCAGAGTGCTCCTGCTCGAAGACGAGGCGTTGCTCCGTCTCACGCTCGCCTCAACCCTCCCCGACGACACCATGAGTGTGGTGGGGGACTACGGCGAGGCCGCAGAGGCAGTGGCTGCCGCAGACCAAACTGCGTTCGACGTGTTGGTGACCGACCTTGACCTGTCCCAGGGGCCCGGGCCCAACGGGATCGTGGTGGCCAATGTGCTCCGCCGGGCCAACCCGCGCCTTGGCGTGGTGCTGCTCACCTCCTACGCCGACCCGCGGCTGGTGGGCGCCAAGCTGAGCCAGGTTCCCGAGGGCACCGCGTACGTGCGCAAGCAGGACGTGCGCGACATCGAGACCCTTCGCACGGCAATCCGCCACGCGGCCAACCGCACGGGCGACAGCACCCCGGCCGACCTGGCGGTGGCGCTCACCGACATCCAGATCGAGACCATGCGCCTGGTGGCTCAGGGGCTCACCAATGCCGAGATCGCCCGACAGCGCGTGGTGACCGAGCGGGCAGTGGAGAAGTCGCTCTCACGCATTGCGCAGAGCCTGGGACACGCGGGCGATGCCACCAAGAACCCGCG
>JBAXJA010000160.1:0-3189 GCA_037138115.1 Thermoleophilia bacterium | reverse complement strand
GATGTCACAGCCACTGATCCACGACTGCGTCGACATCTGCACGAAACTGCTGGGGATCGACAGGGGCCAGATTGCACCAGCGCCCGAGGAGCGTGGCGGCATCAAGTGCATCGCGCCGGAGCGGCCGAAGCTCTGCCACCGGTGTGCCTGCCCGGGTGACCAGCACGGTCTCCCCCGCCGTCACGCGATCAACCACATCGCCGCCGTGGTTCCTCAGGTCCCTGATGGTCACGCGCTCCATCGCATCAAAGTATCACGCGTGAGACAACACCCCTGCGCGAAATATTCCGCGCAGGGGTGTTGCGATTCTCAGCCCGGGGCGGGCGTGGCCGTGGACATTCCCTGCAGCCAGAAGTTCTGCTCGGGAACCACCTTGTGACCGGTGGCCAGCTTCCACACGCCGGTGACTACACCGCTCGGTGCGACAGTGAGGCGGGGCTCATCAGCCTCGCGGTTGGACGCCGACAGCCAGGTGGCCGGGCCCCACGTACCGCCCGCAGGACGCGTACGCGTTTGAATCCGGACCTGCCCGTTGGAGCCGACCTGCTTCCACATGCCAGTCGCAGTACCGTCGCCCGCCACCGCGATGACTGGATCGTCGACATCGGGTGCCGACGTGGGGTCGGGCCGGCTGGTGGCGCGCCTGGAGAGGGTCTCGATGGAGGCCCACGTACCGCCCGCAGGCAGGGTGCGCGACTGAACAATCTTCAAGTCGCGTGCGGTGGAGTCGAACTCCCACAGCACGGTGACCGTGCCGTCGGGGCCCACACCCAGGTCGGAGTCGCTCGCGTGCACGCCGTGGGTGGATAGATCAGTGATTGGACCCATCCCCTGCCCTGCCTGCCCGCGTCGTGCCTGGATGACGACGCCCTTCGGGGCGACGCGCTCCCACGTGGTGGTAACCATCCCCGACGCGTCCACGCCAAGTGCGACGTCCGTGGCCGCGCCGCCCGACTTCGACACCTGACTGAGCTTGCCGAAGTGCTCACCCGGCCTGCGTGTGCTCACCTGAATGACTGACGCACCAGAGGCTGAGGCGCGCTCCCATGCGATGGTCACGGTGCCGTCTGGTGCGATGGCGATCTGTGGGTCAATGGCGTCGCCACCCCTCGCCGACAGCGTGGTGGTGGGGGCGAATCGCTTGGAACCAGCGGATCGGGTGCGGGTCTGGATGACACGCCCGTCGCCGGTGTTCCATGCCCATGCCACCACCGTCTGCCCCTGCGGGCCGACGGCGACGCGGTCCTCGGTGGCATCTCCCGTACTGCTCGACAGCGTCTGCGTGGACCCGAGCGAGGCCCCCGGCTTTTGGATGCGCACCTGCACAACCCGATTCCACTCACGCATGTTCTTCCAGGCGACGGCCGTGGTGCCATCGGGGCCCGTGGCCACCCGCGGATCCTCGTGGCTTGCTCCCGCCGCAGATAGCGTGCGAATGCCCTGCATCACCCCGCCGGGCGTGCGGTTACGCGTACGGATCTGCCAGTCGGCGCCGTCCCAGCCCTCCCACACGAAGGCGACGGATCCATTGGGTGCAGATGCCAACTGCGGATCGTCAGCCGGCTGTGGAAACACCGACACTCCGTATGACGGCGACACCCAGGGGCCCTGAGGCGCGCCTGCCATGCCGCCGAGCGCAGTGGCTGCACCGAGGGCAAGCCCGGAGATGACCATAAGTGGGATGAGGGGCGTGCGTGCAGGCACGAGGGCTCCTTCTGGACGTCATGGCCGGGTCAGCCGCGGGATCCTACGGGACGCCCATGTGCACACGGCCCCACCCGGGGGGGGCCGTGTGCGGACCCGTGCGCTGCCCCCGGCTGACCGGGGGTCAATCGTCAATGCCCTCGGCACGATTCGAACTTGCGACGCCCAGACTAAGAACCCTGTGCTCTCTCCCCTGAGGTACGAGGGCGCATCGGACATATCGCCGTGCCACTCATGGGTCGGGGCCCAGCGCGATCCCGTCCATTTGCGGGGGTGCGCTCGTAATGGGTCGGGCGCATAATCGCCACCAGACCGGTCTGGGACCCGCACACGATGCGGTGGACATCTGTCGTGTGGAAGAGGCAAAACGAATCGCAGCGTCCGCAGTAGGCGAAGCACCCGACGGGATGACCATGGCCAGAGGGCCGTCACCCCGTCGTCGTATCGGCGACCATGCCCAACGGGCGCGACGAGAGGTGACGGCATGCACACCAGTGATTCGCTGAGGGCGCTGCAGGCGCCGCTGAAGGACCAGTACCAGCGCGACCCGGCGACGGCAGTGGTGACGCTGTCGGCGCAGGGCCGACTGGGCGAAGGGCTCACCTGCTCGGTCGACACGGGTCGTGCCCTGGCCGAGGCCGGGCTGCACCCGGCGACTGGCGGCGACGGCACTCAGCTGTGCTCGGGCGACATGCTGCTCGAGGCACTGGTTGCCTGCGCCGGCGTCACGCTGCGGGCCGTGGCCACCGCGCTTGACATTCCGGTGGCGGGCGGCACCGTGCGGGCCGAGGGCGACCTGGACGTGCGTGGCACATTGGCCGTTGACCGCGACGCGCCCGTGGGTCTCAGCGATATCCGCCTCACGTTCGACCTGCAGACCGATGCCGACGACGAGCAGGTGGCAACGCTCATGCGCCTGACCGAGCGTTACTGCGTGGTGCTGCAGACGCTCAGCAACGCACCGCGGATGGCGGTCACCTGCACGGCGGCACCTCCTGGCCCAACGGGCACCTGACCCGTCGCGCCGGTCGATGTGCCCGGCACCTCAGATGCAGCGCGCGGCCGTTGGTGCCTCGAGTGCGGCCCAGTACGAAGCCGCCTGCTGACCATGTGCTGACCCCCAGCGTCTGGAGGAGGGTGAATCGTCAATGCCCTCGGGAAGATTCGAACTTCCGACACCAGGATTAGGAATCCTGTGCTCTATCCCCTGAGCTACGAGGGCGGTGCCGGTGAAATGTAGCCCGCCGGGAGGGCGCCCCCGAACCGGGCCGGCACTGGGCGTTGGCAATGACACTGATGGCGGGGCTGACGACGTGCCTCACCGCGGGTCCGCCGTGAGGCGAGGTGCAGTACTGGTGCGCGAGATATATGCCCCACATCCCTGGCCATCGCGTCGTCACACCCCCAGGGCCTGATGACGCTCCGGCGATGCAATCAGCCAGTGACCGCCCGCTTGGGAGCCACCCATGAGATCCGCACGTTCTT
>JBAXJA010000159.1:0-3266 GCA_037138115.1 Thermoleophilia bacterium | reverse complement strand
CCACGCGGTGACGCCCGGCCGGGACCGCCACGACCATGTAGCCGAGGGATGCGTGGATCGACTCGTCATACGGCGCCACCGCCAAGGGTGCCGGGATGCCGTCGACGGTCGCACGCCACCCGGGGAACATGAACTGGTGGAAGGCGACGGTCGATGCGGTCGTGGCATCAACCTCCGCGATGATCAGGTTGCGGGCATGGTCGATGGCGGTGACCTCAGCGTCGCCCGATGGGATTCGCACAAGCCCGGCGTGCCAACTTGCCTCTGGGATGGCATCCGTGAAGACGGACAGGCCGCGGCGCACGCCGGGTGTCAGGTCGGAGATCTCGACGGTGCGGGGAAGGAACTCACCGGTGGAGGTGGTGCCTCCGGCGTAGCGGTCGGTCTCTCGTGCGAAGACCATGCGTCCGTCCGGCGGGGGCGGGGGTGATGCCGCCAGGGTTCCCCGGCGCGTGAGGACCGACCCGGTCGCCAGCGTGGCGACAAGCACCGTGGCGACGCCGATTGCCACCGCACGCATCCGGCTGCCCGGTCGCCATGCCGCGATGAACCCGGCGCCCGCGAGGGCGGCCATCAACGACATTGGCCCGTAGAGGCGCCACGCGTACTGGATCACCGGGATGACCGGCAGCGTCTGCCACGCGAGGCGCACCCATGTTGCGTTCATGGCGAGGCACGCGGCGACACCTACCGCGCACATGGTCGTGATCGTCCGTGTTGCCGACCCACCTTGCGTGCGCGAGACCCCGGTCGCCACTGCGCCGAGGGTCGCGAGTGCAAGCAAGGTGATCGGGATTGTCTCGTGGTTTGGCGGGCGTACGATGAGCGTCTCCGGCAGCGCCGTGAAGATCGCGCGAGACGTCCAGTCGAGGCCACGGATCGCGTGCACAAGGTCGCGTGCGGTCGTGATCGGGTTGAATAGGTAGGGCGTGACGTCCGACCGCCCAAGGTGGACGGCACTCGCTTCCAGGATTACCGGCACCCAGAAGAAGGCACTCAGGCCGATCCCGATCGTGATGCCGATGGAGACCCGGCGCAGGGCATGTTTCCAGTGCACCCGGCCTCCCCACCACGCCACGCCGATCACGCCCGCGATGAGCGGGGCCGCTAGGAGGCTGGTGATGTTGTGGGTGAGGACGAGCGCGGCGACCGCCACCCCGAAGGCACCGACCCATGCGCCGTCGCCGTGCCACGCCCGCCAAGTGGCAAGGAGGGCCCACGGCAAGATGCCAAGCGCAAGCGCCTCGGGCACCTGTGCGCGGTCGTAGAGGTTGGTGAAGAACGGGTATGGCGCGAGGACGAACGCGGTCGCCGCGATGATGGCGCCGATGCGGTCACCCATGACGTGGCGTGCGAGGGCGTAGGTGCCGGTTGCGGCGAGGGCGACGGCGATGACGCCGGTCCACTGGAAGGCCGCGATGATCGGCAGGCCGAATCCGCGCAGGGCGGTCGCGAGGGCGTACATCCCCGGTGCGTAGTAGTTGAATAACGGGTAGCCGTACCCCATCGCGAGGTCGGGCAACCACCGTGGGTACCAGTCGCCGGCCTTCAGGGCGTCGCCGACGAGGAAGAGGCGGATGAGATGGTTCTCGCCGTCGAAGGTGGCGGACCAGTCGAGGCGCGGGTCAAGCCACGGCCACGTGACGCACGTGATGGAGGCAAGAAGGATGACGGCAGTGATGGCGCGCACGCGCATGTTCCCGACGGCCGTGGCCCCCACTGTTGGGTGCGCCATTCGAGGCGCGCCCGCATGCGCCTTGGGGCGTCTCATTCAACACTACCGGTAGTGGGCCCGTTTGACCTTGTTTCCGTGGTTGCGATCTGGTTGCCCACCATGAATGTGGTTGGATCTTGCGTGTCGACCCCAAGAACAGGCCGGTTCCCCATGCCGGGATTGGGGCGGGCCTGAGCCAAGTGCAGATGAATACGGGGTGGTGTGGTGCCTTGGCGGGCATGGTGGCAGAGCCGAACTCTCGGCTTCTCCGGTGTATCGTGTCGGGCAGGCCCTGAGCGAAGCGAATATAAATACGGGGTGGTGCGGTGGCATGGAAACGTGCGCCGGGTATGACAGGAGATGTTGTCCGATGCGAATCAGTGCGGTGCGGTGCTTCGAGGTGCAAGGTCCGGCGGAGATTCCCGCCCAAGAGGAACGCCAGGTCGGCATGCTGGACATCTACCCGCACTTCGCTTCCCGGCCACCTGCCGGGCCGCGCGACCACCAGACCGGGGTCTACGTGCAGGTCGAGGAGGCCGGCGGGGCGTACGGTCTCTTTGGGCCAATCTTCCCCGAGACGGTCCCGCTGATCCAGAACAAGCTTGCCCCGATGATCACCGGGCAGGACCCGCGTGCCGGCGAGTACCTCTGGGATGTGATGTACCGCAGCGATCGCCACGCGCGGAAGGGCTATCTCATGATGGCGATCAGTGCCGTCGACTGCGCCCTCTGGGATCTGCGGGGCAAGTTGGCCGGCGAACCGGTCTGGCGTCTACTCGGTGGCCCGACCCGCCCAACGGTGCCCTGCTACGCCTCGATGCTTGGCTACAGTCACGAACCGGCAAGGATTGTCGCGCGGGTTCGTGAGATGGTCGATGCCGGCTACCGTGCCCAGAAGTGGTTCTTCCGCTACGGCCCGAATGATGGCCTGGTTGGCATGGAACGCAACGTCACCCTCGCCCGCATCGTCCGCGAGGCAGCTGGCCCGAACATCGATCTCATGTTCGATTGCTGGATGGGATGGGACCTCTCATACGCCACGCGCATGATCGAACGACTGGAACCGTTCCGCCCACGCTGGCTTGAGGAGGCCGTACCTGCCGACCGCATCGCCGAGTTCGCGCAGATGCGTGATGCCGGACGGGTGCCAATCGCGACCGGCGAGCACGAATACACGCGGTGGGGGTTCCTGCAACTCCTGCAGACCGGTGGTGTCGATGTCCTGCAGGCTGATCCTGACTGGTGTGGTGGCATCTCGGAACTGGTCAAGATTGGCACGCTTGCCTCGGCCTACGGACGCCATGTGATCCCGCACGGCCATTCGGTCTACGCTGCGGCGCACGTGGTCGCATCACAACCACCGGTCACCTTCCCGATGGCCGAATACCTCGTGCGGTACCAGCCAATGGCCCAGCACTTCCATACCCACATGCTTGCGCCTGAAGGTGGGGCGATCACCTTGCCGACACTTCCCGGCCTCGGGATCGAGATTGATCCCGCAAAGGTCACATCCCGCCGGGATCTGTAGGGTTCATTGTGCGGGCCGGATTAG
>JBAXJA010000158.1:0-3269 GCA_037138115.1 Thermoleophilia bacterium | reverse complement strand
ATCGAGGCCGATGCCTGGATCGACGCCGAGCCGATGGCCGACGATGTGTTCACCGACGATCCTGATGGACTGTGGCGCGTGGTGCTCGAACGCGCCGGTGCCTCGTATCGACTGATGGCCTCCGCACCTGAGGACCCGCTGCTCAACTGACGCAGGGGCCCTCAGGTGCGGTCCGGGTTATCAGGAGAGGCGGTTTGCCTCGGCCATGCTCGAGAGCTTCTGCAGCGACTGGTGCTCCACCTGTCGGATGCGCTCACGGGTGACGTTGAACATGCGGCCGAGCTCGTCGAGGGTGCGCGGCTTCTCGCCACCCAGGCCGTAGCGCAGCTCAAGCACGCGGCGTTCGCGGTACGACAGCTGGTCGAGCACATCACGCAGGGCCTCGTCGCGCAGCGACTGCTCTGCAGCCACTTCGGGAGCGATGCTGGTCTCGTCGGCAAGGAAGCGGCCGAACTCAGACTCCTCGTCCTCGCCGACGGGCTTCTCGAGCGACACGATCGGCTGCGCGCTGCGGAGGATGTCCTCAACCTCTGCCGCGGGGAGCCCGGCAACTGCACCAATCTCCTCAGCGGTGGGCTCGCGGCCGAGCTGGCCAACGAGTGTGCGCTCGGCTCGGCTGATCTGGTTGAGCTTCTCAACCACGTGCACCGGGATGCGGATGGTGCGGCCCTTGTCGGCCAGCGCGCGGGTGACGGCCTGGCGGATCCACCACGTGGCGTAGGTGGAGAACTTGAAGCCACGGCGCCAGTCGAACTTCTCGACGGCGCGCACCAGGCCGAGGGTGCCCTCCTGAATCAGGTCCAGGAACGGCAGGCCGCGGCCGCGGTAGCCCTTGGCGATTGACACGACAAGACGGAGGTTGGCCTCAACCATCTGTGTCTTGGCGGTCTGGTCGCCCAGCTCAATGCGCTTGGCGAGGTCAACTTCCTGTGCGGCGGTGAGTAGCGGTACGCGCCCGATGTCCTTCAGGAACAGCTGAAGCGCATCGGTCGTGACCTCAACCTGCGTCTGGCGCCGCGGTCGGTCGGCCTGCTCGGCGATCTCCGCCATGCGGGACGCGGCCTCGGTGGGCTCGAGCAACTCGATCCCGGCCTCGTCCAGCTGCTGGTAGATGTCCTCCGCCATTCCGGCGTCGACACCAAGCGCGTCCAGCATCTCGGCGACGTCCTCGATGGAGAGGAAGCCAACGTCCTGGCCGCGCTGGAGAAGAGTGCGGAACTCACCGTGATCGATGAGCTCGGCGAGTTGCATGAGTGAGGTGGTCATCCGTCTCCGGTGTGGTTCCCGGCGCAATGCCGGGGGATCTCGCCTCGGCGTATCGGGAGAATCCCGCACGCCCCGTTCTCCTGCTGTCGTCGTCGGGTACCGACGACTACCTCGACCACTCTAGATGCCCCGACGGGGTGACGAAAGTGGCGCGAGGCGTGTCGTTCGTGCTAGGCGGCTAGCTCTCCTCGATGGTGACCGAGTTGATCTTGCGCTCCTGAACCGGCCGGTCGCCGCCACCCGTGGCGCAGGCGCCGACCGCGTCAACCACGTCCATGCCACCGACAACCTGGCCGAAGTTGGTGTGGTTGCCGTCGAGCCACGGGGTTGCCCCAGCGGTCACGATGAAGAACTGGGACCCATTGGTGTTGGGGCCGGAGTTGGCCATGGCGAGGCTGCCCTTGACCAGCTTGTGATCGTTGATCTCGTCCTGGAAGTTGTAACCCGGACCGCCGGTACCGGTGCCGCTCGGGCAGCCGCCCTGAATCATGAAGTCCGGGATGACGCGGTGGAAGACGAGTCCGTCGTAGTACCCCTGCTGGGCAAGACCGACGAAGTTGCCGACGGTCTGGGGCGAGTCGGCCGCGAACAGTTCGCAGCGGATCTCACCATCGGTGGTGTCGATCACAGCGGTGTACTTCTTGGATGGATCAGCGGGCGGCGGAAGCGCGGGCATTGGTTACTCCTGTTCGTGGACGGGCAACAGACTAGACGAGGGTCCCACGGCTAACGCGCCGGACATGTGGCACCACGCTGATCCACGTAGCCCTGCCAGCGGTCGGCCACCGACGCCAGGCCCTTGCCCGGATACAGCGGCTCGAGCCCGCGCAGGAGGGCCACGTGGTAGCAGTGGTAGTTGAGGTCGGCCAGATACGTGCGCCACGGCTTGCCGGGCGTGAGCAGCCCGTAGTACGACCACTCCCCCGAATCGTGCAGCGGCAGGAATGTGATGAGCGAGGCGACTCCGCGCTCGGCGGCCGCCCGGGCGATCTGGCTCGCCGCCGCCGCTTCGCCCACTGTGCCCACGTCGGGGGCCACGGGCTGGGAGGCATCGGCGGCAGCGCCTGACGGCGTGGTGATGGGCGTGGCGGGCGTGGCATCGGGCGTGTCCGACAGCTGATCGGCGGCGCCACGCAACCCGAGAAGCGCTGCCATGAAACCGTTGAGGGCGGCCCCCGTCCATGGGTCCTTCCCCGGGTATGCCCGCTCCGGATACCATGGACCGGTCTCCCCGGTCCCGGGGTTCTGCACCGTGGCGAGCACGCCGCCGTCGTCCACCGGCACCGTAAAGGCACGCAACACACGGGCGGCGTCCTCGGCATACCGGGGTGTCCGTGTCATCTGCCAGGCCCGCGAGAAAAGCGTGGCGGCACGCGCCTGCCCCATGCCCGAGACGCCGGGAGTCACCGCCGTCGGCTCGCCCGGCACGTCGTAATACTCGAGCGCCGCCCACCCGGTGATCCGGTCACCGCGCGTGACGAGCATCCCCTCAATGGCATCTGCCAGCGCGGGTGCATCCCAGTCGGCGTTGAGATTGCGCCAGCGCCCCATGGTGGCCACGGGATTGACCATGAACCCATGCCCGTTCCGATACGTGAGCAGAATGCCATCGGGGTCGCGCGCGATCACCCGCTGCGTGGGGGAGTCATGGGTTCGGTACCACCACGCATTCACCCGCAGCGCCCTCCGTGCGGTCGCCTTGCGTCCGTCGGGGGCGTCGGGTGCGGCGGCCAGCCGGGCGAGGTCCAGGACCCACTCGATGTCAGCGCGCTCCTGGGACGAGGTACCGGACCGGTTGCGCAGGGCCAGCAACTCGCTCCACGCGGTGCCCTCGGCGGGGAGTTGATCCTCTTCCACCGTGACGGTGGGCGGTGGTACGTACTGGGCCAGCGTGGTGGGAGCCGTCCTCTTGGGGGCAATGGGGGCAGGCCGGTGAGGGACAGAGGGTCGTCGGGAAGGGGCGGCGGGTGGCGGTGGCCCTGAGCGGGAGGGGCTCCCCGGGG
>JBAXJA010000157.1:0-3278 GCA_037138115.1 Thermoleophilia bacterium | reverse complement strand
CATCCTCAACCAGGTGCGCGGCGGGGTTCCGGTTGCCCCGCTCGTCATCACCTACGCGTCAATCGTGGCGCTTGTCCCGCTGGTCATCGCATGCGGCGCGCTGCAGGGCGAGCGCCGCTATGCCGGGCTCGCCTGGAGTTACGCATCAAGCGGCCTCCTGCGGGCACCACTGCTTGCCGTCTTTCTGATCATCCCATTCCTCAGTGACGTCGACGGAGCGATGCTTGCCGGGGGCACAGCCATCGGCATAGGCGCAGTGTGGGCCGTATGGCTCACCCGTAGCGATCTGCGCATCGCCAAGCGCCCGAGCGCTGCGACGTGGCGCAACTTCGTGAGCGCACTTCCTGCCGTGATGGTGGGACTCACGGGCATCGCGGTGCTCTCGAACGTTGACGTGATCGCAGCGAAGTTGTCGTTCGGGGGCGAGCAGGCGGGGCTGTTCGGCGCAGCGAGCGTGGTGGCCAAGGCGCTGCTGGTGGTGCCTCAGGCGCTTGTGCTGGTGCTCCTGCCGCGGGTCGCAGAGCGCGAGTCCCGCCAGCAGCGCACCGGGTCGCTGCTGGCAGCGGGGATTCTGGTGATGGCGCTGACGGGTGCGATCGCGATGGTGCTCGCCGTGCCCCTCGCCGAGCCGATCATGAATATTGCCTTCGGGCCTGAGTACGCCTCGGCATCAAGCCTGCTCGTCCCATTCTTCGGCGCCACAACGCTGCTCGGTGCCCTGCTCATCCTCGTCAACCATCATGTGGCGCGCAGCGACCATCGCTTCGTATGGGCAGTCGGCGGGTTGGCGGTGCTGCAGATCGTCCTGCTGACGATGTTCTCAACTTCCGACAAGGCCATCATCGCCGTCGATGCCGTGGTCGCGGGCATCGGACTCGTGGTGCACGAGATGATCTACTTCAACACTGACGAAAGCATGCTGCGAGGGGCCGGAGCACAGTTCGCGACGGTGCTGCGACGCATCACCCACCGCGGACAAGGAGCGGAGTGAAGAGCCTCCCCACCAGCATTCCGGGCCTTATTGCGCTCGAACCCACGGTGCACGGCGACAGCCGTGGGTGGTTCCAGGAGACCTACCGGCAGAACGTCTTGGCCGATCTGGGCGTGGCGGACACCTTTGTTCAGGACAACCACAGCCGGTCGGCCAAGGGTGTTCTTCGCGGTCTGCACTTTCAGGTTGGTGATCACCCACAGGCCAAGTTGGTGCGCTGCGCGCGTGGTGCCATCGTTGACGTCGCGGTTGACCTGCGCCGCGGTTCACCCACGTACGGCAATTGGGAGGCATGGCAGCTGGATGACGAGCGCGGTCTTCAGATGTACATCCCGGCGGGCTTCGCCCACGGATTCGTGGTGCTCTCCGACGTCGCCGACGTGGTGTACCGCTGCTCTGACTACTACGACCCCGCCGGCGACAGCGGCATCAGGTTTGACGACCCCGACATCGGCGTGGAGTGGCCCGGCGCGCCGCATTCGGTGAGCGACCGCGACGCGACTGCGCCGCTTCTGGCTGACATCGCCGACCAGCTGCCGTTCACCTGGAGCGCATGAGCCAGCCCGAACTCTCGGTCGTCATCGTCTCGTACCGCTGCGGGGCGCTGCTCGATGCGTGTATCACCAGCCTCGATGCCAACCGCTCGACGGTGGACATGGAGGTCGAGGTGGTGGACAACGCATCGGGTGACGACACGGTGGAGATGTCGCGCCGTCACACCTGGGTGACCACCACCGCGCTCGACCAGAACCTGGGCTTCGCCCGCGCCAATAACCTGGCTATGGACCGGGCCCGCGGACGGGCCGTGCTCGTACTGAACCCCGACACCATCATCCCGCCCGGCGCACTTCGCGCCTGCCTCGACGAACTGTGGCGTGACCCATCGGTGGGCCTTCTCACCCCACGCCTCGTTGACGTGGAGGGCCGCCTCGACCGCCGGTGCCACCGCGGCTTTCCCACCCTGTGGTCGTCGTTCTGTTACTTCACAACCCTCGACCGGGTGTTCACGGGGCCACGCTCGCGGCGGTACACCATGGGGCATCTCCCAGAGACCGAGGCGGCTGACGTAGAGGCCGTGTCGGGCGCATTCATGCTGATGCCGGCAGATGTGATGCGCCGGGTGGGTGGCTTCGACGAGCAGTTCTTTATGTACGCCGAGGACATCGACCTGTCGCTGAGATTTGTGGAGGGCGGTTACCGCGTGCGCTACTGGCCCGAGGTTGACGTGGTGCACGTGGGTGCCGGGTCAAACGTGTCGGGCCAGCGCCCACCGGCTGCGAACGCCGCCTACTTCCGCACCATGGCGCCCTTTGTGCGAAAGCACCGCACGGGCCTGCATGGCGTGATTCTGGGCGCCACGGTGTGGGCCATGGGTGAGTTGATGCTGGCGGCCAGCGAGGCCAGCCGGCGCGTGAAGAGATCGGCGTGAAGATCGCCCTGGTCTCATGCGTGTACCCGCCGTACAAGAGCGGCATCGGCAACGTGGCGGCGCGCCATGCGCGGCAACTCACCGACATGGATCACAGGGTCACCGTGTACTGCCCGGCGCACGACGACGAGCCAGGCCGCGACATCGTTGATGGCATCGTGGTGGAGCGCCTGCGCTCACTGGTGCGCCACGGCAACTCGGCGCTGGTGCCGCAACTGGTGCGGCACATGAAGGGCCACGACGCGGTGTACATCATGTGGCCATTCTTCGGCGGTGCGGAATCCGCCGCCATTGGCGCGCGCATGCACAAGGTCCCCTACATCGTGTTCTTCCACATGGATGTGCTGTGGGATGGCTGGCGCGGCAAGGTGCTGGATGGCTACGAGCGCACCGCCGAGCCATGGATCATGCGCCATGCCCATGCCGTGCTGGCCAGCTCAACAGAGCTCGCGCAGGCCTCATCGCTTGGGCATGTGAAGGGCATCCGCGTGCAGCCGTCGGCGTACTCGCTCGATCTCTCGCGCTTTCACCCCCCAGGGGCCGATGAGCCGCGCCCCGCAGTGCCCTCCATCGTCTTCGTGGGTGCCATGGATGCGGGCCACGCCTTCAAGGGTGTTCCACAGCTGATCGAGGCCTTTGCACGCGTGCGTGCGGATGTGCCCTGCACGCTTGAGCTGGTGGGCGATGGCGACCTTCGCCGAGGCTTTGAAGTGCTGGCGCGTGCCAGCGGGGTGGCCGACGACATCAACTTCCTCGGGCGCGTTGACGACGACGAGCTGGCGCACACCTACCGCATGGGAAGTGTGGTGGTGCTGCCGTCCACCACCCGGGAGGAGGCCTTTGGCGTAGTGCTGGCCG
>JBAXJA010000156.1:0-3376 GCA_037138115.1 Thermoleophilia bacterium | reverse complement strand
AACAGCGACCCCGGCCCCAGCAGCACCAGATCGGCATCGGCGATGGCGGCCAGGGCATCGGGGTGCGCAGATGGCTCCGGATCAAGCCACACCCGTCGGCAGGCACCCACGCCAGATGCGATGAGGGTCTCGCCGCACGACTCCGATCCATCTTCGCGCTCGGCCCACAGTCGCACGTGTTGCAGCGTGCCGGGGATCACCCTCCCGTTCACCTTGAGCACGCGCGAACACTCACGCACGGCCTCGTCGAACGATCCCGTCACCTCGGTGAGGGCGGCGAGAATGAGGTTGCCGAAGGGGTGGCCCGAGAGATCGCCGTCGGCGAACCGGTGCTGGAACAGGCGCCCCATCAGCGACTCATCCTCGGCCAGGCTCACAAGCACGTTGCGCACATCGCCCGGCGGAAGCATTCCCAGTTCACGCCTGAGGCGGCCCGATGACCCGCCGTCGTCGGCCACGCTCACGATGGCCGAGATATCGAGGTCGCGGTGCTTCAGCCCGCGAAGCAACGACGACAGCCCGGTGCCGCCACCCAGGGCAGCCACATGCGGACGGTTCACGTGCCCCGAACCTCTGGCGGCTTGCCCGCATCGCGGTGGGCAGTCGTGGCGCCCAGGTCTGCTTCGTACCGGGCTGCCAGCGCCTCGGCAATAGCCACGCTGCGATGCCTGCCCCCAGTGCACCCGATCGCAACCACCAAATGACGCTTGCCCTCGGCCTCGTACAGCGGCAACACGAAGTCGAGCAGGCTCTCCAGACGTGCCATGAACTCGGCGTACCCGGGGTCTGCCGCCACGTACGCAGCCACATCGGGCTCCATCCCGGTGCGTGCGGTGAGCTCCGCCACGTAGTGGGGATTGCGAAGGAAGCGCACGTCAAACATGAGGTCGGCCTCGCGCGGCACCCCGTGCTTGAAGCCAAATGACGAGAAGGTCACCTGCATGTGGGGGCGCGTTCCCGGCGCCATCTCGCGGGCCACGGCCTCGCGCAGGTCCCACGGCGTCATGCCGGTGGTGTCGATCACCACATCCGCGCGATCACGCAGGTCGGCCAGAAGCATGCGCTCGCGCTCGATCCCGCGCAGTACCTCTCCCCCCTCGGCCAGTGGATGGCGCCGGCGCGTCTCACGAAACCGCCGCAGCAGGGCGTCGTCAGAGGCTTCGAGGAACAGGATGCGCGGAGTGATGCCGTCGGCCTTCTGCACCTCGCCAAGTTCGCGCGCCAGGTCCTCAAACCAGATGCCGCCACGCACGTCACACACCAGCGCCGCGCGCTCCACCTTGCTGCCCTCAAGTTCGAACAGATCAACGAGCGCGGGAAGCAGGCGGGGAGGCAGGTTGTCGATGCAGAAGTAGTCGGCATCCTCGAACGCACCGATGGCACCGCTCTTACCGGCGCCGGAGAGCCCGGTGATGATCGTCAGTTCCATTCGCCACCACCTCCGCTCATGGCCTCGGCGGCCTCGGGGGTACCCGGCGTATTCCGGCCCCTGGGCCACCTGTCTTGTTCAGATACTCGTACACATCACGCGCCACCTTCGGCGGCAGCCCGGGCACGGCCTCCAACTCATCACGGGTCGCCGCCATGAACCGCTCGGGCGACCCGAAGTGCTGCAGGATTGCACGCCGGCGCGCGGGGCCGATGCCCGGCAGCGAATCCATTGCGCTCGCCGTCATGCCCTTGCCGCGCAGGGTGCGGTGGTGTCGCAGGGCAAACCGATGGGCTTCGTCGCGCACCTGTTGCAGCAATCTGAGCCCCGGGGAGTCCTCGGGCATGAGGATCGGCTCGCTCCGGCCGGGCACGAACACCTCTTCAATGCGTTTGGCAAGGCTCACCATGGGCACATCCACGCCGGCCTCGCGCATGGCACGCAGTGCCGCGCTCAGTTGCCCCTTTCCGCCGTCGATCACCACCAGCGATGGCCGGGCACCCAGGCTCGGGTCGGCATCGCCAGCCGCCAGCCGCGCCATGCGCCGCCCGATCGCCTCGCCGATCCGGGCGAAGTCGTTGGCATCGCCCTCGTGCTGCATGGTGAATGACCGGTAGTGGGCCTTCGCAGGCGCTGCACCGATCAACACCGTCATCGATGCCACGGCATAGGTGGGCCCGAGGTTCGAGATGTCGTAGCACTCGATGCGCATCGGTGGTGCGTCCAACCCGAGGCGCTCCTGCAGGTCGCCCAGAGCGGCGGTGCGCCGATCGCGGGTTCGTGCCACGCGGGCGCGGTCTTGGTCGAGCGCCAACTGCGCGTTGCGCTCAGCCATCTCCTGCATGCGCCGCTTCTCACCGCGCTCAGAGGCCCGCACCTCCACGCCCGACTGCCGGCGCTCGGCAAGCAGCGCCTCAATGGCGTTGGTCTCAACGCCCTGCGGCACCACGACCAGCGGTGGGATGGCGAGCCCCAATGCGTAGTACTCGAGCACGAACTGCTCGACGATCGTCGATGGCTCCGTGGCGCCGGCGGGGTCGATGAAGAATGACTGCCGGTCTCCCAACACCCCGTCGCGCACCTGCAGCACCTGCACGTTGGCCGCCTCCCCGTCGCTATCCACCGCGACGCCGATTACATCCACCGATCCCATCGAGTCGCTGATCGCCATTTGACGCTCCATCAGGTGCCGTACCGCATTCAGGCGGTTGCGAAAGAGCGCGGCGTCCTCAAAGCGCTGCTCGGCGGCGGCCTGCGCCATCTGGGTGGCGAGGTCCGACTCCAGCCCCCGGTAGCGCCCCGACAGGAACGCGACGATCTGGTCGATCAGACCCCGGTAGTCATCCTTCGAGATGTAGTCCACGCACGGCGCCAGGCAGCGCTTGATGTGGTAATCGAGACACGGGATCCCCGATGGCCGCCCCGGCTCAGTGCCCTCGCAGGGGCGGCTGGGAAAGATCTTCCCGATCAGCGACAGGGTCTCGCGCACCTTCGACGCGCTGGAGAACGGTCCGAAGTACACCCGGTCACGCCGACGCCGCTCGCGCGTGAAGTACACCCGCGGATAGTCCTCGTCCATGCTGATCCCGATGTAGGGATAGCTCTTGTCGTCGCGCAACTTCACGTTGAACGGCGGACGGTGGGTGGAGATGAGGTTGCCCTCGAGAATGAAGGCCTCGGCCTCGGTGTGCACCACCAGGGCCTCGAGGCGTGCGACGCGGCTCACCATCTCGACCGTGCGCGGGTGCAGGCCCGACCTCGGGCCCGGATGCGACGTCACATCGCCATCGTCCGGGCGCACCGGGGCCTCGAAGTACGAGAAGACGCGCTTCCGCAGCGACTTGGCCTTCCCCACGTACATCACGCGGTCCGAGGCATCGCGATAGATGTAGACGCCCCGGAGGTGCCACCCACTTCGGGTCGGGGTGGCGTGCAAACAGCACCGCC
>JBAXJA010000155.1:0-3430 GCA_037138115.1 Thermoleophilia bacterium | reverse complement strand
GAGAGCTCGGCGCGGATGGCTGCCGGAATCTTCTTGCAGCCCTCGGCCTTGCTCTTCTGGTGCGAGTGGCCGAGTACGACCCACTTGCCGCCGTACTTCGCGGCGTAGGCCATCCCGATTCCCACACCGGGGATGTCACTGTCGGCGGGATCGGCAGTGGCCCCGGGAATGAACTTGGTCCACCCGATGCCCATGTACTTCTTGTCGATGCTCGAGAGGCGGTGCTTGATGCCCTTGAGCTTGCCGTGCAGGTGCTTGGCGATGGCCGCCTCAGCAGCAGCCTTATCCTTGGCCGATGGCGCGGTTGCGCCCTGCGCGGTGGAGAGGGGAATGGCCACGGTGGCGGCCACCAAAGAGAGTGCGATCAGTCGACGCATGGTTGTCCAGTCGTTCGTGGGGACCCCTTGGGGGGGCGGTACGCCTCATCGTAACTGGAAACCGCTCGCCGGCACGACCCGGTCGTTTCGCGACGAATGCCCCGTGTGCTGACTCATAAGCCCAGCGCGTGCCGAGCATAAGGTATCCTCGGCCGCTCGCCGCGCCCCCGGGTGCGCCTGTGATACGACGAGTCATCAATGCCCACGACGAAGCCGCTCCCATTCACGCCCGCCGAGGCGGAGACCATGACCGCCGACGATCTCGTCGCCGCGGCCATCGCTGCGTTCCACCCCGGCATCGCTCTGGCCTGCTCTTTTCAGCAGGAGGAAGCCGTGCTGCTGGACATGGTGTGTGCGGTGCGCCCCGATGCCCGGGTGTTCGCGCTCGACACGGGGTTTCTGTTCCCTGAGACGTACGAGACGTGGAAGGCCTACGAGGACCGCTACGGCATCACCATCGAGGCCTTCCGGGGGCCGAGCCCCGAGGAGCAGGCTGCCGAGTTCGGCGACCGCCTGTGGGAGCGCGACCCCAACGCCTGCTGCGCCATTCGCAAGGTTGAGCCGCTCGGCCGCGCCCTCAGTTCGCTTGACGCGTGGATCACCGGCCTGCGCCGCGACCAGGCCCCCACCCGTGCGGGCACACCCAAGGTCGAGTTCGACGAGGCCCGGGGTAACTGGAAGTTCAGCCCCCTTGCCGACTGGACGGTTGAGGATGTGTGGGCGCGCATTGACGAGCGGGGGCTGATCGTGAACCCATTGCATCAGCAGGGGTACGCGTCGATCGGCTGCACGTACTGCACCGCCCCTGGGACTGGTCGCGAGGGGCGCTGGGCAAGCCTCGACAAGACCGAGTGTGGCCTTCACCCGGGAGGAGGTCCCGCCACGTGAGCACGAGCGCTGAGATCACCGCACTGGATGTGCTGGAGGCAGAGGCCGTGCACGTCATCCGTGAGTGCGCCGCAGAGTGCCAGCGCCCCGTGCTGCTCTTCAGCGGGGGCAAGGACTCCATCGTGCTGGCGCATCTGGCCGTCAAGGCCTTCGCGCCCGCGGGCTTGCCATTCCCACTCATGCACGTGGACACCGGGCACAACTTCCCGGAGGTCGTGGAGTACCGGGATTGGTTTGCCAACGAGATCGATGAGCGCCTGATCGTGGCGAGCGTTGAGGATTCCATCGCCGCCGGGCGTGTGCAGGACGAGACCGGTCCGCGCGCCAGCCGCAATCGTTTGCAGACCACCACGCTGCTTGACGCCATTGCCGAGCACCAGTTCGACGCCTGCTTCGGTGGCGCACGCCGTGATGAGGAACGCGCCCGCGCCAAGGAGCGGTTCTTCAGCCACCGCGACATGTTTGGCCAGTGGGACCCACGCAACCAGCGCCCCGAGCCGTGGTCGATCTACAACACCAAGTTGCGAAAGGGCGAGCACTTCAGGGTGTTCCCCATCAGCAACTGGACCGAAGTGGATGTGTGGACCTACATCGAGCGCGAGGGCCTGTCGCTGCCATCCATCTACTTCGCACATGAGCGCGAGGTGTTTCTGCGCGACGGCCTGTTTATGGCTGCGCACGAGGTGGTGGAGCGTCTTCCCGGTGAGGAGATCTTCACCGAGGTCGTGCGCTTTCGCACCGTGGGCGACATGACATGCACGGGGGCCCTGAAGAGCACGGCATCCACGGTGGACGAGGTGCTGGTTGAGACCCGCGCCAGCGACGTGAGCGAGCGCGGTGCGTCGCGCGCCGACGACCGCACCAGTGAGGCGGCCATGGAAGACCGAAAGCGCGGGGGGTACTTCTGATGCCGCGCGAGACACCCATGCTGCACGCGGTGGCCGTGGGATCGGTGGACGACGGCAAGTCCACCCTCATCGGCCGCCTGCTGTACGAGACCGGCAACCTCACGGCCGACGAGATCGCGCACGTTGAGGAGGCCAGTCGCAAGCGGGGGCGCAAGGGCATTGACCTCGCACTGCTCACCGACGGCCTGCGCGCCGAGCGCGAGCAGGGCATCACCATCGACGTTGCCTATCGGTCCTTCGACGCCCAGGGGCGGCGGATTCTGCTGGGCGATGCCCCGGGACACGAGCAGTACACACGCAACATGGTGACCGCCGCGGCCGGTGCCGACGTGGCCATTCTGCTGGTGGATGCCAAGAACGGCATCACCTCGCAAACGCGCCGCCACCTGGCCATCTGCGCAATGCTCGGCGTAAAGGACGTCATCGCCTGCGTCAACAAGATCGACCTGGTGGATTACGACAAGGGCCGCTTCGACGAGATCGCCGATGAGGTGGTGGCCGCCGCCGCATCGGTGAATGGTCCGCGCGTCACGCCCATCCCGCTCTCTGCGCTTGAGGGCGCCAACCTCATTGAGCGGTCTGAGCGCACGCCGTGGTACTCAGGGCCCACCGTGCTGGACGCGCTGCACGACATCGATCCACCTATTGCCGAGGGTGGGTTTCGTATGCAGGTGCAGTGGGTGACCCGCTACGACGAAGGTGGCGCCGACGTGCGCGCGCTGGCGGGGCGCATCTCATCGGGCACCGTGCATGTGGGAGATGAGGTGGTGGCGCTGCCGTCGGGCGCAACCTCCACCATCGCGCGCATCGACGTGCTGGGCGAGAACCGCGACCTGGCCTCGGCTCCCCTCAGTGTGGCCCTGCACCTGTCCACCGACGTTGATGTATCGCGAGGTGACGTCATCGCCCCCGCCGCCGATCGGCCCGTTGTGGCAACACGGGTGAAAGCCACCATCGCCTGGCTCGACGAGAACCCGCTCACCACGCCCGCGCGCCTTGAGGTGCGCCAGAGCTCGCGCCTGGTGCCAGCCATTGTGGAGACGCTGCATGAGCGACTGCAACTGGACACGATGGAGCACGAGCCGGCGGACGCGCTTGAGGTGAACGACCTCGGTATTGCCACGATCCTGCTGGCGCAGCCGCTGGTGGTGGAGCCCTACGCCGAGAACCGTGAGATGGGGGCGATGGTGCTGGTGGACCCATCCACCAACCGCACCGTCGCGGCCGTGATGGTCACTGAGGTTCTGCCCGACTGAC
>JBAXJA010000154.1:0-3463 GCA_037138115.1 Thermoleophilia bacterium | reverse complement strand
GGGGCCACAACCCCCACGAAGACCGTGACCATCGCGATCACGGTGACCGAGGACGGCCGGTAGCGCGACCTCGCGTGGGGTCGGATGCAACGTATGTCGGGCGACGCATCCGCTCCGCATGGCAACCTGCCGCCCATGGGAAAATTTCGTGAGTTCATTCCGGTCGCTGCGGCGACCATCATCATCGCTCTTTGCGCCCTGATCCCCCTCGCGGTGGGTCTTGGTGACGACACGGGGTTGAGCGACGTCCGCTCTGCCGCCGCGTCGCTTGGGACGACGAACAAGGAGGGGCAGTCCCTCCAGCTTCAGGCCCAGCAGGAGCAGAAGCAGCTGACCGAGGCAATCGTGGCTTCGGCCAAGAGCGGCGCATCGGTGAAGGACATCGCCCGCTCAGTGGTGCCGATCCTCGGCATTCCGGAGCAGAGCGCCATTCAGGGCGTTCAGGGCATCATCGCCCAGGCAGGGGCGCCACAGCAGCAGGTACCCGCGCCACAGGCACCGGCTACCAAGAAGCCATAAACGGTTTGGCGGGGCGCGTGCGGTAACGGCGCGCCCCGCGGCTTCATCTCTCGAGCGTGAAGCGGTTGCCCGAGGGATCCACCGCCATTACTGCGTCGGCATGTGTGCCGACGATCCGTCCCGCGGCGTCGAGCCGTGCCATGGCCCCTTCCATGGCGTTCTGTGACGACCACTGGGTGGCGAAGTGGCGCAAGCCAGCCGTGCCCTCCGGCGCCGGGGTGCCGGGGCGCTGCCACGTATTGACGGCCATGCGATGGGGAAACCTGCCCCCGGCCGAGAGGTCGGCGAACCCAATGCGGGGACCTTCCACGTTACGGGTCATCCCAACTACCTCTGCCCAGTGGTGCTGTGCTGCGGCGAGGTCATCGACATGCAGATGCATGTGGCCCACGACCGTGCCGGGGGCCATGGGCTGTGACGGGTCGGTATCGCCTCCCACCGTGAGTACATGCTCCACGTCAAGCGCCTCCACGGCATTGCGCTGACGACCCTCGGTATCGACGATGAGGGGCCACTCCGGGCCCGACTCATATCGCGCCACACGCTCAATCGTCTCGAACGCCACCTCAAGTTGGATACCGTCGGGATCGTTGAGGTAGGTGGCCCAGTGCGTGATGTGATCGGTGGGTGCCTGGTGGTATCGGGCCGCCGCCACGCGCAAGAGGGTGCGTCCGAAGGCGGCGGCATCCGGCACATGAAGCGCCAAGTGGTACAGCCCTGAGTGGCCGGGCTGCGTGGGTCGCGTGGCACCCGGGTGCAGCACCACCAGCGTGTGCATCCCCGCACCGAGTGCGATGCCATCGCCGTCATGAGCCGTGGGCTCCAGGCCGGCCACGCCCTCCCAGAAGGTGCGCGACCGCGCGCCGTCGGTCACGTTGAGATGGACGGGGCCGTACGTGAAGAGGTCTGACGCAGTGCTCACGCCCTTATGCTTGCACACGCAAGCATAAGGGTGTGCTGCATGAGGTCATGCGCGTGGAGGCCTGCCCTCGTGGTCGCACATCTCGGGGTGCCAGCGGCGGAAGTGGTTCTCGTGCTGCCCCGACAGCGAACCGTCCGGGTAGTGCTGCTCGTAGAAGTCCACGTCCACATGCTGCGCCTGGGTGGTGAGGCGCTGGAACATGGGGTCGATGTAGGCGGGGAAGCGCCCGTAGGTGTCCCACACGTACTGGCAGTAGTCCTTCACGATCTCCACGGTCTCGTCGTGAGGGCGCGGGATCGCGTTGACGAAGGTCTCGTTCTGCTGCGGGGTCTTGTACGGCTTGGGCACGTCTTCGTCCATGGCGCCCCACTTCATCTCCATAAAGGCATCCACCGCCGCATGCATGTCGGCGTGGTACGGCGGGATGTAGGCCTCAAACACGCCATCGCGGCCGGCCGCGTAGGTCTGGCCGTTGGCCGCCTCGTTGAAGCGGAAGCCCAGGCCGGGCACGTCGCCGCCCCCCATCACGAACTTGGGCAGGTATCCGGTAAAGGTCCAGCCACCCAGGCCCAGCGCCTGCATCCCCAGGTTCATGTTCTGGCAGATGAACCCCTGCTCCACCACCATCATCGAGAGCACGCGTTGCTCAAGCTCAAACATGTTCATGGGGATATTGCTGTTGATGCGCCCCTGATCGACCCACTTCTGCAGGCCCGCCGAACGCCCGCCGTGCTGTTCATCCACGATCGAGAAGGCGTAGCTGCGCGCGAAGTAGATGAAGAGCACGTTGATGTACTCCATGGTCATGGTCGTCACGGGGACGAACAGCGTGGTGCCCGGCTTGTTGGCATTCCATTGGTTGAAGTCGAACAGCCCCGGCAGCGTGGTGGGCAACTCGGCGCGCCCGTCCTTCAGCTTCACCCGTGCCCGGCGGAAGAGATCGACGATGAACTCGCCCTGCTCCTCCATCGAATGCCCCGAGAGAGTTGAGATCTCGCCGGGCTCGGGCGTGAGCTTGAAGATGTCGAGCCACCACAGGCCGTCGTCGTTGCTCCAGAACAACTCAGTGCCGTGGTTCGAGCATGCCGATGGCCAGGTGCGGTTTGTCCACTGCACCAGCGTGCTCATGCCGCGCGCCGGGTCGAGATCGGCAAGCGCCAGCCCGTTGAGGCCCGTGCCCGCCATCACCAAAAGGGCCTCCTCGAGCTCGCTGAGGGGCACCGGCGCGTAGGGGGACTCGTAGTGGAGGACCTTGCTCTCGACGGTCATGCCGAGCGCGACGCGACGCGACTTGCGGTCGAACACCGACTGAAAATAGGGATACGTGAGCGCATCCTGGAACCCGATGGGTGCGGTTGAGACGATCTCAAGGGGGTCGGCTTCAGTCGTCATGTTGCTTCTCTCCTGTGCGGTCGCGTGCGCCCGGTGCCCACTTCGTGCCGGATGTTGCGAAGGATAGAAGTCCACGGCACTTCGCGCCGTACTCCGGGGTGGTTACCTGCCGACCTTTACACCCGCCACGTCGCGATCCCACGTGTCCGGCGTAATGCCCTCATCGCGCAGCGTGTTCTTCTGCACGCGCTCGGTGGGGGTCTTGGGCAGGGCGGCCACCACGCGGATATAGCGCGGCACCATGAAGTAGGGCATGCGCTCGGCCATCCAGTGGGTGAGTTCCTCGGGGTCGGGTGCATCGCCACCCGCCACCAGCACCACCATGATCTCGTCCTCGCTCGATGCGCCCTCGTCGGCCTTCACGCCAATCACGGAGCACTCACGCACATTGGGGTGCCCGGCGATCTGGCGCTCCACCTCCATGGACGACACGTTCTCGCCACGACGGCGGATGTAGTCCTTCACGCGGTCCATGAAGTAGATGTAGCCGTCGGCGTCCATACGGCCGAGGTCGCCGGTGTGCAACTTGAGGTTGCGGAAGTCCTCAGCCGTCTTCTCGGGCATGCCGTAGTAGGCGCGCATGACGATGTTCGGGATCTTCATGTCCACCACGATCTCGCCGGGGGTCTC
>JBAXJA010000153.1:0-3622 GCA_037138115.1 Thermoleophilia bacterium | reverse complement strand
AACACGTTGTCGTGATCCAGCAGTTCGAACCGCCAGCGGCCACCCACGCGCACGTCCATCTCCACCACACGGGGATGATGGTGCGCCGGGCCCCACCACTCCGGGATGCGGGCCGGATCGGTCATCACATCCCACAGCACCTCCGGCGTGCAGCGGAACATGCGCTCGAGCCGCGCATCGCGGTCACCCACAAGGGTGATGCTGGTGCGTTCTGTATCAGTCATCGTGGGAAGGGTACGCCGTCGGTACGCTGCCCCCATGCACACTGCACCCGATCTCCCCCGTCGTCTGGTGGCCGAGTTCCTCGGCACGTTCGTGCTCGTGGCCGGCGGGTGCGGCGCGGTAGCCGTCAACTTCCGCATGCACGATCTGCTTGGGGGGCACATCGGCATCGCGGTGATCTGGGGCCTGATGGTGGCCGTGGTCATCTTCGCCATCGGGCACCTGTCCGGAGCCCACATCAACCCGGCAGTCACACTCGCATTTGCCGGGGGACGGCACTTCCCATGGAGCGAGGTGATCCCGTACTGGGTGGCGCAGATCGGTGGTGCCATGTGCGGCGCGCTCGCCATCTCGGGCCTGTTCGGCGACGAGAGTGGTCTGTCTCTGACCCAGCCACACACCGTGGGCAACGCCACTGCGGTGGTCATCGAGATCGCCATCACGGCAATCCTCATGCTGGTGGTCATGGCCGTGGCCACCGACACCCGTGCGCAGGGCGCCCTTGCCGCCGTGGCCATCGGCATCACGGTGGTGGCCATGGGCCTGGTGATGGGGCCGATCACCGGCGCTTCGATGAACCCGGCACGCTCCATTGGCCCGGCCGTGGCAACCGGCGACTTCACTGCGCTGTGGATCTACCTGATCGGTCCCATCGTTGGAGCAGGCCTCGGCGTGACCATCTACGCCTACCTGCGCGGGCGCCCGCACCCCTCTGGTGCCCAGCCAGACGCCGAGGCCGGCGAAGAACTCCCTTGACCACCGTGCCGGACCCGTCACCGTTCGGGCGGGCCGGGCCTGCGCCACGGCCTAGGGTTGCGACATGGAAATGACAGGGATGCGTGCGCTCGTCGTGGGGGCCACAGGTGGTTTCGGGGCGGAACTGGCGAGGTCTTTGGCCGCGGCAGGGGCAGCGCTGGCGGTGCACGGGCGAGACGTCGGTCGCCTTGATGCCATCGCCGCGGAGACCGGTGCCACCGCGATCGCCGGCGATCTCGCCGCCCCAGGCACCCCGCGCGATGTCGTCGACCGCGCCGCAGAGGCGCTCGGCGGGCTCGACATCGTGGTCATGTCCGCCGGCGCCGTGGCCTTCGGCCCCGTCGCCGGCCTCGACGAGGACGTGCTGCGGAGCCTGGTCGACATCGACCTCATCGCACCGATCCTCGTGGCGCAGGCCGCCAGCCGGCATGTTGGGGCGGGCGGCGTCATCGCCAACATCTCGGCCGTCGTTGCCGACCAGCCCATGGCAGGCCTCGCCGCATACTCGGCGGCCAAGGCCGGTCTCACCGCATTCGACGTGGCATTCCGCCGCGAGATGCGGCGGGCGAAGGTGCGGGTCATCGATGCCCGCCCCCCTCACATGGAAACCGGCCTCGCCACCCGACCCCTCGCCGGTGAGGCACCCGGTCTGGCGCAGGGGCGCAACCCCCGGGAGGTCGCCGACGAACTTGTGGCTGTTATCGCGGAGTCCAGTGCGCCCCCCGACTGGATCACGTGACTGCTAAGGTCCCCGCGCCCGTTGGGGCGGTTAGCTCAGCTGGTAGAGCACCTGCTTTACACGCAGGGGGTCGGCGGTTCAAATCCGTCACCGCCCATCGCTTGCCGCTGTGCCTGGGGGTGTAGCTCAGCTTGGTTAGAGCGCAGGACTGTCAATCCTGAGGCCGCGGGTTCGAGTCCCGTCACTCCCGCTTCACGAAAGGCCCGCTTCGGCGGGCCTTTCCTGTTTTCTACGTCCAGTGGCACCTGGTCGAAGGCGCAGCGCAAATGCAGTTGGCGTACGTGCGGGTGGCGCAATAGCGCCACGGCGTCGTCAGGTCGCCGCGGCGACCGCCATCTCGGCTGCCTCGAGCGCCCCCTCCATGTACCCACCGTAGGTGGGGGCGCTCTCGGTGCCACCGAGAATGAGGCGCCCGGCCCACTCGCCCGGCGGCGATGCGTGTCGCCCGTACTGCGGATGGGCGTACAGCGGCTGCATGTCGTCAGCAGTGGCCACCAGAGGGTCAGCAGCCCAATCCCTGATGAGACAGGCAACCGGGTGCTCGGCCGGGGGCCCGAATAGGCGCACCAGTTGGGCGATGGCGGCGTCACGGAGGTGATCGTCGGCACCCATGCGCGCCTGCGGAGGTGTGCCGACGAACGCGGTCAGTGCAGCCAGACCGTGCTCATCGGAGGCATCGTGGATCTCCACCAGCGGCCCCACGCGGCTTCGCCCCTCTCCTGAGAGGCCGGCACCGCGCCAGAATGCGTGCTCGTAGATGGCCACGAACTTCGCGTTGCCAGCCATCCAGGTGGGCACGGCGGTCCAGCTGCTGCGTACGGCCTCGGGAAGCGGTGGATCGAACTCCACGGCCTGGGCGAGCAGCCGCGGCGGCAAGGTGCAGATAACGATTCGCGCTTCGCAGGTGACACCTGGGCCGGTATCCGTGCTCACCTCAACAGAAATTCCCTCTGGCGTTTGCCGCAGCGCAGTGACCCGATGCCCCAGCAGGACCCGCTCAGCGGGGATCTCCGCCGCGATCGAGTCGATCAGCGTGGCGGTGCCTCCATGGATACGCATCGACCCGTCATCGGGTGCGCCACCCTCGTAGCGAATGCACTCGGTCGCCGACTCCTCCCACAGCAGTGCACCCGTGTTCGCCTGCGGAAAGGCGCGCAGCCCCAACTCGCGCACCAAGGAAGGCATCCGCGGCTGGTAGGCGGGCCAGAACCACGACGGCCCCAGGTCGCAGGGCCCGCGTGCGCCATCTGCGCCCAGCGAGAGGATTCGCCCACCAGTGCGGGGCGCCGCCTCCAGCACCACATAGTCGGCACCCACCTGCTGCAGCAGCCGGGCCGCGTACAACCCGCTGAGCCCCGCCCCGATGATCGCGATGTCGTGGTGCACGCCGCGACCCTAGACGCCAAAGCGCTGCGCGACGATCACCACGATGTAGGCAAGTCCCGCCAGTCCGAGCGCACGGCGGAACATGTTGACACCAGCAGTGAGTTCGAGGTACGCCCAGATGGCGATGAACAGGTACCCGACGGCGGCCAGAACATCTGCCACGGCTCCTGTGGCCAGATACCTCGCGCCCAGCGCCGCCAGCCCGATGATGAGCGGCGGGTTGGGGAACTGCGCGATGGGATAGCCCGCGGGCCACGACAGGCCACGAAGGCGCCGGTAACCGTCGGTGAGCCGCTGCATCATTGATCGCCCGCCAGCGTCGGATTGGCCGTGAAGGGTAGCCCGCGCCCCTCGTCCAGCCGGAACCCGGAATGATGCCGACAACCACGGGGTTCCTGCCACAAAGGCGGTGTCCGAGGCTCGGAGTGCGCTTGAGATGCCATGGGCGGCGGCCGCAAGGGTGTGCACGAAGGTACGAACGGAATCCACCGCACCAAGTCGTACTCGCTCGAGGGCGGC
>JBAXJA010000152.1:0-3623 GCA_037138115.1 Thermoleophilia bacterium | reverse complement strand
GCGTCGTCCTGAGCGTCAGACCCCATGCGGGCAGGGTAACGCCGTTTGGGCACCACAGGAAAGCGCGCCCGGGTGGATTCGAACCACCGACCGTCGGATTAGAAGTCCGGTGCTCTATCCAGCTGAGCTACGGGCGCCGATGCGGCCAGCGTAGCCGCATCGGCGCCCATGCCCGAGGACTACTTCTCTTCGAACGCCGGGGTACCGGGTCCGTAGGACGCGCTTTCGAGCCCCTTGCGGATGTCCACCAGCATCTGGGTGTCCACATCCTTGTGCTTCGGGCGGTGAAGGAACAGCAGGCTGTCGCCGAGGCCCACACGGAACTTGCCGTTGTGCTCCTCCTCAACGGTGCCCACGGCCTCCAGCAGCGAGATGACCTCGCGCCACTCGACGTTGTGGGCCCCGCCGCCGTGGTCGAAGACCTTGTGGAGAGTGGCGCGGTGATGGCTGGTGAGGTGATCGGTCACGCGGTGATGCTCCTGTCGTGTGAGTGAGGGCGGCCTGCGGGGGGCGAGCCTAGTCGGGCCACGGGTGAAAACGACGTGGGCCCCGCCACCCTAGGGGTGACGGGGCCCACGAGGACCATCCGATCACGCAGTGACTACGAGAGGTACTTGCTCGCGTCGATGCCGTGCTCGGTCATCAGCTTCTCGAACGTCTCGCGCATCTCATCCGGGTAGTCCGGGAGGTCGCCGTCGGCGAGAACCTTCTTGGCGTGCTCACGGATGTTGGGGCCGAAGTCCCAGTCATCGTCCTTCATGAGGCGCTCAATCTCCTTGGCGGGCCAGGAGACCACACCGGGGTCGCGGGAGAAGTCGGCCGCAAGGCGGTCGATCTCCTCGAAACGGCCCGGCAGCGGTGCCTGCGCCTGGATCATGTTCTTGCCCTTGAGGGCGTCCTCGAGGCCATCGGCCATCTGAAGGGGCTTGCCGTGCGCACCGTCGTGGAACAGACGGTCGAACTTGATGCGGGCACGCTGGCCACCTGCGGCCATGTCCTCGAGCGGGTAGCCAACCGCGTGACCCCAGGTGAAGCGGTAGTGCGGGGGCAGGTTGAAGGCCTTCTCCACGCCACCCGGCTTGCGACCGAAGGCGATGAGAATGGAACCGACGCCGAGCGCCGTACCGGCCAGCATCGACTGCGAGACGGCCTGGCCGGACTCGAAGCGGAGCAGGTTCTCGGTGCGCTCAGTCGGGAAGCTCATCAGGCGCGGAACGGTCTGCGTCATGGTGAACTCGTAGTTCCAACCGTGGTACTTGGTAAGGGCGCCGGAAAGCGCGAGGGTCGAAAGACCGTCGTTGGCGCGGCCGTACCAGGCGTTGAGGTTGGTCAGCCAGAAGATGAGGTGCGACGACTGGTTGATGATCTGGACGTTGAATCCAGAGACGCACTCCTCGATCTCGTCCCAGAGGTCAGAATCCTTGGTGACGACGATCGCCTCAGTGGCGTTGATGTTGCCCTGGCAGGACGCGAGACGTCCGGCCTGCAGCATTGTGTGGATCTTCCAGTCTTCGACCGTGCGTGATGGGTCGTAGTAACGGAAGCTTCGACGGTTACCGATCGCCTCGAGGACCGGAACGTCGGGGATGTCGGAGGCACTCACGGCCATGGAACGACGTCTCCTGGGAATTGCGGACAAGGAACGAGCAAGCGGCATACACGCCGCGATGCGGGGCAATCTACACGTGCGGCGGGTGCGTTGCATCCGTAACGATGTGGAATCGTTGATCCGGGCGATCCGGGGCGGATGACCGGGCGGGCAGAGGGCCTCGCTGTCTACCCTGCCCGCCATGCCTAATCTTCTTCTCGTAACCGTTTCCACCGATGAGGTCCTCAACAAAGAGGGCAAGGTCCGCTTCCCCGGCACTGACGCCGCGGTCGCAGCTCTCACCGAGGCCGGCTGGACCGTGGAGGTCATTGACCCCATGTGGCCTGGCCCGCTTCGTCGTGTGGAGGAGGGTGGCGTTGATGCCGTCCTCGTCTCATGCTTCAAGGCCGTCCCGCGCTCGCGCGATGCAGCCTCAATGCTCTCCCGTATGGCAGAGGTCCCGGTGTTCACCGTGGGCGTCCTCCAGAAGGATGACGCGTTCCGCACGATGGCCCCCACGGTCGGCGTGCTCAGGAACGTCGGGGAACTCCCGCAGGGCTAGCCCGCGCGGGGCCGAATATGGCCCGGTCGGCGGTCCATGGGGGCCGCCGACTGAATTTCCTTCATCCCGATGCGCGCCCGACTCGCCATCGCCGCTGCGGCCCTTGTAGGGATCGCGGCCGTATCCCTCGCCCTCGCCGGCCCCGGGGTCGATCAGGCACGCTCGCGCATCCGTGTGCTTGAGCAGCGCGTGATCACTGCAACCCAGGCGATCCCGGCCGCGCGGCTCGCCGAGCAGCACGCCGACCGCAGGCTCTCGGCAGCACGTGATCGTCTCGCGAAGATTCAGCCCGAGCTCGACCGCCGGGCCGGTGCGCAGCGTGCCGGCCAACTGGTGCTGGCGGGTCGCATCCGTGACATCTACCGATCGGTCGATCAGGATCCCCTCCTCGCCGTGCTGCTGTCGGGTGGCGACCTATCGGCCCTTGCGGCGGATCAGGCCGACCAGGAGCGACTGGCTCGCGAGGATGTCTCATTGGTGGAACACCTACGTGACGATCGCCGGCAGGTTGCGCGTCTTGTTGCGGCCCGCACTCGGGACCGCGATGAGGCAGCGGCTGCGGTTCGCGATGCAGTCTCCAATCGCGCCCGGGTCGTCACGCTGCGCGACCAGCGCACCGGAGCCCTCCGTCAGGCACGGCGCGAGCTCACCCGCCTTCAGGCGCGTGAAGACCGCGCAGACGCCCGGGCGGCCCGACGAAATGCTGCCCCCATCGCCCAGGGCGCGTCCAACTCCGGCACACCGGCAAATGGCACGTGGCCCCCGGTCCAGGGTGGCCCGTCGAAGGCAGTGCTCGACAAAATCGCCCAGTGCGAGTCGGGAGGCAACCCACGCTCAATCGGCGGCGGCGGTTCATTCCGCGGCAAATACCAGTTCATGACCTCCACCTGGGAGGCAATGGGAGGCCACGGCGACCCAGCGGCCGCGTCAGAATCGGAACAGGACTACCGAGCAGCACTGCTGTTCGAGCGCGAAGGCGCAGGCCAATGGCCCGTATGCGCTGCCTTCGCCAACTAACCCACCCCACCCCCCGCTGACAGGCACCTTGTCCACAGGATGAGGTGTGACGCGAGCGTTGCGAACGTTGCGGGGTCGTGACCATCGTTTACAAGGGCCAGATGGCGCGCCTTCACCCGCAGAGAGGCAGCGAGATCCACCCTGTGGACTGGCTGCCTGTCACCTTGTCCACAGGGTGGGGTGTGACTAGAGCGTTGCGATCGTTGCGCCGTCGCCACCCTCGTTTGCCGGGGCCAAGTCTCTCCCCTTCACAAGTGGGTGGGCTGCGAGTTCCTCGTTGATGACCTCACGCAGTGCGCCGGTGCCGCGGCCATGGATCACTCGCACGCGGTCAAGTCCGGCCTGGGCCGCCATATCGATGTGATCGCGCACCATGCGTCTTGCTGGCTCGGCACGCTGGCCCCGCACGTCGACATCTGGGGTGATGGCATCGAACACCGGTCGGGCCTCGGCCCT
>JBAXJA010000151.1:0-3632 GCA_037138115.1 Thermoleophilia bacterium | reverse complement strand
TTCTACGGCGACCAGAACAACTGGTGGGCCGCCTACGCCCTGTGGGTCACCTCGCTGTTCGGGCACGCCGACGTACGGCTGCTCGACGGAGGTCGGAAGAAGTGGATCGACGAAGGCCGTGCCATGACCACCGACATCCCCGCACCGGCTGACGCCGACTACCCCGTGACCCAGCGCGACGACAGCGTCATCCGTGCCTACCGCGAGCAGGTGCTCGCGCACATCGGCAACGGGCCGCTGGTTGACGTGCGCTCCCCCGCCGAGTTCACAGGTGAGCTTCTGCACATGGCCGACTATCCACAGGAGGGCGCACTCCGGGGCGGACACATCCCCACAGCGCACAGCGTGCCATGGCGCCGTGCGGCCGACGAAACCGACGGCACGTTCTTGCCCGTGGACCAGCTCAGAGCGATCTACGAGGGCGAGATCGGCCTCACCCCGCAGGATGACGTCATTGCCTACTGCCGCATCGGCGAGCGATCCAGCCACACGTGGTTTGTGCTCACCCACCTGCTGGGGTTCGAAAACGTGCGCAATTACGACGGCTCGTGGGTTGAGTGGGGTAACGCCGTGCGCGTGCCCATCGAGAGGCCGTAGGCAACCGCGCCCCGATGAGAGACGCCCTGCACGAGATCGTCGAGGAGTTCGCCGACACGCCGAAGGAACTGCGCTTGCCGCTGCTCCTTGAGTTCGCCGACGCACTGCCACCGCTGCCCCAGCGGCTCATCGACAATCGCGACGCGATGGAGCCGGTGGAGGAGTGCACGGCTCCCCTGTTTCTTGCAGTGGAAGTGGAGCCTGGCCAGCCGGTGCGGCTGTTCTTTGATGCGCCGCGCGAGGCCCCGACGTCACGCGGATTCGCATCGGTTCTGCATGCCGGACTCGACGGGGGCACGCCCGACGAGATCCTCTCCACCCCCAACGACTTCTATCTCTCGATGGGCCTTGACGACCTGGTGTCGCCGCTTCGCATGCGCGGCATGTCGGGCATGCTCGCGCGTGTAAAGCGGCGCGTGGCCGCAGGTATGTCCGCCTAGCGGGTCAGCCGGCCGCGGGGGCCAGCTTCAGCACCCCGCCCGACACCTGCTGCACAGTGGCCGGGTACGTGGCTTCGTGGCTGCTGCCGGGGAACCTGATGGTGCCAAGCACCGTCTTCGCGCTGTGCATTCGCACAAGCCCGCGCTGTACCGCCCGTGCGGACGTGCCATTTCCCATGGCGACGGCCTCGCGCAGCACCTGTACGCCCGCGTAGGCCTGCGCGGCAAATGCATCCGCCTGGTCGCCGGGGTACCTGCGCGCGTATGCCGTAACGAATGCCCGGCTGGCGGCATCCCGCTTGGCCGGGTTCCATGACGCACTGACGATGAGGCCGTTGGCGGTGGCACCCGACGCGGTGATGACCGTCGGCGTGTTGTAGCCGTTGCCGCCCACCTTGACACCGGTGAAGTCGCTTGATGCTTCGAGCAGATTCGTTGCATCGGAATCGCGCGCGGCGAAGAAGATGGCCTGTGGCAGGGCGGCCTCGGCGGTGGCCAGCACCGATGGCGCGGTGGATGAACCCTGCGGCATCGAGATATCAGCAACCAGGGTGATGCCCTGCGCGGCGGCAGTGGTGCGGAACTGCGCAGCGGCGCCTTCGGAATACGCGTCGCCGGTCACCGACACCAGTGCTGCCGTGCGCACGCCCTTGGTGGTGCGTGCGTAGGTCACCGATGCCGGGATCATCTGGTTCTCGCCCAGGCAGATGCGCCACACGGTGGACCCGGCCGCCGTGATGTCGAGCGTTGTGTTGGTGACTGCCAGCACGGGGATACCCGAGGCAACGGCAACCGGGTCGGCCAGTGCTGCCACACCGGAGAGGGTGGGTCCGATCACCGCGCCCACGCGCGTACCGGCGAAGGCGATCATCTGGTTTCGCCCCATGTCGTTGTTCGACTGGTCATCCGCGAGGATGAGCCGCGCCCGCGGGGATCCGTCGGTGCCACTCTGCGCCGCCGCCAGCGATGCGCCGCGGGCCTGGGAGATGCCGTACTGGGAGGCCGATCCGGTGAGTGAGGCCAGCGATCCGGCGACCACCTCGGGCTCCGTGATGGTCGAGGCACTGGAAAGAGCGATGGTGGTCGCCAGGAGGGGAACGGTGAGCGTGAGGGCAATGAGGGTGCGGCGCATGGAGCCTCCGAGGGGTTTCAGATGACCCACCAATGCTACGCACCGGTACCCTTGCCACGTGAACGGGCGGCGGGCCATCGTGGTGGCGATCGTGATCGGCGGCGCCATCGGTGCCGCCGTGCGCGCGGGGCTGGGCGATCTCGTACCCCGTGGAGCATGGCCATGGGCCACCTTCACGGCAAACATGACGGGCACGATCCTCCTGGCAGTGCTCGCAGCCCTCATCGCATGGCGGCCCCACCTTCCCCATTGGCTCCACCCCCTCATCGCCGTGGGCTTCTGCGGATCGCTCACAACATTCTCGGGACTCGAGCTCGAGGGGTTCCTGATGATGCGCGACGGCAGGTCCGGGGCCGCGGTGTTCTACCTCGGGGTCAGCATCGCCCTCGGCCTGCTCGCCGCCGTGGCCGGCCGACGTGCTGTGGATCTGGTGCACCAGTGACCCCGCTCACCTGGGCACTCACCATTCCTGCTGGAGCCGCCGGGGCGTTTGCACGATATGAAGCCGGACGCCTCATGGGAACGCGCTTTGGCGTGCACGCTCCGTGGGGGGTGCTGGCCATCAACCTCGTCGGAGCGTTTCTTCTTGGGCTGCTGGTGGGTGCCAGCCCGTCCGGTGTGGCGGTGATTGCCCTTGGAACAGGGTTCCTCGGATCGTTCACCACATTCTCCACCTGGATGGTGGAGACCGACCGCGTCGCAATGGCCGGCAGATGGAACACCGCACTCATGAACATCGTGGTTCCGGTGCTGAGTGGCCTGGCCTTCGTCGCGGTGGGATTCGCGGCGGGCAGCGCACTGTCCTGACCGCTCACACTCGGAGAGCAGCCGACGAGCGGTCGGGCTACCCGGCGTGCGCGCTCGACTGGTCGATGTAGGTGGCCAGGGCATCAAGCTGAGCGGCGCTCAGAGTTGTCGAGTAGTTCTGGGGCATCACATTGGGCTGGTAGCCCTTGACGATTTCAGCGTTGGGCTTGGTGATCATCGGGAGGATTGCCGCCGCATTATCAGCCTTGGCCAACTGGTCAAGGCTTGGGCCGACCTGCCCCGTGGCTCCGGCGGCGGCAAGCGCGTGGCAACTGGCGCAGGAGACAGCCCCAGCGGCCGCGTCACCATTCATAAAGAGCGCCTTGGCATCGATCGCAGCAGCAGGGGTCGCCGCCGGCGAGCTCGTGGTCGCCGCGCCACCGGAGGCGGACGATGCCACGGGCGCATCCGATCCAGACGTGTTGATGACGATGATCAGGACGATGACCGTGATCACCACAAACACCGTCGCGATGATGGCGGTGGTGAGGAACTTCGGCATCGGCGGAATATCAGGAAGATCGCTCGCCATGACGTCACTTTCAGAGTGGCCAACTGAGGTGACCCATTCCAGCAGACCGGATGGGCCAATGTCGCACGCGCCAGCCCAGCGATGGGAATGTCTCTGACGGTCGTCACCACGATGCCGGGACACT
>JBAXJA010000150.1:0-3734 GCA_037138115.1 Thermoleophilia bacterium | reverse complement strand
GGGCTCGCCGGCATGGGCGACCTCGTCGCCACCTGCACCAGCCGCCACAGCCGCAATCGCCGTGCGGGTGAGTTGATCGCCACGGGGACACCCGCCGATCAGGTGGAGGCGGTCATCGGTCAAACCGTCGAGGGGCTCGCCACGGTTCGGTCGCTGCTGGCGCGCGCCGAGGGCGTGGGAGTGGAGCTTCCCATAAGCGCTCAGGTGGCAGCAGCCGCCTTTGAAGGCCGGTCGCCGGCCGAGTGCCTGCGCGCGTTGATGTCGCGTGCACCTGCTTCAGAGGCGTGACGCCTCCGTTGCATCCCTAACCGACCCTTTACCAACGGCGCGCTGCTGTGACTGTGGGCCGGGATACCCTCGTGAGGTCCCGCTGACGCCCGGAGGTCATCCCGCAATGAGCACGCCCACGCATGGCAGTCGACGCAGGCGCTACATCATCCCCGTGGTTGCCATCGCTGCGGTTGGCGCAGCGGGAGGAGCCGTCGTGCTCTCTGGTTGCGGCGACAGTGCATCGGCCGGATCCACCGCGGCATCGGTTGCCGGATACATCCCGGCATCCAGTCCGGTGTACGTACAGGTGTCCACCGACACCACCGGCGCGCAGTGGACCCAGCTCATCGACCTGGCACAGATGTTTCCGTCGTACGGGACGATGGAGAAGCGCTTGCAGGCCGATCTGGCGCGCGAGGGCATCTCGTGGGAGAAGGATCTGCGGCCCCTCCTCGGCGAGGCTGCCGCGCTGGCCACCACGAAGATGCCCGACACTGCGGCTGTGACCAAGGGCGGGCTCACCGATCCAGCCGGGGCAGCAGGACGCGCATTGGCCGCGGCGGCCGACCAGCCCGTGCTTGCCGTGATGCAGATCGCCGAGGGCAAGTCCGACCAGGTGAAGGCGCTGCTCGCCGATCCGGGCAATGGGGGGCTCAAGAGCACAGGCGACTACAACGGTGCCACGCTGCTCGCAGCGCCCACCGGCGGGATGCATGCTGCGGTGACCGCGGATGCGCTCATCATCGGGTCATCCGAGGCCGTGGTGAAGCAGGCGATTGATGCCCATGCGGCCGGCGGCGACCAGGCCCTGTCGGGGGTCTTCCGCTTCAACGACGCGCTGGCGCTGCTGCCCAAGGATGTCTTCGCCATGGCGTACGTGAATCTTGAGGAGATGGGCAAGGGCGCGCTCTCCGGTATCCCGCAGGTGGAGAACCTCGTTGGCGGGCAGATCACCGGGGCCGCCGCCATGTCGGTTACCGCGCAGCCGGATGGCCTGCACATGAAGGCCGTGCTCGTGGATACCCCGCCGATGGCTGACCAGAAGGCCTACACCCCCACCCTCATGAAGAACGCGCCAGCCGACTCCGTGGCGTACCTGGGCTTCAATCGCCTGGCCGACACCGTGCAGCAGGTGCTGCAGTCGGCCGAGTCGAGTTCGTCGCCGGACACCAAGAAGCAGATTGACGCGGTGCTGGCCCAGGCGCCGCTGCTCCTGGGTGTGAATGGAGCCGACCTCAAGAACCTCGCGGGCGGGGAGCACGCAGTGGTTGTGACAGGGGGGCAGAGCACGCCCGCCGTATCGCTGGCGCTGCAGACCGGAGATGGCGCACAGGCCACCAGCACGCTCACGTCACTGTCAAAGGCCGTCCCCGCATTGATGTCGCAGTTCGGTGGCGCCAAGGGCACCGCGAAGGGATTTGTGGCGGTGGACCTCAACGGCGTGAAGGGCCAGCAGCTGAGCATCGGAAAGACCGGCAACGTGGTGTGGGGCGTCAAGGGCAATCTGGCTGTAATCGGCAGCCGCGCGGGTGCCGTGGCATCGGTGCTGGCACCGAAGACGGGCGCGACGCTGGCCGACTCAAAGGCATTCCAGGATGCCACGCAGGGAATGCCCGATCAGGTCACCGGCCTGGCATGGGTGAACGTTCCCGAGGTCATGACCCTGATGGCGGCCAACGGCGCATTCACCGGCAAGAACGGCGCACAGCATCGGGAGAGCCTCTCGCACGTCTCCGGCATCGCCGCATGGGGGACGCAGGGTGACAACCCCACCATTGAGGTATTCCTTGGCCTGAAGAAGTAGCGGCACCGGCGCCCGGCACCCCCCTCCAGCGGGGTGCCGGGCGGACGTACGTCGCAGGCGGGGAGGCCCGCTGGTAGCCTCGCTCGCTGGATTCAAGGCAAGGAGCCCAATGAGCGAGTACCTCTTCACCTCGGAGTCGGTTACCGAGGGTCATCCCGACAAGATCGCTGATCAGATCTCGGATGGCGTCCTCGACGCCATCCTCGCCCAGGACCCGATGGGTCGTGTGGCGTGCGAGACCCTCATCACAACCGGCCAGGTGATGATCGCCGGCGAGGTCACCACGACCGCCAACATCGACATTCCCAGAATTGTGCGCGACACCATCACGCACATCGGGTACACCGACTCGCGCTACGGCTTTGACGCCGAGACGTGCGGCATCTCGGTGGCACTCGACAAGCAGAGCCCGGATATCGGGCAGGGCGTCACCACTGCGTACGAGAAGCGTGCCGGTGGCGAGGAGGACCCATACGACTCCCAGGGTGCAGGCGACCAGGGGCTGATGTTCGGCTTCGCATGCACCGAGACCCCTGTGCTCATGCCACTGCCCATCATCCTGGCCCACCGCCTGGTGGAGCGGCTCTCGGCAGAGCGGCGTGGCGCACTCGACTACCTGCGCCCCGACGGTAAGTCGCAGGTGAGCGTGCGCTACGACGGCATCGTCCCGGTGGGCGTGGACGCCGTGGTGATCAGCAGCCAGCACTCCGAGGACGTGTCACAGGAGATGATCCACGAGGACGTCACGCGCCGCGTAATCCAGCCGGTGCTTGAGGAGTTTGGCGTGTGGAACCCCGAGATCCGCCTGTACATCAACCCCACGGGCAAGTTTGTGATTGGTGGCCCCATGGGTGACTGTGGCCTTACCGGCCGCAAGATCATCGTGGACACCTACGGTGGAATGGCACGGCACGGTGGCGGTGCCTTCTCGGGTAAGGACCCCTCGAAGGTGGACCGCTCGGCCGCGTACGCCGCCCGGTGGGTTGCCAAGAACGTGGTGGCCGCGGGATTGGCCGATCGCTGCGAGGTGCAGGTGGCCTACGCCATCGGCGTGGCGCATCCGGTGTCGATCAACGTGCAGACATTCGGCACCGAGAAGCGGCCGATCGACCAGATCGTCAAGTGGGTGAGCGAGAACTTCGACCTTCGCCCTGCCGCGCTGATCGACAGCCTTGACCTGCGCCGCCCGATCTACCAGAAGACCGCCGCGTTCGGCCACTTCGGCCGTACCGAGCCGGAGTTCACTTGGGAGAACACCGACATCGGTCAGGCCTTCGCCGACTGACGTGAGCGATGGGGGGGCGGCCGCGCAGGTCGTCCCCCTCGTCGCCGCCCGCGCCCTTGACGGGGCGCTGGACTACGCGGTGCCCGCCGCGCTGGATTCGGCCGTGGTGCCCGGGGCGCTGGTCGCGGTGCGCCTGGGGCCACGCGCGGTGCTGGGCGTGGTGATGACCCGCGAGCCCGCAACGCATAAGGGCCGCCTGCAGCCGGTGGCAGGCGTGGTAGATGCCCCCGTGGTACCCGCCGACCTGCTGGACCTTGCCCGGTGGGTGGCCCGGCGCACGCTGAGCCCGCTCGGCACATGTCTCAAGCTGGTTCTGCCACCCGGTGCAGAGGGGGCGCTCAGGCGCGGCCCAGAGGGCACGTGGTCGCTCGGTGC
>JBAXJA010000149.1:0-3804 GCA_037138115.1 Thermoleophilia bacterium | reverse complement strand
CGTTGCCCGACATCCGCGTGCCCGGCGACTTCTCGTCGGCCGCCTTCGCCATCGTTGCGGGTGTGCTGCGTGGCGATCCCGAGGTACGCGTGACCGGCGTCAATCTCAACCCCGGCCGCACGGGCCTGCTCGGCGTGCTCGCGCGCATGGGTGCCGACGTGCGTGTGGAGGTTGGCGCGGACGTGGCCGGCGAGCCCTGCGGCGACATCGTTGTGCGACGCACCTGCCTGCTGCAGGCCACCGACGTGACGGCGGTCGAAGTGCCGTCGATGGTTGATGAGCTGCCGCTGGTGGGTCTGCTCGGCGCGCTTGCGGCGGGCGTTACCACGGTGAGCGGGGCGCATGAGCTGCGCGTGAAGGAGAGCGACCGGGTGGCAACCGTGGTGGGCCTGCTGCGTGCGGTTGGGGCATCTGCCGATGAGCGCGACGACGGCTTTGTGGTGACCGGCGGACGGTCAATTCCAGGTGGTGAGGTGCAAAGCGACGGCGACCACCGCCTGGCCATGCTGGGTGCGATTGCCGGGATGGCCAGCGAAGGTGGCGTCACCGTGCACGGATTTGAGGCATCTGCAGTGTCGTACCCCGGGTTTGTGGACGACATGGCGTCACTTGGGGCGCAGGTCGAATGATCGTGGCCATCGACGGCCCGGCTGGGGCGGGCAAGAGCACCGTTGCCCGCGCGGTGGCCGATGCGCTTGGCGTGGGCTATGTGGACACCGGTGCCATGTACCGCGCACTCACCCTGCTCGCGCTGCGATCTGGCGTTGACCTGGACGACGACGCGGCGCTGGCTGATCTTGCCCGCGCCAATCCCGTGCGCCTCGACCACGGCAGCTCGGGCCTTCGCGTGTACATCGCGGGCGACGACGTAACCATGGCCATCCGCGAGGCCGACGTGACCGGCGCGGTGTCACAGGTGGCCGCGCACCCCGGCGTGCGGGCAGAAATGGTGGATCGCCAACGCGACATCATGGGCGCAGGCGACTGGGTATCCGACGGCCGCGACATCGGCAGCGTGGTGTGCCCGGATGCCGCGGTGAAGGTGTTCCTCACCGCCTCGGTTGACGAGCGCGCACGTCGTCGGCACGCGGAGCTCGTGGCGCGCGGCGAGCAGGTCGACCTGCGGATCATCCGCGACGACGTTGAGCGGCGCGATCACGCCGACTCCTCACGTGCGGCGAGTCCGCTGGTTGTGGCCGATGGCGCCGTCATTCTCGACACCACAGGCATGGGCATTGACGAGGTCATACGCCGAATTGCAGGCATGGCAGCGGAGGCCCGGTCGTGAGTGAGCCGGAGCACACCGAAAGCCCCGCCGACCAGGTACAGCACCGCATGTGGTTCTGGTGGATCTGCGCCGAACTGATGTCGGTGGTGTACCGGCTGTGGTTCCGCATTCGAGTGCGGGGCAAGGAGCACGTGCCGCGTACCGGTGGCGTGCTGATCGTGTGCAACCACCTGAGCAACTTCGATCCGCCCATGCTGGGCTGGGCCAGCCGCCCCCGCAAGTCGTTCTACATGGGCAAGAAGGAGCTCTTTGACAGCCGCGTCTCCGCCTGGATCATCTCGTCGCTGGGGGCATTTCCCGTCGACCGCGGGGGCATGGACCGCACTGCCGTGCGCGTCGCACGCGACCTGCTCACGCGCGGCGAGTCGGTGCTGATGTTCCCAGAGGGCACGCGGTCCACCGACGGTGCGCTGCGGGCGGCATTTCCGGGTGCGGGCTCCATGGGCATGGCTGAAGGTGTCACCATTGTGCCCGCGGCCATCTGGGGCAGCCAGTTCAAGCGGGGTCCGGTGCGCGTGGTGTTTGGCCCGCCGGTGTCGTCAGATGGCCTTGCCGCTGGCACAAAAGGTGCCAGGGCCGTGGAGTTGACCAACAGGATGATGCAGGCAATTGCCGATCTCGTGCCACTGGCGGGCGGCCCACAGCAGGTTGTGAATGACGGCACGCCGTCACTGGAGAAGGACTGATGGCCGACGAAAAGCCAACCACGCCCCCGGGCGGTAACGAGAAGGCATCGCGCCCCGGGCTTCCCGATCGCCCTCGCGGCCGTGAGCGCCATGCCGCACGCGGCAGCACCGTGGTCAGCAATCAGCCCGTGGTGGCGGTTGTGGGTTACCCGAACGTGGGCAAGTCCACGCTGTTCAATCGCCTTACGGGGCGCCGCGAGGCCGTGGTGGATTCCATGCCCGGGGTCACCCGTGATCGCCGTCAGGGTGGCGCGGAGTGGAACGGCGTGCAATTCCAGATCCTCGACACCGGTGGTATCGACGACGCCGACGCGTCGGACATGGCCAGGGAGATCTCGTCGCAGGCCATCCGGGCAATTGACGAGGCCGATCTGATCCTGTTCGTCGTCGACGCCATGGCGGGGGCCACCACGGGCGATCTCGAGGTTGCCGAACGGCTGCGTCGCTCGCACCGGCCCATCATCGTTGTGGCCAACAAGTGCGACAACGACGAGGCCGAGCTGCGTGCCCAGTCGCTGTGGGGCCTCGGCCTCGGCGAGGTGGTGTGCGTGTCGGCACTGCATGGCCGCAGCATCGGAGACTTCCTCGACGTGCTTGTGGAGAGCCTTCCCGAGGTCGATGAGGTGTACGACGAGCGGCTCGAGCGCCTGCCGGCGTTCTGCATCATCGGTCGCCCGAATGTGGGCAAGAGCTCCATCCTCAACGCCATGCTGGGCGAGAACCGCATGATCGTGCACGACGTCCCCGGCACCACGCGCGATCCCGTTGACACCATCATCGAGGTGGATGGGGAAGAGGTGGTGCTCATCGACACCGCCGGCCTGCGTCGCCGCGGCCGCATGCGCCACCGCATCGAGCAGTACAGCCAGATCCGCGCCATCGAATCAGCCGAGCGCGCTGACGTGGCGATCGTGGTGGCCGACGCCACAGAGGGCATCACCGAGGCCGATCTGGCGGCCTGCGACCAGGCCGCGCACTCACACTGCGCCACCATACTGGTGCTCAACAAGTGGGATGTCGCCCAGCCCGACGTCCTCGACCTGCGGGGTCGTGTGCACCGCAAGAGCCGTCAGCACCCGGCCATCATCGTGTGCTCTGCGCTCACGGGGGAGGGCGTGGATCGCATCCTGCCCGCCGCACTGCGCCTGCATGCCAAGAGCTGCACCCGCATCTCCACCAAGGCGCTCAACAATGCGCTGCGCGATCTTGCCACCGAGCGCCCGGGGCCGCGTGAGGGCAACAAGCGTCTTTCGATGCGCTTTCTGGTGCAGACCGGCGTCAACCCGCCGGTATTTCGCCTTGAGGTGAACGACCGCACGCTCATGACCCGCGACTACGGGTTCTGGCTGGAGAACCGCCTGCGTGAGCACTTCGACCTCGACGGCGTGCCCGTGGACATTGAGGTGAGGAGCCGCAGGTGAGCCGCGTGGTCGTCATCGGAGCGGGCGCGTGGGGGTGCACCTTTGCTCAGGTGGCCGCCCTCGCCGGGTCGGATGTCACCCTCGTGTGCCACACGGCGGCCCAGGCCGGCACCCTGGGCACCACGCGCCACGACGCCCGGCACCTGGGTGAGATCGCGCTCCCTCAGTCCGTGCACGTCACGCATGTGGACGATCCGGCTTGGGCAGATGGCGCCACGCTGGTGGTCATCGCCCTGCCATCACGCGCCATCTCCACCGAGGCGCCGCGCATCGCCGCCGCATTGCCAGCGGGGTGCGGGGTGCTGTCGCTCACCAAGGGGCTTGAGCCCGGCACAGGTCGCCTGCTGTCTGCCGTCTGGCGCGATGCCCTGGGGCCCGGGGTTCCGTTCGCGGTGCTGTCGGGTCCGAA
>JBAXJA010000148.1:0-3916 GCA_037138115.1 Thermoleophilia bacterium | reverse complement strand
GGCAGTGACCCCCGCCCGTACGAGCGTGAAGTCGAGGCTCTTCGCGAGTTCGCGGGCCCTCATCGTGCCGTCTCGTCCCGGGGTCGTGACATGGCGCGGAAGTATAGGGAGATCGGGGCGACTCCCCGATGCCACGCGGCTACAGCCCGAGGCGGTCCAGCATGGAGTCATCGCGCCGCCATCTGGGCCTCACCTTCACCTGAAGGTTCAGGTGCACGGGCTGCTTGAAGAACTCGGCCAGCACCATTCGTGCCTGGGTACCGATGTCCCGGATCATCGTGCCCCCCTTCCCCACCACGATCCCCTTCTGGCTCTCGGCCTCCACGTAGATGTAGGCCTCAATGCGCACGCCCTCCTTCGCGTCGCTGATGTCCTCGACGTGCACAGCGAGCGCGTGGGGTATCTCGTCACGCATACGCTGAATGGCGGCCTCACGGATCATCTCGGCCGCCATCTCGTCTTGCGTCTGGTCGGTGCTCACGCCATCGGGGAAGTACGACGGCCCCTCGGGCAGGAGCGCCGGGAACTCGTCGCGCAGCGCATCCAGCCCCTCGCCGGTGAGCGCACTCACCGGGTGCAGCGCCACGAAGTCGGGCAGCAGCTCGGATGCCTGCAGGATGACCCGTGCCACGACATCGGCCTCAACACGGTCCACCTGATTGACCACGATCACCACGGGCAGGCCACTGGCCTTGAGGCGGTGCGCGATAAACCGATCGCCCTTGCCGACCTCTTCCGCCGCATTGAGCAGAAACAGCGCCGCATCGGTGTCGCCCACCGTCCGGTCCACGGTGTCCTGCATCCGCTCGGTCAGGCGATCAGCCGGTCGCTGGAACCCCGGGAGGTCGAGCAGCACGGCCTGCCACCCCTCTCCTCGTGCCACCGCCAGCACGCGGCGACGGGTGGTCTGAGGTCGGTCGCTCACGGCCGCCACGTGGGCACCCGCCAGCGCATTGGCCAGCGTGCTCTTGCCCACGTTGGGGCGGCCTGCGAGTGCAACCAGCCCTGAATGAAGCGGTGTCATGTCATCCCCAGATCTGGAAAAGGATCAGCGTCACGCCGGCACCCAGCATTGCACCGGCCACTGTCTCCACGGCTGAGTGGATTCCCGCCTCCACCCGTGACTGCGCCACGAGCAGCGCCATCATGAAGGCCAGAGTGGAGATGAGGGCTGCGTGCGTCCATGGTGCCACCACAATTGTGATGGCCATCCAGCCGGCAAATGCCACCGCTGCGTGGCCCGACGGGAACCCACCGCGCAGCGGCGTGCCCCGGCCCGCATAGGCCTTGATGGCGATTGCCGCGAGCGCGGTCACCGCGATCGCGATGATCACCACATGAGTGGGTGCCTGACGCACCCCGCGAAGCAGGTTGCGGCCCGGCTCGGTGAGCCGCCCGTAAAGCACCAGGTAGGCGATCGCCGTCGCACACGCTGCGGCAATGAGCACGGCACCGGCTGCGACATCCTTCGCCACCTTCACGAGGGGGTGGTAACTGGTGACCACGGCGTCCACCGCCGCCTCGATCGCCGTGTTGAACATCTCGGCCACAAGCACCAGACCCACGGCGCCCACCAGAGCCAGCAACTCAAGACGACTCACGCCGAGCGCCAGGGCGAGAATGAACACCCCGATGCCCGCGGCCACGTGCAACTGCATGTTGCGCTGCGTGCGCAGCACGAACACGATGCCCTCGAAGGCCCACGTGAATGACCACCGCAGCGACCCCTGACGCGGAAGTGCCCCGGCACGCGGGCGGCGCAGCAGCCGCTGAACCGGGCGCTGGTCGTCGTCGCTCAACGGGCCTCCGCCGCGTCCACGATTTCGTCCTGCAGTACCAGCATCTCGCCGTCGTCCGTCTCGTGGTCGTAGCCCATCAGGTGCAGCAGGCCATGAATCGCAAGTGTGGCGAGGGGCTCCTCAGCAGCAGCCGGGCAGATGATGATGTCGCCCAGCTCGGGCGGCGGGCCATCATCTGGCCAGTCGAGGGCCTCAGGGCCATCCACCGGAAATGACAGTACGTCGGTGGGCGTGGGCTTGTCGCGGTGCTCACCGTTGATACGTGCCATCTCGTCGGGCCCGATCACCATCAGCCCTACCGTCGCACGCTCCACACCCACCCGCGCGCAGGCAAACCGCACGTGATCGGCGAGTTGGTCAAGATCAACGGGCGCCAGACCGTCTGCGACGGATGCCTCGATCTCAATCAGCGTGTGCCGCCCCACGGATTGTCGCTCTCCTCATGCACCCGGTAGGCCTCCACGATGTGCTGCACCAGTTTGTGGCGCACCACGTCCTCGTGCGAGAAGTGGACGACTTCGATGCCGGGGATACCGCCAAGCACCTTCTCGATGTCCGCCAGGCCGGACCGGCGGTCACGGGGAAGATCGACCTGGGTGATGTCCCCGGTCACCACCACCTTCGATCCGAAGCCCAGGCGCGTGAGGAACATCTTCATCTGTTCCACCGTGGTGTTCTGGGCCTCATCGAGGATGATGAACGAGTCGTTGAGCGTGCGTCCCCGCATAAATGCGAGCGGCGCCACCTCAATCTGCCCGCGCTCGAGGTACTCCAGCGCGCGGTCCGCGTCGAGCATGTCGTGCATGGCGTCAAAGAGCGGACGGAGGTACGGATCGACCTTTGCGGCGACGTCCCCGGGCAGGAACCCCAGTTTCTCCCCCGCCTCCACGGCCGGACGGGTGAGGATGATGCGCCCCACCTCGCGGCGCGACAGCGCGGCGGTGGCCAGCGCCACGGCCAGGTAGGTCTTGCCGGTGCCTGCCGGGCCGATGCCAAAGGTGATGGTATTTCGGCGGATGGCATCCACGTACACCTTCTGGCCCGCCGTGGTGGGCGTGATGCTGCGCTGACGGTGTCGCCACACCACGTCGCCCAGCAGGGCATCGGGCCGCCCGGACTGCTCGATGGAGGAGGCCACGGCCTCGATCATGGTGGGGGCGAGCGTACGGCCCGAATCCACAAGGCGCGCCAGTTCATCAATCACCGCCACGCCGCGCTCGACGCGCACATCCTCGCCGGTGAGCACCACGCGGTTGCCACGCAGGTTGATGTCGAGCCGCAGGCGCTCCTCAAGCGCGCGCAGTACAGCGTCGTGCTCGCCAGCCAGTTCAACTGCCACACGGTCCGCAACCTCGATGGCGCGTTCGGTCATCGTGCTCCTGTCACATTGAGTCTGAGAGCTGGGTGCCGCCCAGCACATGCCAGTGCAGGTGGAACACGCTCTGCTGGCCGTCCGGGCCGTGGTTCGTGGTGACGCGATAGCCCGACTCGTCGAGCCCCTCCTGCGTTGCCACATCTGCGATGAACGCGAGCATGTCCGATCGCTCGGCCTGCGTGAGCCCCGTAACACCCGCAAGCGACTGCACGTGGCGCTCCGGAATCACCAGCACGTGCACGGGGGCCTTTGGCGAGATGTCGCGAAACGCCAGCAGGCCATCGCTGCGACGCACCACCTCGGCAGGGATCTCTCCGGCCACGATGCGGCAGAACAGGCAATCAGCCGGCATGTCCACTCCTCCGTCGGGTCACCCGAGCCCGCCGAGCGCACCCAGGGTCAGCGCGGCGGCGGTGATCGCAGCCGTCTCGGCGCGCAGCATGCCGGCACCCATCTGCACGGCGGTGAATCCGCCCGCGACGGCCTCGTCGGCCTCGCCGTCAGCGAACCCCGTGTCCGGTCCCACCAGCAGGGTCACTGCGTCCCCGACAGCGCGGGTGCCAAGCGCATCGTCAAGCGACGTGCTTGCGCGGGGGTCCAGGATGATCCCCTGGCCCGAAGGTGTGGTCTCGATCACGTGCGCCAACGGTACCAATCCCATCTGAATGGGACGCATCCCACGGCCCGACTGTCGCGCTGCCGAAACGGCGAGGCGCTGCATGCGCGCGGCGCGGCGATCCCA
>JBAXJA010000147.1:0-3949 GCA_037138115.1 Thermoleophilia bacterium | reverse complement strand
GCCGGCGGTGCGGTGTACTCGCCCGCCATCACCGACTTCATCTTCATGGTCAAAGAGACCAGCCACATGTTCATCACCGGGCCCGACGTCATCAAGACGGTCACGGGTGAGGAAGTGACCATGGAGGAACTTGGTGGTGCGCTGTCGCACGCCACCAAGTCCGGCGTGGCGCACTTTGCTGCGGACGACGAGGAGTCGTGCATCGACGACGTGCGTCATCTGCTCTCGTTCATTCCGCAGAACAATCTCGACACGGCCCCCTACGAGACGCCCGGTGACGACCCTGAGCGCCGCGAACCCGAGTTGCACACGATCGTGCCCGACAACCCCAATAAGCCGTATGACATCAGGCACGTCATCGAGCTGGTGATGGACGACGGCGAGTTCTTTGAGGTGGCGCCGCTCTACGCCCAGAACCTGGTGGTGGGCTTCTCCCGGCTGAACGGCCACTCCATCGGGGTGGTGGGAAACCAGCCCAAGGCGATGGCCGGCGTGCTCGACATCAACGCATCCATCAAGGGTGCGCGCTTCATCCGCTTCTGCGACGCCTTCAACATCCCCATCATCTCGTTCGTGGATGTGCCGGGGTTCCTGCCCGGAACGAGCCAGGAATACGGCGGCATCATCCTGCACGGCGCCAAGCTGCTGTACGCCTACGCCGAGGCCACGGTGCCCAAGATCACGGTCATCACACGCAAGGCGTACGGCGGTGCCTACGACGTGATGAACAGCAAGCACTTGGGTGCCGACTTCAACGCGGCATGGCCCTCAGCTGAGATCGCCGTGATGGGTGCGGACGGTGCCGTGAACATCGTGTTCAGGTCGGAACTGAAGAAGGTGGCCGACGAGGGCGGCGACGTGGACGCCCGCCGCGCCGAGCTTGTTCAGGAGTACAAGGATCGTTTCGCCAATCCGTACCTGGCCGCCGAGCGCGGGTACGTGGACGATGTGATCCAGCCCGAGGAGACCCGACCCTGGCTGGTGAAGGCATTGGAGATCTCTCTCACCAAACGCGTGGACGGGCCAAAGCGCAAGCACGGAAACATCCCGCTGTGAGCACCGCTCAGATGCACATCAGCCCGGCCCCGGCACCCGCCGAGGCCGCCGCCATCGCCGCTGCCGTGCAGGCACTGCTTGAGGCCAGCCGCCACGGTGGCGCAGACCCGCTGCCGGCGGCCTACAGATCTGAATGGCGGCGCACCGCAATACGCGAGGGCGTGGGCCAGCCCGCAGACGACCGGAGAACCCGCTGATGTTCACAACCGTGCTGGTCGCCAACCGTGGCGAGATCGCCATCCGTGTGATGCGGACGCTGCGCGAGATGGGCATCCGCTCCGTCGCGGTGTACAGCGACGCCGACCGCGACGCGCTGTTTGTGCAGTTCGCCGACGAGGCGCACGCATTGGGGGCCGGCCCCTCCGCAGACACGTATCTGAACATCCCCAAGATCCTTGAGGTGGCCGTGGCATCGGGTGCCGAGGCCATCCACCCGGGGTACGGGTTCCTCGCCGAGAACGCCCCGTTTGCACGCGCATGCGAGGCCGCGGGCGTCACCTTCATCGGACCGCCCGCCGACGCCATCGACTCGATGGGATCCAAGACCGCTGCGCGCGCGCTGATGGATGCCGCGGGCGTGCCGATCGTGCCCGGCGTCACAGAGGGCGTTGCCGATACCACCGAGGCACGCGGGATCGCCGATGACATCGGCTACCCCGTCGCCGTGAAGGCCGCAGCCGGTGGGGGTGGCAAGGGCTTTCGCGTTGCGCTCACGCCCCACGACCTCGAGGATGCCTTTGAGGGCGCACGTCGGGAGGGTGAGAAGTTCTTCGCCGACTCCACCGTGTACCTCGAGCGCTACCTCCCCGAGCCCCGCCACGTGGAGATCCAGATCCTGGCCGACGGCCACGGCACCACGCTGTGGCTTGGCGAGCGCGACTGCTCGGTGCAGCGCCGTCACCAGAAGCTGGTGGAGGAGACCCCGAGCCCCATCGTGAGCGACGCCCTGCGGCAGCGCATGGGTGAGGCATCGGTGCTCGCAGCAGAGGCCGTGGGCTACCGCTCAGCGGGCACGCTCGAATATCTGGTGTCGGGCGAGGAGTTCTTCTTCCTCGAGATGAACACGCGTATTCAGGTAGAGCACACCGTCACCGAGATGGTCACCGGCATGGACCTGGTGCGCGAACAGATCCGCATCGCGGCCGGCGAGGCCATCGGCATTTCGCAAGACCAGGTCGCACCCCGCGGCCACGCCTTTGAGTGCCGCATCAATGCCGAGGACGCCGAGCGGCGGTTTCTGCCCACGCCGGGTCCCATTACCGCCTACCGCGAACCCTCGGGCCCGGGCGTGCGCACCGACTCGGGCGTGCAGTCCGGATCAGTCATCAGCGACATGTACGACCCCATGGTGGCGAAGCTCATCACCTGGGACGTTGACCGCGAGTCGGCACGAAAGCGCATGCTGCGCGCGCTGGAGGAGTACGTGGTGGAGGGCCCCACCACGCTCATCCCCTTCCATATCTGGCTGCTCAATCAGCAGGAATTCATCGACGGCGGAGCCTGCCACGCGGCGATGAAGGTGATGTCTGAGAGCAACACCCCGCTGCCCGCGCGCGACGGCTCCCCGCCCCCGGCACCACAGGCGCCCGAAGCTGAGCCGGTGTCCGAACGCACCATGGTGGCCGAGGTGTCGGGGCGCCGGTTCGACGTGCGTCTCTTCATTCCCGAAGGGGATCTGGGCCCGTCGGGCAACGCGCCCGCACCCAAGCGCAAGCGCGAGAAGAAGGCGGCGGGTGGCCACGGTGGCGCTGGCGCCACGGGCGAGGTGCACTCCCCCATGCAGGGCACCGTGCTGTCGGTGGCGGTCGCAGTGGGTCAGGGGGTCGCCGTGGGTGAGGTGCTGTGCATCGTGGAGGCCATGAAGATGGAGAACGAGGTCACCGCGCACACGGCCGGATCCATCACCGCCGTACACGTGGAGGCCGGTCAGGGAGTGTCTGCCGATGAGCTCATCGCTGTGATCGGTGCCGCGGGAGCAGACGGGGGATGACGCGCGTCGCCCTGTGGGTCGGTCGGTCCGGCCCGGGGCGTGCATCGGCCGGCGCGCTGGTGGACCCCGAGGGAGCTGACGCCGAGACGGTGCGCCGTGCCGTGCTGGCCTGCGGCACCGCCTTGGCCGCCGACCGACTGGCGGCGGCGGCCCCGGACGCCCGCGGCGCGGTCATCAGGGCATTTGGCGAGGCCCGACCCGACGATCTGGTGGATCTGACCGGCGCGTGCACGATCGGTGGTCTCGCCGTGGGTCCCCCCGGTGGCATGCCGCCCCCCGGTGCGGCCATCGCCGATCTGGTGCTGGCCCCCGGTGACGATGCCGACGATGCCGATCCCCGGGTGATACCGGGCGACATCGCCCCCGAGGAGGCTGCTGCGCTGGCAGCTGCCGCCATCACGCGTGCCCTGCCGCGGGATCCGCTGCACCTGGGCCGTACCGGCGCGGCACTCAGGTCCATCGCCCGCGAGGCCACCCTCTACCCCGAGACCCTTCCCGGAATGGCGGCGGGAATTGCGGCCACCGCGCGTGATCCCGATGCCGTGCGCATGTTCACCGACCCCGACCGTGATCGGCCACCCGACGACGACCGGCGGGCCATTCGCCTGCCAGATGGCCAGACCGCCACGATTGCCGCGGCAGGTGCCCTCGTGGCCGGTGCTGTGGGGCTCGGAATCGCCGGCCTTCTGGTGTGGTGGCTGGATCCGGCGACGGCGAACCGGGCCACCGCGCTGGTGGCTGGCGCCATCATCGGTGCCCTCATCGGAACTGCGGTGGCCGTGCGCCTCGTGCGCAGTCGAAATTAGGACCTAGGCGCCGAAGAGGCGCAGTGCGTCGTTGCGGATGCCATCGGCAAGTCGCACATGGGCCTCGGCACCGGGCCCACGGGGCCATCTCACCTCG